>JAKJFE010000009.1 GCA_022705045.1 Pseudomonadota bacterium | reverse complement strand
TCTATGCGCGTGATCAGCAATGGTGAGGTCTCCTGATTTCCAAGCGCGATTCCACGGCACTGAAGCCGAGTGGGCCCGTCGAACGGAGGATGAGCGGCCAAGCGCAGCACCGAACCGGATCGTCGGTCGCGCTTGTACAGGTAGATGCTCTCTGCGCGTTTCAGGCCGATCTTGTCGGGAGAGAGAACCAACCTGGCAATGGCTAACAAGTCGTTCTTGTTCATCCCTCTGCGCAAGACGAGGAAACCGGCGCCATGTTCGTCTGGTTGGACAGTGTGCTTTGGCGCGTAAATGTTCTGCTGCGGGGAGAGGATTGCGTCCGTGAGAAGCGCCCGCCCGATGACTGAGCTGCTCAAGTAGTAGAACCTGAAGATCTCAGACATCGAAATGTAGATCGTGCGGCCGGAGTCCTCTTGAACTTCGAGAAACTGAGTTGGCTGCCGCACATCACTTTGTTCAACCGCGAATCGATCCATCTCGGCGCGGCCGCATACTTTTTCCTTGCCGGTAAACGTCATCCCCAACGTGAATCGTTGGAGCAAGTGATCTTCGGCGACGACGTTTTCGCGAATGACCGCACCGGCGTGGAGGTCGATCAATTCGCCGAGTGGCACCGAACAGATGATTGAGTTGCCTCGTGCCGGAGGAAGTGGCGCCAAACACACATCGACGAAGGGATCGGGACCGTTCTCCTTAGTTGAGACGCCCAAGATTGCCCGTATGAAGTGGGGTGACTGCAAGCCAAACGTGTGCCGAATCCTTCCGCTCATGTGCCCGTCCGCTGGCTGAGACGGGTTCAATCCTCCGATATGACGGTCGTAGTGCGCAAGCAGCGGTGTTAATTCTATAAATGGCACTCTTTCGGAAGGTCCGCGGGCGCCAGATTGATCGTGATCCGACGTTGTGGCCAATCGAAGCTGGCATTCAACAAGGCCGAGCGGACGCGGTCACGACTTTCGCGCACCGCTGCTTCCGGCAATCCGACGATGTTCGTGCCGGGCAAGCCGCCCGAAAGATGCACCTCGATGTTCACGCGCGGCGCTTCGACGCCGAGCGCGGCACGCGCATGCACGATGGCGAGGCTCATGCCGCCCTCCCTCGCCGCGCGACCGGGCAGCGTCCCTGGGTGTTGTGGCGAGCAGTGGTGTACGACATGAGCCTCATCGCGATGTCCGTGCAGGTAGGCTCAGGCTAGGTCGTCACGGCAGACGATTCCTCGGTCCTTGTCGGAACCGGTGCTGCGATGTTTCGCAGCAGAGGTGAAGATTCCTGATTAGCGGATTGCAGAATTTCCGTCGCGTATTTCCACAAGAATGCATCGATCAACAGAAATTTAATCTTTACAGAACAATGAATTGACTGCTCATATTCCAGATATGATTCGGGCCGATTCGAGATCGCAACACGAGCCCTTCCCGATTTCCGATACAGGATCGCGGACATGCCTGCCTTCCACCATCAAGACTTGGCACTGCTGAATCCGGCCTTCGATTCGGCATTGGTCGATGTCGGGCTGGAACTTGAATACCTTCGCCGACTTCGATTGGGCGGTAGTACGCCGCCCTCTGTCTTTTTTCAGCTCAAACGCATCTTCCACATGCTGGAAAGCCTTGGTTCTGCCCGGATCGAGGGCAATCACACAACGTTGGCCGACTATGTGGAGAGCCGACTGGAGGTGCAATCAGCACCTCCGAGCGACCACCTGCGCGAGATGGCGAATATCGAAACAGCTATGGGCTATATCGAAGAGCAGTTTCAGCCGGGCCAGGACATCACGGAGCATTTCGTGCGCGAACTGCACCAACTCACGGTGGAGGGTCTCGTGCGAGAGGGGGACGACACGCCAGGCGCCTATCGAATGCGTTCGGTCTCGATTTCCCGGTCCGATCATCTTCCACCCGAGAGCAGAGCGCAGGTCGATCAGTACATGAGCGAACTGGTCGCATTCGTCAATCGCGCGGATCCGCCCAAGTACGATCTGATCAAGGTCGCGTTGGCGCATCATCGGTTCGCCTGGATTCATCCGTTCGGGAACGGGAATGGTCGTGTGGTCCGGCTGCTCACCTATGCGCTCCTCATCAAGTACGGCTTCAACGTGAAAGCCGGCGGGCGCGTACTGAATCCGACCGCGGTTTTTTGCAATGACCGTGACCGCTACTACGCCATGCTCGGGAGAGCCGATACCGGCACGCTGGATGGAAAAGAAGCGTGGTGCGTGTACGTGCTCGAAGGAATGCGCGACGAGCTGAAAAAGGTAGACCGACTGGCCGATCAGGAGTACTTGCAGGAACGCATCCTGATTCCGGCACTGCGTCATGCCCGCGAGCGAGCGCTGGTCACGCCCACGGAAGAACGGGTGTTGCTGAAGGCCGCGCAGTTGGGGCGCGTCATGAAGAAAGATCTGGAAGTCGCGATGCCGGAGATGAATGACACTCAGCGCACCTATCAGATTCGCAAGCTGGTCGAGCGAAAGATGCTGATGCCGATCGCCGAAGGCGCTCGACAATACACGCTGGGTTTCAGTAACAGTTACTTGATCCGCGGGGTCATCCGCTCCCTGTCGGCCGAAGGCTTCATTCCGGAGAGCCTGAACCGTCCGCAATAAAAAAACGCCGCACGAAGCGGCGTTGAAAGAACACGGGCGGCGGAGTCCGTTCCGCCTACGGCCCCGGGGGAGGCCGACGCTGCCCGCTGACGGTCGAGGTCAGGGCGAACGCTGTTCCGCTTCGAGCTGGGCCAAGCGCTTCTCCAGCGCTTCCAGCTTTTCGCGGCTGCGCAGCAGGACCAGCTGCTGCACGTCGAATTCCTCGCGCGTCACCAGGTTCAGCCGCTCCAAGCCGGACTGCAGGGTGGCGCGGAAGGTCTTCGCCAGATCGTCCTTGGCGGCGTCGAATCCCGGCGGGACCAGCGTCGCGAGACGCTGTGCGAGTTCGTCGATGGCTCGGACATTGATCATGGTTCACCTCCTCGATGGCCGTCAGACTACGGCGCGCTCCATGCGCGCCGCTTCGGACGGAATCCGAATTGTGCCTAGGAAATTTCGCAAAGGCATGGACCGATGCGGGCATCGCCGCCATGCCCGCGCTGCCGCTAAGCTCGCGCGGTCCCACGGAGCCCGCGCATGAAAATGATCATGGCCATCATCAAGCCGTTCAAACTCGACGACGTGCGCGAGGCGCTGGCCGAACTCGGTGTGACTGGCATCACCGTCACCGAGGTCAAGGGTTTCGGGCGCCAGAAGGGCCACACCGAGCTGTATCGCGGCGCCGAATACGTGGTCGACTTCCTGCCCAAGATCAAGGTCGAGATCGCCGTGGCGGACGACCAGTGCGATCGCGCGGTCGAAGCCATCATGCAGGCCGCGAACACGAACAAGATCGGCGACGGCAAGATCTTCGTCTACCAGCTTGACCGCGTCGTGCGCATCCGCACCGGCGAACTCGACGCCGACGCGTTGTGAGCACACCCGAGCCGCAGCAGGACGCTGCCACGCCGGACGCGATCCCGGCCAAGACCACGCCGACCTGGTAAATGGAGATGCTGCTGTCGGGCGCGACGGTGTTCGGCCTGCTGCAGTTGCCGGATGCCTTCAATGCCGCCGTCGAACCCCTGTTGGCGCGGCTCGGTGGCGGCGTGTTGCAGATCGCCAGCATTCTCGCGATGTATGCCGGTGCCGCGATCTACGTGCTGCTCGCGACGTTCATCGCCCACCTGGCCGTTCGCGGATTCTGGATCTCCCTGCTCGGGCTGCGTTCGGTCTTTCCGCTGGGTCCGGATTTCGAACGGCTGCGCGGCGGCCCCATCGGGCGCGAGGTCGCACGCCGCGAAACCGCGCGCGTCGAGGAGGAGATCGAGCGCCTCGACAACCTTGCGACGATCGTCTTCCTGTTCGGCGCGATCACGGTGTTCGGGGTACTCGCACCGGCGACGCTCGTGGCGCCGATCCTGGCCGTGGTCTGGTTCTGGCCGGAAGCGCCGATCGGGACGATCATGCTTGTGATGCTCGGCATCGGGCTGGGTCCGCTGGTCCTGGCCACACTCGCCGACTCCATGTTCGGGCGCCGCCTGAATCGCGAAGGGCGTGTCGCCCGGGTCATTGCCGCCGTGCTGGCGCGTTATCAGCGGTCGATGCAGCCGCGTTTCCTCAACGTGCTGTCGACGACGCTGATGACGCGACTCGGCTTCGGGCGTTTCATGTTCGTCTATCTGACGGCGTTGCTCGCCGTGTTGCTGGGTTATGCGACGAACATGGTGATGCGCCGCACCAGCACCGCCATCGGTGACTACTCGTCGATACCCGCGCATGCCGAATCCGGCTATGCCGTGTTGCCGCAGCATTACCGCGATCAACGACGTGAGCAGGATCCGTTGTCGCGCATGCCTTTTCTGGACTCCGCCCAGCTGAAGGGCGATTGGTTGCGACTGGTGGTGCCCTTCCATCCCACGCGACACGAAGCGGCCATCGCGAAACACTGCCCCAAGATCTGGGCCAAGTTGCCGCTGCCTGAGTCCCTGGACGACAAGACCGCTGCCGCCGACCACGCGGCCTTGCTGGCGTGTTATCGCGATCTGGCCGACGTGCGCGTCGACGGTCAAGCGGTGGCCGTGTCGCCGGATGTCGTGGTGTTGCCCGGATCGCAGCTGCGCGGCTTGCTGTTCATGATCGATGCGCGTGCACTTCCGCATGGCCGCCATGTCCTGCAGACCGCGGCCTTGGCGAACCCCAGAGACGACGACGCCGGCAAGAAGCCGGCGCCGTATCGCATTCCGTTCTGGAAGTAGACGCGGCTTCTGGCCGCGATCACTCGCCGAGGAATTCGCCGAGGAAGTTCGGCATCGCCAATGCACCCTTGTGCGTCTCGGCGTTGTAGTACTTGGTCAGGAACTGCTTGGTCGCCGCGCCGCGCTCGCGGAACGTGTTCAGGTCGAGGTGCTTGCGCGCCATCGTGCAGCTCCACCAGCCGGTCGGGTAACAGGGCTGCGGGAACGGCAGGGTGCGCAGGTGCGCGAAGCCGGCGTTCTTCATCGCGTTGCGCATGGCCTTGGTGAGGTCATTGTGGACCAGCGGCGATTCGCTCTGCTGCACCAGGATGCCGCCCGGACGCAGGGCGCGCAGGCAGCTCTGGTAGAAGGCCTCGTTGAACAGACCCTCGGCCGGACCGATCGGATCGGTCGAGTCGACGATGACGACATCGATCGATTCGGCGTCGAGATTCTTCATGTAGGCGATGCCGTCGTCGAACATCAGCTTCGCGCGCGGATCGTTGTTGGAATCGCAAAGTTCCGGGAAATACTGCTCGGCCAGGCGCGTCACACGCTCGTCGATGTCGCACTGCACGACCGATTCGACTTCGCGGTGCTTCAGCACTTCGCGTAGCGTGCCGCAGTCGCCGCCGCCGATGATGACGACGCGCTTCGGGCTGGTGTGGGTGAACAGCACCGGGTGCGACATCATCTCGTGATAGAGGAAGTTATCGCGCGTGGTCAGCATCACGCAGCCGTCGATCACCATCAGGTTGCCCCAATCGGTGGTCTCGTAGATCTCGATCTTCTGGAACGGCGTCTGTTCCTCCGCCAGCTTGCGCTTGATGCGGAACGAGATGGCCGAACCCGCGAGTTCATGCGGCTCCGAGAACCAGTTCGAATCGAGACTCATGGGCGAACTCCGTGTCCGGCAGGTCGAAGGGGGCGCGCATTGTAGCGATGTGTCTCCGGCTTTGCCGAAGCGACCCTGAACCCCTCTTCCCCCGCATTTGCGGGGTGGGTGGTCGTTGGTCGTCACCCTATCGTGTGCGGCCTCGCTTCTCACCCTGACACGGAGTCAACGAATGAAAACGCTTGGTCGCTTCCTGATCGCAGCATTCACCCTGTGCGGGGCGTCTTTGACGCATGCGCAGTTCCAGAACGGCGGTTTCGAGCAGGGCGATCTGTCCGGCTGGACCATCGGCGGTGGCAGCAATCCGGGACTGGCCGGCGCACCGCCATTCACGGCGGCCAGCATCCAGATCACTGGCAGCACACCGGGTCCGGCTTCGGTCGTCGGCGAGATCACCGATGCCAATGCGCCCGAGATCGTACTCGCGCGGATCGGCCAACACACCGCCAAGATCAACGACGAGAACACCGGTGCACTGGTCACGACCTTGAAGCAGACGGTGCAGGTCACCGCGGCCGACATCGATCCCGCCGACGGTTTGCCGCACATCCGCTTCGCCTACGCACCGGTGATGGACGATCCCGGTCACTCGCCCGAGCAGCAGCCGTACTTCTACGTCGCCATCCGGCGCGTGTCGGACAACAGCGTGTTGTTCGAGAAGATCGCCTACTCCGGCCAGCCGGACGCTAATTTCCTGACCGGCACCGGCAACTGGAAGTACCTGCCATTCCAGGACGTGGACGCGGTGTTGCCGGCGAATGCGGTTGGCGAAAGCATCGAGCTGACGGTGATCGCCGCTGATTGTTCGCTGGGTGGCCATGCCGGTTACGTCTACGTCGACGGTTTCGGCTCGGCACCGCTGCCGCCTGCTGCCGGCGAGGCCGGACCCAAGGTACCGGTGCCGGCGTTGCCGCGCCAGGGTCTGATCCTGCTCGCGACGGTCGTGCTGCTCGCCGGCATGCTGGCGATGCGTCGCGCTTCCTGAATCCGCGCCGCACTGTCCCGCGCCCGGAGTCCTGCGGCGCGGCGTGATCGCTACACTACGCGCCCTTTCGGGTCCGGGGCGGCCGGTTTGCCGCTGCGTGTGGAGTGGACGATGGGCGACTGGACGATAGAGCGGGCGCGACAGACATATTCGATCGCGCACTGGAGCGAAGGTTATTTCGATGTTGACGCCCAAGGTCGCATCGAAGTGCAGCCTCAGGGTCCGCAGGGCACCGCGCTGGCACTGCCCGAGGTCGTGGCCGCGGCCGAAGCCAGCGGACTGAAGCTGCCGCTGCTGGTGCGCTTCAACGACATCCTGTCGCACAAGCGTTCGCGCATGCAGGCGGCCTTCGCGAAGGCGATGCACGACGCCGACTTCGAGGGTGGCTACACCGCCGTGTTCCCGATCAAGGTCAACCAGAACCACAGTGTCGCTGGCGAACTCGCTGCGAGCGGCGGTGAAGGCTTCGGCCTCGAAGCCGGCTCCAAGCCCGAACTCATCGCGGTGCTGGCGCTGTCCAAGGGCGGTATCGTCGTCTGCAATGGCTACAAGGACCGCGAATACATCCGTCTCGCGCTGATCGGACGCAAGCTCGGGCTGGACGTGTTCATCGTCATCGAGAAGCCGAGCGAGCTGAAGCTGGTGATCGAGGAAGCGCGCGACCTCGGCGTCGACCCGCTGCTCGGCGTGCGCATGCGTCTTGCGACCATCGGCGCCGGCAAGTGGCAGAACACCGGTGGCGCCAAGGCCAAGTTCGGACTGTCGCCGGGACAACTCACCGAACTGCTCGATGATCTCGATGCGGCCGGCCTGCGCCATGCGCTCAAGCTCGTGCATTTCCACATGGGCTCGCAGCTCTCGAACGTGCGCGATATCGCCGGCGGCATGCGCGAGGCGGTGCGCTACTTCGTCGAATTGCACAAGCTCGGCTTCGACATCCGCTACATGGATGTCGGCGGTGGCCTCGGCGTCGACTACGAAGGCACGCGCTCGCGCAGCTTCTGTTCGATCAACTACGGTCTCGAGCAATACGCCGCGACGATCGTCGAACCGGTCGCCATTGCCTGTCGCGAACACGGCATCCGCGCGCCGCACCTGATCACCGAGGCCGGCCGCGCGATGACCGCGCACCACGCCGTGCTGGTCGCCAACGTCAGCGAAGTCGAGACCGCGCCCGAGGGTCGCGTGCCGCCGGTGGCGGCGAAGGAATCGCTGCCGATGCGCCATCTGCGCGAGATCCATGCCGCGCTCGACGCGCGCCCGGCGCTGGAGCTGTACCAGGAGGCGCAGCACTACCTCGCCGAAGGCCAGGCGATGTACGCGCACGGCGAGATCGCGCTGGCCGAGCGCGCCGCACTCGACGCGCTCTACTACGCCATCGCGCACCGCGTGCGCGGCCTGCTGAAGCCGGACGAACGTTCGCACCGCGAAACGCTGGACGAATTGAACGAGAAGCTGGTCGACAAGTATTTCGTGAACTTCTCGGTGTTCCAGTCGATGCCGGACATCTGGGCGATCGACCAGGTGTTTCCGATCGTGCCGATCGAACGCCTCGGCGAGCGGCCGACGCGCCACGGCGTGATCGCCGACCTGACCTGCGATTCCGACGGCCGCATCGACCAGTACGTCGATTCCGAAGGCGTCGATGCCAGCCTGCCACTGCATCCGCTGCGCGCCGGCGAGTCGTACCGCCTCGGCTTCTTCCTGGTCGGCGCGTACCAGGAAACGCTCGGCGACATCCACAACCTGTTCGGTGACACCGACACCGTCGACGTGCGCGTCGATGGCGCCGGCTTCACGCTGTCGAACGCCCGCCGCGGCGACAGCTGCGACCGCGTGCTCGGCTACGTCGGCTTCGACGCCGACGACCTGCGCGCCGCGTTCAAGGCCAAGGTCGACAAGGCGAACATCGACGCCGCGTTCGCTGCACGCATCGCCGCCGATCTCGAAACCGGGTTGACCGCCTATACCTATCTGCACGAGACGCCGCACGCATGAGCACGCTTCGGGTTGGATTCGTTGGCCTGGGTGCGATGGGTGGTTCGATGGCCGGGCATCTGCATCGACTGGGCTTGCTCTTCGCCGTGTCGAATCGCACGCACGACAAGGCGACGCGCTTCGCTGCCGATCATGCGGGCGTGCAGGCGTTCGCGGACGCAGGCGAGCTCGCCACGCACTGCGACGTCGTGGTCAGCTGCGTGACCGCGGACAGCGACGTGCTCACGCTCGCCGAAGCGTTGGCGACACATGCGATGCCGGGCTTCGTGCTCGTCGACACCTCGACGATCGCGTCGACCAGCGCCAAGCGCGCGGCCGAGTTGCTGCGCGCGGTCGGTGCCGACTTCATCGACGCACCGGTCTCGGGCGGTGTCGAAGGTGCGAAGAACGGCAAGCTCAGCGTGATGGCCGGAGGTGATGCGGCGACGCTGGACCGCGTGCGTCCGGCGATCGATGCGTTCGCCGCGAAGATCACCTTGATGGGCGCGGTCGGTGCCGGACAGAACACCAAGGCCGTGAACCAGGTCATCGTCGCCGGCATCGCGCAAGCCGTCTGCGAAGGTCTCGCACTCGGCGAAGCGCTCGGCCTCGATGCAGAGCGATTGCTGCCGACACTCGGTGCGGGTGCGGCCGCAAACTGGTTCATGGACAAGCGCGGCGCGACCATGTTGCGCGACGAGTTCGCGGTCGGCTTCAAGCTGCAGCTGCTGCACAAAGACCTGAAGATCGTGCGCGAACTCGCGGTCGCGGCCGGCGTCAACCACGACATCGTCGATCTGTCGCTGGCGAATTACGCGACGCTGATGGCAGAAGGCCGCGGCGACGATGACACTTCGGGTCTGATCCGACTGAAACGACGCGGCTGACGCATCTTCCAAAGCGCGACGGCGCGCACGCGGGGAACGTCAAGAATCGTTAAGCTTCCGGCGTGGCCGCGCCCTCGCGCGGCGTCCGCTCGGAACCCGTCATGTTCGCCAGGAAGTTCACGCTGTTCGTCGCCCCGCTCCTTGGCCTGTCCGTGCAGGCGGCGGTCCCGCCCGAAGTCACGCTGACACCGGTGATCACCGGCGTGACGCGCCCGCTTGCGATGCGTGATGCCGGCGGCGGTCGCTTCTATGTCGTGCAGCAGAATGGCGTGATCGTCGTCGTCGACAACCTCGTGGTGCAGCCGACACCGCTGCTGACCTTGAACAACGCGTCGACGCTGTGCCAGATGGCGCCCTCCGCCAGCACGGTGACGCTCGGCTTCACCAATCCCGGATCGCTCGGCGACGAACGCGGCCTGCTCGGCTTCGACCTGCATCCCGATTTCGCCAACAACGGCTTCGTCTTCGTGAGTTTCTCCGATGCCCGTGGCGACACCGCCATCGTGCGGTACACCGTCAACGGCGGCACCTTGGCGGATACCGCGAGTTGTCGCGTCGTGCTGCGCATCGACCAAGATTTCAGCAACCACAATGGCGGCGACATCCACTTCGGGCCGGATGGCTTCCTGTACATCGGCATGGGCGACGGCGGCAGCGCCAACGATCCCTGCAATCGCGCGCAGACGCTGAATCCGGCCGATCTGGCCACGACCGACAGCAACAACTCCGGCTGTCCGGTCGATTCGAATTTCACGTCGACCGGCAACGGCAATGCGCAGTCGCGCGCCCTGCTCGGCAAGTTCCTGCGCATCGACGTCAACAACACCACGCCGGCCGGTGCGAACGAACTCTGCGCCGACTACAGCGACGGCTCCGCCGGATATGCCATTCCGACGCCGGTCGGCGACGCCAACCCGTATGCGGGCACGAATGGCGGCGCCGGCATCTGCGACGAGGTCTGGTCCTACGGCTGGCGCAATCCGTGGCGCTGGAGCTTCGACCGGATCACCGGCGACCTGCTGGTCGGCGACGTCGGCCAGGGTTCGCGCGAGGAAGTCGATCTGGAAATCGCCGCGTCCGCCGGTGCCGGCAATTACGGCTGGAAAGGCTGCGAGGGATTCATCACGGCGAATGGCGGCACCTGTGCGGGTACCTTGCCGCCGATTGTCGACTATTCGCACAGCGCGGGTCGTTGCTCGATCGCCGGTGGCTATCGGTATCGCGGCGACTTCGCGGCGATGAATGGCGTCTACTTCTACGGCGATTCCTGCACTGGCGAGATCTTCAGCGCGACCCAGGGTGGCGGTGGCAGCTGGACCGCGGACGGCGTCTGGCAGGACGCCAGCTCGCAACCATCGAGTTACAGCCTGGTGGCCTTCGCGGAAGATCGACAGGGTCGTCTCTACGCGATCGACCATGCCGCCGCCATCGCTTCGGCTGGCCGCATTCTGGAAATCCGCACGCCTACCCAGATCCTGTTCCGTGATGGCTTCGAATGAGGCCGAGCACAGTTGTGTGACACCCGCATGACAGTGGTCTTGCCGCGCTGAAGAATCGCGCCTAGTTTCTCTCCCGCAGGCCGTCGTTCGGCCGGGGAGATCCATCATGAAGCGTGTGATCGGCGGTTTGGCCGCCTTGTTGTTCGTCGGTGCCGTCAGTGCCGAATCCGCGGTGCAGGTGGCGCCCTGCGCCGACGCACCCAACGCAGTTGCGAAGACCGATGCACCGAATCCCTGGCGCTATCCGTCGCAGGCACGTCGTCATCGCGAACACGGCACGGTGTCGCTCAAGCTCGTGCTCGACGACCAGGGCGCCGCCCAGCGTGTCAGTCTGCTCAAGGGCAGCGGCTCCAGCGCGCTGGACCGTTCCGCGGCGACGGCGGCGAAATCGAAGTCGGTGCGCTTCTGTCCGCTCGACGGTGGCGCGCCGGTGACGTCCGGCATCGCCGTGGTCCACGTCACCTATTCGCTGACCCAGACCATCGCCCAGCTGTAGACGCGAGTTCCGAACGCGTGCGCCCGCGAGCGGCGCCGCGTTCGCCTTACGGCGCGTTCTCGCGTAGCGCGATCGCGTTGATGCCGTTGCCTTCCAGCGAACGCTTGGCGGCATCGACGCCATGCAGATCGGCAAACGGCCCGACACGGACGCGGAAGTACTCGGTGCCGTTGACGTTGACCTCCTGCACCGACACGGTCGCGCCCACGCCCATCAAGGTCAGTCGAGCCTTCAACGCATCGGCATCGGCACTGGTCCGGAACGAGCCGGCCTGCAGCATGTAGCGCTGCGTGGCGTTCGCGGCGGCTTGTGCGTCCGCCGCCGGCGGTGTCGCCGCCGCCGATTTGACTTCGGCATCGGGCACGACGACTTCCATCTCCGGCAGCACGCTGTAGAAGTCGTACTTCGGCTTGTCCGGATTCGCGGCGGGCGCGTCGGCCGGCGCGGCCGGCTTCACGACCTGCGCCTCGCCGCCGCGCAATTGCGGCGCCCACTGCTTCATCAGCACCAGGGCCGACAGGCCGAGACCGCAGAACAGGCCGCCGAGGAACCAGATCCACCACGGCACCTGCTTGCCGCCGCCGCCGTTGCCGCTCGGGCGCATCTTGGCCTGCGAATTGCGCTTGGCCATTACATCGTCTCCGGTGCGGACACGCCGAGGATGCCGAGGCCATTCGCCAGCACGCGGCGCACACACGCAGCCAGCGCAAGGCGAGCGCAACGCTGCGCGGCGTCGTCCACCAGGAAGTGATGGCCGTTGTAGAAGGCGTTGTAGCGCGCAGCGAGTTCACGCAGTGCCGCGACCACGAGGTGCGGTGAACGGATCTCGACCGCGCCGCGCAGGTCTTCCGGGAAGCGATCGAGCTGTTCCAGCACGGCTTGCGCCTGTGGTTCGCCCAACTGCTCCAGCGACGCACGCGCGGTCGCTTCGTCATACGGCAGCGACTTCTCCACCGCCTGGCGGAACAGGCCGCACAGACGCGCATGTGTGTACTGCAGGTAATAGACCGGGTTGTCGACCGACTGCGAACGCGCGAGATCGAGGTCGAAATCGAGGTGCTGGTCGTGGCTGCGCATGACGTAGAAGAAACGCGCGGCATCGACGCCGACTTCGCGACGCAGGTCACGCAGCGTGACGAATTGGCCGGCACGGGTCGACATCTGCACCTTCTCGCCGCCCTCGAACAGGATGGCGAACTGGACCAGCTTGATCTCCAGTCGCTCCGGGTCGACACCCAGGCCCTGCGCCGCCGCCTTCAGGCGCGCGACGTAACCATGATGGTCGGCGCCGAACACGTAGATGGCGCGGTCGTAGCCGCGATCGAACTTGTTCAGCAGATAGGCGATGTCGGACGCGAAATACGTGGTCGCGCCATTGTCGCGGCGCACGACGCGGTCTTTCTCGTCGCCGAAGTCGGTCGCGCGGAACCACAACGCGCCGTCCTTCTCGTACATGTGGCCCTTCTCGGTGAGCACGTCGATGGCGCGCTGCACGGCGCCGCTCGTCGTGAGCGAGCGCTCCGAAAACCACTGGTCGTAGACGACGCGGAATTCGCCCAGGTCCTGCTTGATGTCGTCGAGGCAGGCCTTGAGGCCGGCCTCGAACAGGCGGCGGTAGTTCGCATCGCCGAGCAAGCTACGGGCACGCACGATCAACGCATCGACGTGTTGTTCCTTGTCGCCGCCCTGGCCTTCGTCGGCCGGAATGTCGGCGAACACGGTGGCGATCGGATGATGCAGTTCGGCACCCACCGCGAGGCGCAGGTCGCGGGCGATGCCGCGCACGTAGTCGCCCTTGTAGCCGTTGTCCGGGAAGCGGATGGTCTCGCCGCCGAGTTCGAGGTATCGCAGCCAGACCGAGATGGCGAGGATGTCCATCTGCCGGCCGGCGTCATTGACGTAGTACTCGCGGCTGACTTGATAACCGCCGGCCTCGAGCAGGTTGGCGAGCGTCGAACCGTAGGCCGCGCCGCGACCGTGGCCGACATGCAGCGGACCGTTCGGATTGGCCGAGACGAATTCGACCTGGACCGATTCGCGCGAGTTCTTTGGGGCGAAGCCGTAGCGTTCGTCGTCGAGCACGCGGGTCACGACCTGCTGCAGCGTCGCGCTGGTCACGAAGAAGTTCAGGAATCCCGGCCCGGCGATGTCGACCTTGGCCAGCGACGGATGCGCCGGCAGGGCCGCGACGATCTGTTCCGCGATCTCGCGTGGCTTGCGCCCGAGCGGCTTCGCCAGCTGCATCGCGATGTTGCAGGCGAAGTCGCCGAACTCCTTGGCACGGGTGCGTTCGAAGACGATCTCGGGCAGCGTGTCGAGGGCGATGCGGCCATCGGCGCGCAGCTGTTCGAGGCTGGACTGCACCAGGCCGGAGAGAAGCTCTTTCACGGAAGCATCCGGAATCAGGGAAAAAGGCCGCGTAGTGTAGTCGTGGTGCGGGATTGCAGACAGCGGCGCCCCGTGGCCGGTCGCGGGCACGGTTCAGGGCGACAGGCAGCCTGTGGATAACTCGGTGGACGAATCCCCGGACCCTTGTGTGGATCGGCGGGAGCAGGTCCGTTCCGGCGCTGCAAGCCGCAGCGCGAAAATCGATCTAATGATAATAAAATCAATTGATTGCGAGACTGTCGTGACGCCTTGTTGAATATCCACAGGTAAGTCTGCCTGCCTTCGGCGTTCTGTGGGTAAGTCGCGCTGCAACATCGCTGCAGCTTTTGCGTCACGGGTCGGTCACTGCCTTGACCTAGTTTGCGCCGCGATGCGCGACGGACCCGCGCGCCCCCTTTCTTCTCGCGGAACTTCCCCATGAAAAACCCTCCCGTGCTGCGACCGCGTGTCGCGCTGCTGTCCGTATTGATTGCCGCGGCGCTGGCCCGGCCCGTGCATGCCCAGGACGTGACGCCGGAACCCGCCACTGAGGACGAGGACACCACCGAACTGTCCGGCGTCGAAGTCGAGGGCAGTTACACCGAAGGTGGTCAGGAGCTGTACACGGACGAACGTCGCGCCACGGCCGCGGTGACCGAGGCGGTGAGTGCCGAACAGATCGCGCGTACCGGCGATTCTGATGCCGCCAGCACGCTGAAGCGCGTCACCGGTCTGTCCGTGGTCGACGGTCGCTATGTCTTCGTGCGCGGTCTCGGTGATCGTTATTCCAGCGTGTTGTTGAACGGCGCGCAGATCCCGAGCCCGGACCCGACGCGCCGCGTCGTGCCGCTGGATCTGTTCCCGACCGAATTGCTCGAAGGTGTCGTTATCCAGAAGTCCTACGGCGCCGACCTGCCAGGCGAATTCGGCGGCGGCACGGTGCAATTGCGTACCCGCGGCGTGCCGGCAGGCTTTGTCGCCAAGCTCGGTTTTGGCCTCGGCTATGACAGTGGCGCGACCTTCGACGACGGCCTCGGTTACGACGGCGGCAGCGGCGACTGGACCGGCTTCGACGACGGCGCTCGCGAGATGCCGGACGCGCTCGCCCAGGCGATCGCCGACGGGACCATTCTGCGTCCGGCCTCGCCGACCAATCCGACCGGGTTCACACCGAGTCAGCTCGAAGGCTTCGGTGAGGCGCTGGCGGCGCAAGGGTATGCCGTCGGCGCGCGTGACCTGAAGCCGAACAGCAGCTTCAGCGGTGCCATCGGCAACAGTTTCAACTTGGGCAAGATCCCGGTCGGTGTACTCGGCGCAGTGCGTTACGCGAACACGCTCGATCACGTCGACGAGGAGCGCAACAGTTACGCCGTGCTTGGCGACGGGTCGCTGGTGCAGGCGAGCGGGTTGGATGTCGCTCGCACGACGGAAAACACCGAGCTCTCGAGCTTCCTGTCGATCGGTGCCGATCTCTCCGACAACCATCGTCTGAAAAACACCACGATGCTGTTGCGTTCGACGGAAGACGAAGCCCGCGTCGCCGAGGGCTATACCGAAGATCCGGAAGACGTGTCGCGCTTCTACAATCTGGAGTGGATCGAGAACGAACTGCTGGCGACGCAATTCGCCGGTGAACATCGCTTCCCGGGCGCACGCGACCTCAGCCTGAACTGGCAATACACGCTGGCCCAGGCCTCGCGTGAGTCGCCGAACACGCGCGGTTACCGCTACGACCGCAACAACAGCACCGAACAGTTCCAGTTCTCGCGCCGCTCGGATTCGAACTCGACCGTGTACTCGGACCTCGTCGACGACAGCCAGGACTTCAGCTTCGCCTTCAAGCTGCCGCTGATGTTGAACGACGAGACCTATCTGGATCTCTCGGCCGGCGGCGGCCTGCTGCGTCGCGAACGCGAATCCGACATCCGCCGCTTCGAGTTCGGCAGTGTCGGTCCGTTGGCGAACGATCCGCTGGTCATCGGCGGTGCCACGCCGGACCAGATCTTCACCCCGGGAAACATCGGCAGCGACGGCTTCCAGTTGCGAGAGATCACCCGCGGCACCGACAACTACACCGCCGAACAGGATCTCGACGCGCTGTTCGTCACCGCCGACCTGAACTGGAAGAGCGCCTATCGCTTCACGCTTGGCCTGCGCCACGAATCGAACGATCAGGAGGTGAGCACCTTTGCGCTGGGTGCCACATCGGGCGCACCGACGATCGCGCGCATCTCGACCTCCGACCTGCTGCCGAGCGCGGCCTTCACCTGGCTGTATTCCGACGCCGCGCAGTGGCGTCTGTCCTACAGCGAAACCGTGTCGCGCCCGGATTTCCGCGAGCTGTCGCCGGCGCCTTACACCGACCCGCTGCTCGACCTCGAAACCATCGGTAACCCGGACCTGAAGCCGACCGCGATCCAGCATCTGGATTTGCGTTGGGAGTACTACTTCTCGTACAGCGAGTCGTTCTCGGCGGCGCTGTTCCTGAAGGACTTCAGCGATCCGATCGAGAAGATCCAGGTGCCCGGCACCGGCAGCCTGCTGTCGCTGGCGAATGCCGAATCGGCCAGCAACCGCGGCGTCGAACTCGACTATTTCCGTGGTCTCGAATTCCTCGGCGAGCGCTGGACGAACTTCTACACCGCGGCCAACTACGCATGGATCGATTCCGAGATCGACCTCGGCGGCGTCAACGACATCCAGACCAACGATGCCCGGCCGATGCAGGGCCAATCACCCTTTGTCGCGAACCTGCAGCTTGGCTATCGCACGCCGGACAATTCGCTCGAAGCGACCCTGCTCTACAACGTGTTCGGCAAGCGCATTTCGCAGGTCGGCGTGTTCGGCGCGCCGGACATCTACGAACAGGACTTCCATTCGCTCGATTTCAACCTGCGCAAGCAGTTCGATCCGGAGTGGACACTCAAGTTGCGTCTGCGCAACCTGCTCGATCCCAAGGTCGAGTTCACGCAAGGCGACGAGATCACGCGCGCATTCCGACGTGGGCGCGAACTCGGCCTGACGCTGGAGTGGCGCCCGCAGTCCTGAGCCGTCGTGATGCCATGACGATCACGAACGCCTCGCCGATGCGGGGCGTTCGCATTTCCGGCGCCCGGTGTCATCTGCCTGCAGTCTGCTTGAAACAGCGGCGCCATCGCGGCTTCCTATGGTGCGTGCACCCTTCCAGGAGAGTCCCTCATGCGTCTTGTTTCCAATCTGCGTGCGCTGACGTTTGCCGTCGCCGCCTCGCTCGCCGCTTCCACCGCGAACGCCGCACTCGTCGTCGACAAACAGTTCGAAGGCACGTACTTCAATGCCGCGCAGTCCGGTCGCGGCGTGAACTTCGACTGGTTCCAGACCTCCGCCAGCGGCGGCATCATGGGCATCGTGTTCTACACCTATGACGCCGACGGCAAGCCGTCCTGGGTCCTGGCCAATGTGCCGTTCAGCGACCGCGACGTGAAGAAGTCCGGCGTCGACGTGTTCCGCTTCACCGGCGGCAGCTTCGGCAATACCTTCACCGCGCCGACCAGTGCCGCGGTCGGCAAGCTCGACGTCGAATTCCTGAGCTGTAACCGCGTCAAACTCGATTTCGTCGCGGGCGCCGGCAGCAACCTGCAGAACTTCAACATGGACCTGAGCCGCGCCGGTGGCGCGCCGGCCAGCTGCGCCTACCAGACCGAATTCACCGCCTGTCCGAACGGCACGACCCAACTCCAGAACCTGCCGCGCGCCTGCATCCTGCCGCAGACCATCACCGGCAACCTGTCCCTGCCGAACAACGCGACCTACCTGATCAATGGCAAGACCACGGTTGGCGGCGGCCGCAACACACAGCCGGGCACGCTGACGATCGAGCCCGGCACGATCGTGCAGGGCATCGGACAAGGCATCGACTACCTCGTCGTGCAGCCGGGCTCGAAGCTCTACGCCGAAGGCACGGCCACCGCGCCGATCATCTTCACCGGCCCGACCGATGTGCCCGGCTCCTGGGCCGGTCTGGTGCTGGCCGGCAATGCCGTCAACAACAGCTGTACCGGCGCGACGCCGTGTGCCTTCGAAGCGGACTCGAACGTCACCTTTGGTGGCAACGATGACAACGACTCCTCGGGTGCGCTGCGCTACGTGCAGATCCGTTACGCCGGCCAGGTCATCCGCGAGAACGAGGAACTGAACGCGCTGACCCTGCTCGGCGTTGGTCGCGGCACCGTGCTCGACCACATCCAGGTACACGCCGGCAAGGATGACGGCCTCGAAATGTTCGGCGGTTCGGTCAACGTGAAGTATTACGTCGGCACCGCCGTCGAGGACGACTGTCTCGATTTCGCCGAGGGTTACACCGGCAAGATCCAGTACGCCTACTGCAAGCAGACGGCGACGGCCTCGAGCGATTCGAACGGCGTCGAGTCGGACAACAAGCCGAACGCGTTCGATCTGTTGCCGCGCACGCAACCCAAGGTCGCGAACGTCACCCTGGTGGGCGTGGCCTCGGGCAACGAAGGCGTTCGCATCCGTCGCGGTTCGGGCGGCAACTACTACAACATCGTTGCCACCGGCTTCGGTCAGGAATGCCTGAACTTCAACGACAGCGCGACTTTCACCGCCAGCGGCACGGCGCAGTCGCTCACCGCGACCGGTGCATTGACGATGAGCGGCGCCGCACTCGGCTGCACGACCAACTTCGAGGATTCCGGATCCGATCCGTTCCTCGTCAGCAGCTGGTATCGCGGCCAGTCCGGCAACAGCGATGGCGCTGCGGCCGCGCTCGGTCTGAGTGGTCGTTTCCCGGCGGCGGCTTCCTTGCTGCTGGGCACCGGCGTCGCCGTGCCGAACGACAGCTTCTTCGAACGCACCGCGTTCAAGGGCGCCTTCGGTGGCGTCATGACCGACTGGACCCAGGGCTGGACGGTGTACGGCACGCTCGATTGATCGGGGCGTCCACACGGACGTGACGCGCGGGGTCGGGCAACCGGCCCCGTGTTCTTTTTGTGGGGTGCGCACTTTTGCGGGAAGGTGAAGCCGGCCGCTATCCTGCATGGCCCCATCCACTCGCGGTCCGAACGATGCTTGAAACCTATGGCGTGTTGATCGGCGGCCTGATCCTGGTGATGCTGGGTGCCGACTCGTTCCTGAAAGGGGCATCGGGGCTGGCGCAGGGCCGAGGCGTCGGTGGATTCTCGGCCGGTCTCGCGCTGGTGGCGGTGGGTGCGTCCGTACCCGAGCTGGCGATCGCGACGGTCGCGCTTGCGCGGGGTCACGACGCGCTGGCCGTGGGCACGGTGATCGGCAGCTGCATCGCCAACCTGGGTCTGATCATCGGCGTGTCTGCGCTGGTCAAACCGCTGTCGACCGGATTCCGCCTGCTCGGATTCGCGCTGCCGGTGCTGATCGGCAGTGCAGTCGCGTTGCTGCTCATGGGTCAGGACGGCACCCTCGGACAGGTCGATGGCAGCCTGTTGCTGCTCGCCGCCGCGGTGTTCGGCTGGTCGGTCAAGCGCAGTGCGGTGCAGGAGTCCGAATCGGTCCGCAAGGAGCTTGCGTATGCAGCGAATACGCAGACGGAGCTCCTGCGCAACGCGGTGCGCATCGTGGCCGGCTTCGCCGTGCTCGGGTATGGCGCCTGGCTCGCAGTCGGCGCAGCGATCGACATGGCCGCGCATTTCCGCATGAACGAACTCTGGGTCGGGCTCAGCGTGCTCGCCATCGGTGCGGCCCTGCCGGAACTCGCGACCGCAGTCGTCGCCGCGCATCGCGGGCACGGCAATGTCGTGGTCGGCTCGGCGGTGGCGTCGAGTGTGGTGAACCTGCTGCTCGTGGTCGGTCTGCTTGCGCTTGGTCGACCATTCGCGCTGTCGACCTCATTGCTGCACGTCGAGATTCCGGCGTTGATCGCGTTCGCGCTGGCGTTCTTCCCGATGATCCGCGGCGACGCCGTGGTCTCGCGTCGCGAAGGTCTGGTGCTGGTGCTCGCGTTCGCGGGCTGGGTGGCCTGGTTGCTGTATCCGCGCTTCTGAGCCTCAGCGCCAGAAGAAGGCGATGCAGACGCCGGACAGCACGGCGACGCCGATCAGGTCGAGCGCAATGCCCTCGCGCATCATGCGCCGGAGGGGCACCATGCCGGTGCCATAGGCGACGAGATTCGGCGCGGTCGCCACCGGCAGCATGAAGCCGCAACTCGCGGCCAGTACCGCCGGCACCATCAACAGTTTCGGGTCGATGCCGCTCGCGGTGGCCGTGGCGGCGAGGATCGGCATCAGCAGGACCGCGGTCGCCGTGTTGCTTGCGATCTCGGAGAGCAGGGTCACGCCGAGGCAGATGCCGATGATCAGCAGCCAGGCCGGCCAGTCGCGCAGTCCGCCGAGCAGGGCGGCGATGCGTTCACCGAGCCCGCTGGTCTGGAAGGCCGTGGCCAGGGCGATACCGCCGGCGAACAGCACCAGGGCGGCCCAGGGCACGCGTTCGGCGGTCGGCCAGTCGAGCAGGGTGCTGCCGCGGCCGTCCGGAATCACGCCCATCAGCAGCACGCCGAACAGGGCGATGCTGGCATCGTTCACGCCGGTCAGCCCGGCCAGGGCGGTCCAGCCGCCGAAGGGCTCGGCGCGGAAAATCCAGGCGGCGACGATCAGCGCGAACACCATCAACACGCGGCGTTCGGAGGCATGCCAGGGACCGAGATGCGGCACATCCGCCGCGGGCGATCCCTTGAGATGACGGCCGAGCCAAAGCGCGAGCAATGGCAGGAACAGCAGCACGATCGGTACGCCGAACGTCATCCATTCCAGAAAGCCCATGCGACTGCCGGTGGTCTGTTCGTAGACCTGCATGAACACCAGATTCGGCGGCGTGCCGATCGGCGTGCCCCAGCCGCCGATGCTGGCGGCATAGGCGATGCCGAGCACCAGCGGCACGCGCAGGCGCTCGTCGCGATAGTCCTCGAGCACGGCCATCGCGACCGGCAGCATCATCAAGGTCGCCGCGGTGTTGCTTATCCACATGCTGACCAGGCCAGTCGCGAACACGAAGCCCCACAGCAGATGTCGCCCGCTGCGACCGCCGAACGCGCGCACCATGCCGAGCGCGAGCCGGCGGTGCGCATGGTTGCGCTCCAGCGCCGCGGCCATCATGAAGCCGCCCATCAACAGCAGGATCAATTCGTTGCCGAAGGCCTCGGCCACCTGCTTCGGCGTGATCACTCCCGCCATCGGCAACACGCTCATCGGAATCAGTGCGGTGAAGGCGGCCGGCACCGGCTCGAACAGCCACCACAGTGCGACCCAGGCCAGGCAGCCCAGCGTGATCGCGAGTGCCGGGCTGTCACCGCGGGCATGCAGCCCCAGGGCCAGCAGCGTGCCGGCGACGGGTCCGAGGAAGAGCATGACGCGGCGCAAGGCCGCGGGACTGGCGGTGGATTCTTCGCTCATCGATTCGGCCAACTGCGTCAAGGATTGCGGAAACGGAGACCGCCAAGCTCTCTGGCGACACGGGGAAGCATCGCTATACTGCCGGAGGCAAGGCCCGGCGGCGAGGAACGCAACGCGACATGATGACGGCAATGCTCGCAATCACCACGGTGCTCGCCCTTGCGGCGGCGGCTTATTTTTTTCTACGCGAACGCAAGCTGCGTGCCGGCCTCAGCCAGAACGAGGAAGAAGCCAAGAAGCGTGAAGCTTCGCAGGCCCAGGTCATCCACACGACCAAGCTGGCATCGCTCGGCCAGATGGTCGCTGGCGTCGCACACGAGATCAACACGCCGCTCGGCTTCGTCAAGAGCAATGTCGAAGTGGTCAGCGACCTGATCAGCGAATACGAAGCCGCGGTCACCAAGGTGATGACTGGCGTCGATCTGCTGCTGTCGCTCGACGCCTCGATGGTCGACCGTGCCAAGGCAGCGATTCAGAAGGCACGCATCGAACTGGCGCGCGCCACGACATTGAACGAGGCGCGCGAGCTGCTGGAAGACTCGGCCGAGGGCCTGAAGCAGATGAGCAGCCTGGTGCTGAACCTGAAAGGGTTCGCGCGCGTCGACCGCGATGGCATGGACACCATCGACCTCAACGACAGCATCCGCAGTGCCCTGACGATCGCTGGTCACCAGTTGCGCGACCGCATCCAGGTCGTGCAGGAACTTGGCGACGTGCCGAAGGTGAAATGCATGCCGTCGCAGATCAACCAGGTGTTCCTGAACATGATCACCAATGCGGCGCAGGCGATGGATGACGAGGGCAAGCTCACGATTCGTTCGGTGGCCAAGCCCAATGTCGTCGAGGTCAGTTTCGAAGACACGGGTCATGGCATTCCGGACGATGTGCTGCCGAAGATCTTCGATCCGTTCTTCACCACCAAGCCGGTCGGCGAGGGCACCGGTCTCGGTCTGTCCATCGTGCACAAGATCATCCAGGGCCATGGTGGCGCGATCCGTGTGAAGTCGCAGGTCGGCAAAGGCACGACGTTCTTCGTCGAGCTGCCGATCGCGCAGAAGCCCGCAGCGAAGGCTGCCTGAGGAGCGCGCATGGACGACATTTTCCAGGGGAAGCCGCTCCGACTGCTCTGCATCGACGACGAGGCGCGCATTACGCGTGCGCTGAAGGCGTTGTTCCGCGACTGCCAGGTCGAGCTCTGCAACGATCCGCGCCAGGCCGTGGCGATGGCTGCGGCCTTCGATCCCGATGTGGTCATCTGCGACCAGCGCATGCCGCAGATGCAGGGCATCGATGTGCTGCGCGAACTGAAGTCCTCGTCGCCGCGCACCCTGCGCATCCTGCTCACCGGATATGCCGACCTCAAGGCCGTGCTCGGCTCGGTCAACGAAGGCGAGGTCTACCGCTACGTCAACAAGCCCTGGGACAACGCCGATCTGCGCATCCTGGTGTTCGAGGCGGCGCGCATCGCGCGCGAGGCCCCGGTCATCACCGTCGATCCGATCAGCGAACAGGAAGCGGCCGAGGCGCGTGGCCAGGTCGGTGTGCTGGTGCTGGAAGACGATGCGGTCACGCAGCAACGCCTGCGCGAGATCCTGCAGTCGCACTACCAGGTGCGTTTCGCGAACAATGCCGAGCGCGCACTGCAGATTCTCGAGCAGCACGAGACTGGCGTGGTGATCTCCGAGACCGAGACCAGCGCCGGTGACCTCACCGGTCTGCTCAAGGCACTGAAGCAGCATCACCCGCATATCGCGACCGTGGTCATCACCGAGCGCGCGAACGCGCAGCTGGCGATGGAGCTGATCAATGAGGGTCAGGTCTATCGCATGCTGATCAAGCCGGTGCGCATGGGTTCATGCCGGCTCAGTGTCGATGCCGCGATCAGTCGCTACTGGAAGCTCAAGCGCAATCCGCGGGCGATCCAGCGTTTCGCACTGAGTGCGGCTGCGGCGGTGCCGAAGACCGGGCCGCAGGTGCAGGACTCGTTGCTCAACCGCATTCGCAACCTGCCGTCGCGCATCGTCCAGCTCGTGCGTTTCAACAGTTGATGTCGTCTGCCGATGCGCCGTGGCTGCTCGGTGCCAGCGGGCAAGTCGGCTATTTCCTGCAGCAGCGATGCGGCGATGCGGTCGTACCGTGTGCACGTTCGGTGCCGCATTGGGCAACGGATCGGGCCGGGCATTGGCGGCTGTTCGATCTGTGGCGCAGCCATGATGCCCCCACGTGTGCGCGCCTGATCAGCGCCGGCCCGCTCGATGCCTGTATCGACTGGCTATCGCGTTCCGGCCCCGGCGCCTTGCAGCGCATCGTTGCACTGAGTTCGATGAGTGCGCTGCACAAGCGCGCGTCCGCCTCGGCGAAGGAGCGTGATATCGCGCAGAGACTGCTGACGTCGGAGCAGCGTCTGTCCGAATTCGCGACGAAGCACGGCATCGCCTGCACGATCCTGCGCCCGACCCTGATCTGGGGCGCCGGCATGGACCACAGCCTCAGGCCGTTTGCGCGCAACGCCTTGCGGCGCGGATCCGCGATCGTTCCTTCGGGTGCGATCGGCCTGCGCCAGCCGGTGCATGCCGACGATCTGGCGGCGCTGTGTATTGCATTGACGCAGCGGAACGACCCGTTGCCCGGCGTGTTTGAAGCCGGCGGCGGCGAACGGCTGCCGTTGCGCGACATGCTGGCGCGTACGGCGCGGTCCGTCGATGCGCGTGCGATCCGCGTGCCCGCGCCAGGCGTCATGCTGGCATCGGTCGCGCGCATCGCCGGATGGTTTGGTGTCGATGCCGCCGCGTTGTCGCGTGCCCGGCAGGATCAATGCACGGTGGACGATGCCGTCTGGCGAAACTGCGGCATCGCACCGCGCCCGTTCGTGCCCACGCGCGACGACTGGTCCAGCGTCGCCTAGCGGTCGTCTCTGGGTGCGACGCGCAGGGTTTCGCCGATCAGGTACAGCGGCCGACGTTTGGTTTCTCCGTACATGCGGCCGAGGTATTCACCGATGATGCCGAGTGCGACCAGTTGCACTCCGCCGAGGAACAGCACGACCGACATCAGGCTCGGATAGCCGCGCACGGGTTCGCCGTACATCAGCGTCTTGGCGATGATGATGCCGCCATAGACGAAGGCGACCAATGCGGTCAACAGGCCAAGATAGGTGGCGATGCGCAGCGGTACGGTCGAGAACGACGTGATGCCTTCGAGCGCGAAGTTCCACAGCTTCCAGAAGTTGAACTTGCTGGCGCCGGCCGCGCGCGGTGCGCGCTCGTAGTGCACCGCGACCTGGCGGAAGCCGATCCAGCCGAACAGCCCCTTCATGAAACGGTGGCGTTCGCGGAGCTGTTTCAGTGCATCGACCGCGCGTCGCGACATCAGCCGGAAGTCGCCGGTGTCGCGGGGAATCGGGGTATCGCTCATGCGGTCGATCAGACGATAGAAGGTGGCTGCGGTGAGCCGTTTCAGCCACGACTCGCCGGCGCGTGAACTGCGCACGCCGTAGACGATGTCGGCTCCCTGCTTGAAGTGCTGCCAGAAGGTCGCGATCACCTCGGGCGGGTCCTGCAGATCGGCATCGATGATCACCACGGCGTCGGCCTCGGCGTGGTCGAGGCCGGCGGTCATTGCCGCTTCCTTGCCGAAATTCCGCGCCAGGCGAATGACGGCGATGCGCGCATCATTGTTTGCGATGCGCGCCAGCTCATGCGGCGTTGCATCAGTGCTGCCGTCGTCGACGAACAGCACGCGGACATCGGCATCGAGTGTCGCCAGTGCAGCGTCGAGACGCGGCATCAGCAGCGGCAGCACGGCAGCTTCATTGAACACCGGAACGATGATGCAGAGACGGTGTTGGCCGTCGTGTGCGGGTGCGGAATCGCTGCTCAAGACAAGGGCCTCGTGTGCTGCGCCGCAGCAGAAGAAGATTGTGAGAATTGCGTTGCAATCGGTTGAAGCACCTGCCTATGATACCTACGCGCGTTTGAAGCGCTCCCGATGACCCAGACGAAGGAAGCAAGCATGCAGGCCCGACTCCTTTTGGCGACTGCCTTGTCGTCCGTTCTGCTCGCAGCGTGCAGCAGCAGCAGCAACAGCCCGCGCGCGGTGGAAGCACCGATCTCGCGCAATGACGACGGTACCCCCGTAACCGGTGTGATCACCGCGGTGTTCAATCCGACCACGGGCGCGGTGCCGTTTCCGACCGATCTTGCGTTCTCGGGCACGACCGACCTGACGCTCAATGCGTCGCTGCCGGTGCCGAGCGATCCGGCCAATTCGGCGAACGGCCCGGTGCGCGCGATCAATGCGCTCGACGGCTGGTCGACGGTGGCGCCGTGGCGCTTCAACCTGTCGGTCGCGCCGCGTGCCAACACCTTGGTCGCCGGACAATCGATCCGCGTGTTCAAGGTGAGCATCAATCCGACCACCCGCACTGTCACCAGCGTGCAGCGTGAGCTGGCCGCGACCGAATTCGCCGTGGTGCAGGCGCCCTCGGACGCCACCGGCAAAACTATCGCGATCGTGCCGACCAAGCCGCTCGAGGAACTCAGCTCCTACATGGCCGTGGTCACCGATGACGTCAAGGACGCCAACGGCAACGACGCAACGCCGGACCAGACCTACTTCCTGACGCAGCGCACCAGCCCGCTGATCACCCCGGTCAGTCAGACCGGTCGCTCGACCTGCGTGACGCAGGCCCAGTCCACTGATCCGCTGCTGCCGGTGTCGAGTGCATGTTCGCTCGAACCGCTGCGCCTGATCACCAACTCGCATGAAGCTGCGGCCGCCTCGCAGGGCATTCCGCGCGGCGACATCGTGCTGACCTGGACGGCGACCACGCAGAGCATCACGCCGGTGCTGAGCATGACGCGTTCGATCACCACGGCGAGTACCGCCACGCTCGCGCCGAGCGGTTTGACCACGGCTGCTGCCGGTCTGCCGCCGATCGCGGACATCATCGTCGGCGTCATGCCCGTCAAGTACTACCTCGACGCACCGACTGCCCAGAATCCGACCGGTCCGCTGACCGGCAACTGGCAGGCTGCGGCGGGCGCGTACACCGCGCCGTTCAACGCGCTCGGCCTCGACCCGACCTCGACCAACCTGACCTATGCCAACCCGATCCCGGTCGCCAAGTCGACGCAGGTGATTCCGGTGCTGGCGACGGTGCCGAACGCCGCGTCGGGTCTTACCAAGCCGGCGGCCGGCTGGCCGGTCGTGATCTTCCAGCACGGCATCACCCGCAATCGTGCCGACGCGCTGGCGATTTCGGCGACGATGGCGGCACAGGGCTTTGCGGTGGTGGCCATCGACCAGCCGCTGCACGGCATCCGTTCGATCGACCCGGGCATCAACGGCTTCTACATCGAGAACACGCCGTTTGGCGCCATCGCCAACGAGCGCACCTTTGATCTCGATTTCAGCAACAACACCACGGGCGCGCTCAATTCTCCCGATGGCGTCGTCGATTCGTCGGGTACCTACACCATCAACCTGTCCAGCCTGCTGACCTCGCGCGA
This sequence comes from Pseudomonadota bacterium, assembly GCA_022705045.1. Classification (GTDB taxonomy): domain Bacteria; phylum Pseudomonadota; class Gammaproteobacteria; order Xanthomonadales; family Ahniellaceae; genus JADKHK01. The sequence continues at coordinate 13,192 of JAKJFE010000009.1, read as the reverse complement.
CAACCTGCGCCAGGCCGTGGCCGACCTGTTCACGCTGGCCAAGACCATTCCGACCATGTCGGTGGATGGCGATGCCACGCCGGACTTTGACGGCTCGCGCATCTTCTTCGTCGGCCAGTCGCTGGGTTCGATCGTCGGTCTGAACTTCGTGACGCTGGAGCCCACGGTGTCGACGGCGGTGCTGTCGGTCCCGGGCGGCGGCATCGCGCAGATGTTGAACGGTTCGGCGACGTTTGGCCCGCGCATCCGCGCCGGTCTGGCGGCCTCCGGCATCAATGCCGGAACCCCGACCTTCGACCAGTTCCTCGGCGCCGCCCAGCAAGCCATCGACTCGGCCGATCCGCTGAATTTCGCGGCGCGCTCGGTTGCCAGCGGCGACAAGATCCTGCTGCACGAAGTGGTGGGTGGCGGTTCGGTGCTGCCGGATCAGGTCATTCCGAATTCGGTCACCGGTGCACCGTTGTCGGGTACCGAGCCGCTGATCCGCGCGCTTGGTCTCAACACGATCACGGCGAGCACGCAGGCCGCCGCCATTCGTGGTGCGGCACGCTTCATCGTCGGCGACCACGGGTCGCTGTTGAGTCCGGCTTCCTCGCTTGCGGCGACGGTCGAAATGCAGGGCCAGATGGCCAGCATGATCGTCAGCAACGGTCAGGCAGTCCAAGTTTCCAATGCCTCGGTCCTCAAGACCCAGTAAGACGACGCAGAAGCGGAGAGCACTCATGACCAACCTCAATGCCAAGCACGCGCGCCGTCGCACGCTGGGAACCGCGATCTCGCTGGCGCTTGTCAGCGCGTTCGCGGCACCGGCCCAGGCCGTCGAATTCAGCAGCGGCGACTGGAGCGGCACGATCGACACCACGCTGTCCTACGGCGCCTCGATGCGCGTCCAGGAACGCGACCCGGAGCTGATCGGTCTCGCCAACATCAACCCCCTCGTCGCAGCGACACCGATCACCGACCAGATCAATGCGCCGGGCCGGTTCTCGGTGAATTCGGACGACGGCAACCTGAACTACGACAAGAACGACCTGTTCTCGAACGCGTTCAAGATCACCAGCGAGTTCAGCCTGAACTACAAGGAAAACTGGGGTGCGTTCGCGCGCGCCAGCTACTTCTACGACTGGGAAAATGCAGATCGCAGCAACCTGACCGAGGAAGCCAAGGAAAAGGTCGGCACCCGTCTGACCCTGCTCGACGCTTTCGTCTTCCACAACATCGACCTGGGCGGTCGCGAGGCTTCGATCCGCCTCGGTCGTCAGGCCGTGAGTTGGGGTGAGAGCACCTTCATCCAGAACGGTATCAACGTCGTCAATCCGATCGACGTGTCCAAGCTGCGCGTGGCGGGTGCCGAACTGAAGGAGGCCTTCCTGCCGGTCGACATGATCCAGGGCTCGATCTCGATCAACGAGAACCTGTCGTTCGAAGCCCTGTATCTGCTCGAGTTCGAACAGACCGAGCCCGATCCGGCCGGCACCTACTTCAGCACCAACGACTTCGCGACGCTGGGTGCAGACTTCGTGATGCTCGGTTTCGGCCGCGCCAATGAGCCGTCGAACTTCGCAAACTGCGGCAACGTCATCGCCTATTCGACGAATCCCCTGGAACGCGCGTCCTGCATCCAGGCCATCCCGCGCTTGGCCGACGACTACGCCAGCGACGACGGCCAGTACGGCCTCGCCCTGCGCTACTTCTCGCCGACTCTCAACGACACCGAGTTCGGCTTCTTCTTCATGAACTATCACAGCCGCCTGCCGCTGCTGTCCGGTTACGCGGTGACGAACACGTCGCCGAACTCGGGTCGCTCCATCGTCGAGTATCCGGAAGACATCCGCATGTACGGCATGAGCTTCAACACGACGCTCGGCGACACCGGCATCGCGCTGCAGGGCGAGTTGTCCTATCGCGACAACATGCCGCTGCAGTTCGACGACGTCGAGTTGTTGTTCTCGGCCCTGAGTCCGCTGAATCCCTTCATTCCGGCGCCGGGCAACCGCTTCATCAGCCAGCTCGGCGAATACGGCCCGGGCGAGTACGTGCGTGGCTGGGATCGTCATGAAGTCAGCCAGTTGCAGTTCACGCTGACCAAGGCCTTCGGTCCGGGCAACTGGCTCGGTGCGCAGCAGATCGCCACCGTGGCCGAATTCGGTGCCACCAACGTGTGGGATCTGCCGACCCCCGACGTGCTGCGCTACCAGGGTGACGGCACCGACACGGGCTGCGGTGGCGACCTGCTGCACGGCGGCGCGCTGGTCAACCCGGTGTCGCAGTGCGACGGTTTCCCGACCCGCTTCTCGTGGGGCTATCGCCTTGCGGCGCGCGCGGACTACAACAACGTGTTCGGTTCACCGTTCAACGTGTCGCCGCGCATCGCCTTCAACCACGACGTCAACGGCATCACCCCGGGACCGGGCGGCAACTTCCTTGAAGGCCGCAAGTCGATCACGGTCGGCGCTGAGGCGACGTACCTGAACCAGTGGGCAGCCGATCTCAGCTACACCGAGTTCCGCGGTGCTGGCCACCTCAACCTGATCCATGATCGCGACTTCGTCTCGTTCACGGTCAAGTATTCGTTCTGATGGAGTGACGGAGGGACACCCATGCGACAGATTCGAAACAGCATCCTGGCGGCGGCATCGGCCCTCGCCATGGCCAGCGCGGTTCAGGCAGGCGTGACGGCTGAGCAAGCGGCACGCCTCGGCAAGGACCTGACACCGGTCGGCGCCGAAACCGCTGGCAACAAGGACGGCACCATTCCGGCCTGGACCGGCGGCATCACCAAGCCGCCCGCGGGTTACCGCGCCGGCATGTTCCATCCCGATCCGTTCGCGGCCGACAAGCCGCTGTTCGCGATCACGCCACAGAACGCCAAGGATTACGCGGCCAAGCTCACGCCGGGCCAGTTGGCGATGTTCGAGAAGTACAAGACGTTCAAGATGAACGTCTATCCGACGCGCCGCTCCGCCTCGTTCTCGCAGGAGGTCTACAACGCCACCAAGGCGAATGCGACCTCGGCCAAGCTCGTCGCGAATGGCGAAGGCGTGCAAGGTGCGTCGCTCGGTTTCCCGTTCCCGATTCCGCAGAACGGCTTCGAACCGGTCTGGAATCACAAGCTGAAGTACAAGAGCACCGGCGGCATGCGTTATGCCAACCAGGTGGCTCCGACCGCGACCGGCGCCTACACGCCGATCCGCATCGAGGAGGAGTTCCTCGGTCTGTACTACCGCAAGGGTGCGACCACCGAGAACATCAACAACATCCTGCTGTACTTCTTCCAGGAAGTGGTGTCACCGGCACGTCTTGCAGGCAACGTGCTGCTCGTGCACGAAACCCTGAACGCCAGCGCCGCACCGCGCCAGGCGTGGATCTACAACCCGGGACAGCGCCGCGTGCGTCGTGCGCCGAACGTGGCCTACGACAACCCGGGAACCGCCACCGACGGTCTGCGCACCAATGACATGACCGACATGTTCAATGGCGCGATGGACCGCTTCGACTGGAAGCTCGTCGGCAAAAAGGAAATGTTCGTTCCGTACAACTCGTACAAGGCGCACAGCAATACCGTGAAGCTGAAGGATCTGGTGCGCCCCGGCCACCTGAATCCGGAACTGCTGCGTTACGAACTGCACCGCGTCTGGGTGGTTGATGCGACGCTGAAGAAAGGCATGCGCCACATCAACAGCCGCCGCACCTTCTATCTCGACGAAGACAGCTATCAGATCGTCGCCATCGACCACTATGACGGTCGCGGCCGCCTGTGGCGCTACTCGGAAGCTCCGTCGATCAACTACTACGAAGTGCCGACCTACTGGGCCACGGTGGAAACCCACCATGATCTCCAGTCGGGCCGCTACATCTCGGGTCTGCTCGACAACGAAGAGAAGAACACCGTCGACTTCGGCTTCCGTACCGCACCGGAAAACTTCTCGCCGCAGTCGTTGCGTCAGCGCGGCATCCGCTGAAGGGGCCGCTCGGCGCTCTCTCGGGCCGGCCGTTCCGATCATCGGAGCGGCCGGCCTTTTGTTTTAGGGGTTTGGACAGGCAGTCAAGGGTCGATCGATGAAACAGAGCACAGTTCGCAGCGGCGCGATTGCCGCCGGAATGCTGGCGTTGGCATTGGGTTGGGGCGTACAGGCCCAGGACGAAGCGGCAACTGCTGCCGCCAGCGCTCCGGCCGCCGACGACCCCTCCATCGCCGAAGCCGAAGTGATGCCGAGAGCCATGTCGTCGCTGATGCTCGACATCGTCGACGCCGGCGATCGTGCCGTGGCGGTTGGCGAACGCGGCCATATCCTGGTCAGTGAAACCCGTCGCGACGGCTGGCGACAGATCGAACATGTGCCGACGCGCTCGAATCTGACCGCGGTCACCGCGATCGATCGTCGCGTGGTCGCGGTCGGCCACGATGGCATCGTGCTGCGCTCGGACGATGGCGGTCTGACCTGGACGCGCAAGCGCGTGCAACTGTTCGACCGCGACAATCCGGATCCGCGCAACGGTGCACCCTTGCTCGACGTGTTGTTCACCGATGCCGACAACGGCTTCGCGGTGGGCGCCTATGCGACCCTGCTGCGCACCCGTGACGGTGGCGACAGTTGGGAATACGTCGACATCCTCAACCGTGGCGGCGCGGCAGCGCCTACCGAGAACGAACTCGCGGCTGGTGCGGAAGCGCCGGCGCTTGATGACGAGAGCTGGAACTTCGATGCGGCCGACCTCGATCTCGACGAGGAAACCGATCCGCATCTGAACGGCATCGCGCGTACCGGCAACGGCAATCTCTTTGTCGTCGCCGAACGCGGCGCCGCATTCCGCTCGACCGATGGCGGCAACAGCTGGCAGCGCATCCAGTTGCCCTACGAAGGTTCGATGTTCGGCGTCATCGGCGGCGCCGGTGACCACGTCCTGTGTTTCGGCCTGCGCGGCAATGTCTACGAATCGAACGATCTCGGCACGACCTGGAGCAAGCGCGACACTGGCACCGAACTCAGCCTGATGGGCGGCGCAACCGGCGCGGACGGCGCCACCGTGCTGGTCGGCGGCAACGGCATCGTGCTCTCCCGCAGCAGCGACGGCGACGCCTTCATGGCGACGACGCATCCGGACGGCGTCGTGCTGTCCTCGGTGCTGGTGCTCGGTCCCGGCGAATACACCGTCGTCGGCGAGACCGGCGTGAGCTTCTATCAACCCTGAGCCTGTGACGGAGAGACGCAATGATCGGTAGCAGCAACCAGGGCGCCTTCGGACGGGCAATCGAGCACTTCATCTTCGGCAACCGCATGCTGGTGCTGGCGCTGTTCGCGCTGGCCACGGCGGTGATGCTTTTCTTCGCGGCGCAATTGCGTGTCGATGCCGGCTTCAAGAAGCAGATCCCGCTCGACCACGAGTTCATGAAGACCTTCCTCGATTACGAGCAGGAATTCGGCGGTGCCAACCGCGTGCTCGTGGCGGTGATGGACGACAGCGGCAGCATGTTCAACAAGAACTTCATGCAGACGATGGAAAACGTCACCAACGACGTCATCGCGCTGGATGAAGTGGACGACGCCCGCGTGCGTTCGATCTTCACGCCGAACGTGCGCTTCGTCGAAGTGGTCGAAGACGGCTTCGCCGGTGGCAACGTCATCCCGTCCTCGTTCACCCCGAATTCCGAAGGCTTCGAACCGGCGCCCCAGGATTTCGAGACGATCAGGTCGAATATCGTCAAGGCGGGTGTGGTCGGTCGCCTGGTTGCCAAGGACTTCTCGGGGGCCATGGTCTGGGCCGACCTGATCCCCGAAGGTGGTGCCGCACACACCAAGCTCGACTATCAGAAGATCGCCGGCCAGTTCGAGGCGATTCGCCAGAAGTACGAGAAGCAGGGCATCAAGATCCACATCATCGGCTTTGCGAAGATGGTCGGCGACATCGCCGATGGCGCGCGTTCGGTCATCAACTTCTTCGCGCTGACGATCGCCTTCACCTGGCTGCTGCTGTTCCTGTATTCGATGTCGGGCAAGCTCGCCTCGCTGACGGTGCTGGCGGCGCTGATCTCGGTGGTGTGGATGCTCGGCGCGTTGCGGCTGCTCGGCTATGGCATTGATCCGATGAACATGCTGACGCCGTTCCTGATCTTCGCGATCGCCGTCAGTCACGGCGAACAGATGATCAACCGCTTCCGCGGCGAGATCTTCTACGGCGGACTCGAAGAGGGCACGGTCGAGGAACTGCGTGCGCGCGAAGCGCAGGCGGTACCGGCGTTGGAAGCCGCGCGGCGTTCGTTCCGCATGCTGCTGGTTCCGGGCGCGGTCGCCCTGCTCGCCGGCTGCATCGGCTTCGCGACCATCATGCTGATCGACATCCGCATGGTGCGCGAACTCGCGATCACCGCGACCATCGGCGTGGCCCTGACCATCCTGACCGACCTGATCTTGCTGCCGGTGCTGCTGAGTTACACGAACGTCAGCAACCTGCACAAGAAGCGCGAATATCGTCTGCGCCAGCTGACCAAGTTCGATGCCATCTGGCGTGTACTGGCCAAGTTCTCTAAGCCGATGCCCGCGCTGGTCGTCATCGCCATCGGTGCGACCATCTGGTTTTTCGCCGAAGCGCAGGGTGACAAGGTCATGGTCGGCGACGCCCAGGAGGGCGTGGCCGAATTGCGGCCGGAAGCGCGTTACAACCAGGATGCCAAGCTGATCACGCAGAAGTTCGCGCTCGGCGTCGACATGATCAACGTCATCGCCGAAGGCGGACCGTTTGCCTGCACTGAAAGTCCAAAGGCGATGGCCCTGATCGATCGTTTCGCCTGGCACATGAGCAATGTCGAAGGCGTGCAACAGGTCATCACGCTGCCGCAGATCGCCAAGGTCATCTACGCCGGCTACAACGAAGGCAATGTGCGCTGGCGCACCATCCCGCGCGATTCCAACCTGCTGCGCCAGAGCCTGCAGGCGATCGAGTCCGATTCGGGCCTCATCGACTCACCGGAATGCAAGGCGATGCCGGTGCAGATCTTCACCACCGACCATCGCGCGACCACCATCGATCGCGTGGTCAAGGCGGTTGAAGAGTTCCGTACCGCGAACAAGAGCTACGACGTGAACTTCCGCGTCAATCGTGACAAGGCGATGGAGGCGGCCGCCGCGAATGGTGAGGAATACCGCACCGACCAGGCCAACCTGCGCCTTGCCACCGGCAACGTCGGCGTGATGGCGGCGATCAACGACAAGGTGCGCGCCGTCGAGCACATGATGCTGTATCTGCTCTATGCGGCCGTGTTCGTGATGTGTCTGCTCAGCTTCCGTTCGCCGCTCGCGGCAGCGTGCATCACCTTGCCGCTGGTCCTCGTGACCGAGCTCGGCCACACGTTGATGGTGGAACTCGGCATCGGCATGAAGGTGAACACGCTCACCGTCGTCGCGCTCGGTGTCGGCATCGGCGTCGACTATGCGATCTACATCTACGCACGCATGGCCGAGTCGATGCAGTCCGGTCGCAGCCTGACCGAGGCCTATTTCGGCGCGCTGAAGACCACCGGCATCGCGATCTTCTACACCGCGCTGACGCTGGCTGCCGGTGTCGCGACCTGGATCTGGTCCGATCTCAAGTTCCAGGCCGACATGGGCGTGATGCTGACCTTCATGTTCGTCGTCAACATGATCGCCGCGATGATCTTCCTGCCGGCGCTCTGCCGCTGGCTGTTGCGCCCGCGCGAGGCGCATTGATCGATCGGATCAGATCGGACGGACGGCCCGCTTCGGCGGGCCGTCTTCTTTGGCGACGCCGGGATCAGATCTCGGTCGGTTCCGGCGACACCACGCGCTGCTTGGCGAGCGTGCGCAGGGCGATGGCGAGCACGCCGCCGAGCACCATGGCGCCGCCGAGCCAAAGGCGCGGTCCGGGGCGGTCGCCCCAGACGACGATGCCGAGCACGACGGCGACGATCGGCGCCATCAGCAGGTAGGGCGCGATCTGGGCCACGGGATGTTTCTGCACGAGCTTGAAGAACAGGCTGTGGCCGAGCAGCGACGCGACGAGTGCGGCCCAGGCGACGCCGCCCCAGGCGATCCAGCTCGCGTTCGCCAGCGTCGACCAGGCGCCGGGCTCGGCCAGCGCGCTCCAGGCCAGCAGCGGAGCGAGACCGATCCATGCAGACCAGGCCTGCATCGCGAAGGCGTCGATGCCGGAGAGCGCGCGCATCAGCACCGTGCCGACCGCGAGCGCCAGGGCCGAGGCCAACATCAGCAGCAGGGACTGCGGGTTGTCGAGCACGATCGGGTCGAAGCCGAGCACGAGGACGCCGGCGAAGCTGACCAGAATGGCCAGGCCGGTGCGCCAGGCGAAGCGTTCACCGCGCAGCCACCACGCCAGCAGCACCGCCATCGGCACGTAGCTCTGCATGACGATGGCCGGCGAGGCGAGGTCGCCCGCCAGCTTGAGCGACCAGAAGCTGAGTCCGAAATGCAGCACGACGTTGCACATCACCACGGCGATCAGCAGCGGCCATTGCGTCCGCGGCGGTCGCCGCATCCACGGCAACAGCGCCAGCCCGAGCACCAGCATGCGCAGGGCCGTGAACATCAGCGGCGGCAGTTCGCGCAGCGCAGCGGCGGACGTCAGGAAATTGCAGCCCCAAGCCAGGCATACGAGCGTGACGAGGCCGAGGTCACGCGACGAGAACGGCGCCGGGCGATTCAAAGCACGATGCCGGCCAGTCGCTTCAGGGCTTCGGCATAGCGTGCGCGTGTGCCCTCGATGACCGCCTTCGGCAACATCGGGCCGGGCGCACGCTTGTTCCAGTCCAGCGTCTCGAGGTAGTCGCGCACGAACTGCTTGTCGAAGCTCGGCGGGCTGATGCCGACGCGATATTCGGACGCATCCCAGAAACGCGACGAGTCCGGCGTCAGGATCTCGTCCATCACGCGCAAGGTGCCTTGTTCGTCGATGCCGAATTCGAACTTGGTATCGGCGATGACGATGCCGCGTTCGCGCGCGTAGTCGGCGGCGTACCGATAAAGCTTCAGCGTCAGGTCGCGCACCTGTTCGGCGATGTCGCCACCGACCTTGGCGACGAAGTCGTCGAAGCCGATGTTTTCGTCGTGGTCGCCGACCGCAGCCTTGGTCGAGGGGGTGAAGATCGGTTCGCGCAACTGTTCGGCGAGTTGCAGGCCCTGCGGCAGCTCGACGCCGCTGATGCGCCCGCTCGCCTGGTAGTCCTTCCAGCCGGAACCGATGATGTAGCCGCGTGCGATGGCTTCGACCGGCACCGGCTTCAGGCGCTTGGCAACGACGCTGCGACGCTCGTAGTCGACCACCGGCGTGCCGCGCGGCAACACATCGCGCACGCTGCGCGAAGAAAGATGATTCGGCATCCAGTCCGCAGTCTTCGCGAACCAGAAGTTCGACAACTGCGTGAGGATTTCGCCCTTGCCCGGAATCGGATCGGGCAGGATCACGTCGAAGGCGGAGAGACGGTCGCTGGCGACGATCAGCAGCTCGTTGCCGGGCAGCGCGTAGACATCGCGTACCTTGCCGCGATGGAGCAGCGTCAGTCCGGGAATCTGGGTCAGCGACATCGAACGGTTCGACACGGCGCGGCTCCGAAGCAAGGGCGGCATTCTAGTCCGGGGCGATTGCTATCATGCGCGCATGAACCGCATTGCCCTTGCGCTGCCATGCGCCGCAGCGGCGCGCCCGCCCGCGCCATGAACTGGAAACCCGCTCTGGTCGGCGCCATCGTCGGCACCATCATCACCCGCGCCCGTACGCCGTGGGGCCCGGTGGTCGGCGGCGTACTTGGTGCGCTCTTCCTCGAACGCCTGTTTCCGCAGTTGCGCGAGATGCCGAAGGCGGCGTTCACCGAGCCGCTGTTCGAGCTCGCCGGTGGCGTCGCGAAGGCTGACGGCGCGATCTCCGACGCCGAAGTCGCGACGGCGACCCAATGGTTCGAACGACTGGAGCTCGATGCCGCGATGCGCAAGCGCGCTATCGCCGCCTTCGACCGTGGTCGCGCCGACAGCTGGCGTTTCGAGCCGGCCTGCGACAGCCTGCGCACCTACACGCACGAGCAGCAGGAGCTGCGGCTGATGGTGCTGAAGCTGCTCGCCGACATCGCCGCGGTCGATGCGCAGCCGGCGTCGCAAGCCCTGCTCGATGCCATCGCCGAACGCATCAACGTCGCGCGCCCGACCTGGGACAGCTTCCGTGCCGGCACGCGCGATACCCAGCTCGCCGCCGACTACGCCGAATTGCAGCTCACGCCCGCCGCCAGCGACGACGAGATCAAGGCCGCCTATCGCAGCCTCGTCGCACGCCATCATCCCGACCGCATGCCGCCGGGCGCCAGCGCTGCCGTGCGCCGTGCCGCCAGCGACAAGACCAGCAAGCTCAATGCGGCCTATGCGCGCATCCAGCGCGCCCGTGGCCTGAACTGATTCGATATCCGAGGACCCCACCATGCGCCAGCCCGCCGTCATCGCGCCATCGATTCTCTCCGCGAACTTCGCGCGCCTCGGCGAGGAGGTCGATGCCGTACTTGCGGCGGGCGCCGACTGGGTGCATTTCGACGTCATGGACAACCACTACGTGCCGAACCTGACCATCGGTCCGCTGGTCTGCGAAGCGCTGCGCAAGCACGGCGTCACCGCGCCGATCGACGTGCACCTGATGGTCAAGCCGGTGGACCGCATCGTGCCCGATTTCGCCCAGGCCGGGGCAACCCTGATCAGCTTCCATCCCGAGGCCAGCGAGCATGTCGACCGGACGATCCAGCTGATCAGGTCGCACGGCTGCCAGGCCGGTCTCGTCTTCAATCCGGCGACGCCGCTGCACCACCTCGACCACACCCTGGACCAGATCGACTTGGTGCTGATCATGTCGGTGAACCCGGGCTTCGGCGGCCAGAAATTCATCCCCGGCGCACTCGACAAGCTGCGTGCCGTGCGCGAACGCATCGACCGCAGCGGCCGCGCCATCCGCCTCGAAGTCGACGGCGGCGTGAAGGCCGACAACATCGCCGAGATCGCACGCGCCGGCGCCGACACCTTCGTCGCCGGCTCCGCCATCTTCAACGCCCCCGACTACGCCGCGACCATCGCGGCGATGCGGGCGGCGATCGGCTGAGCAACGATATTTCGACGACCGCGTTCGGTTTGGCCGCCGGAATGCGTTGACCCCGATGGACGCAGACTTCGCTGCGCGCATCGGGGACGACCATGTTGCATCGCATTCTCCTGCTGTACGTCATCGTCCTGGCTTTGCCGGGCCGGGTTGGCGCGCAAACCATCACCACCTGCGCCGACAGCTGGGCCGAGATCACCGCGGCGATCAGCGCGGCTGCGGCCAGTGCCGGAAACCACGACGTGCGTATCGTGCAGGGCACCTACGTGATGAGCGGCTCGCTCCTGGCCGATTTGCACCCGGATGCCTTCCTCAGCTTGCGCGGGGGCTACAACCCCGGCTGTGCCTCGCGCACGCTCGACCCGACCAATACCACCCTGGCCGGACAGAGCGTGCATGCGCTCCGCATCCGCCACAACCGCGACTTTACGCTGGAAGGCGTGACGATCCGCAACCTCGGCGGCTACCTTCAGTCGCTGGACGGCGGGATCGGCATCGTCTGCACCGCCACCGATGGCAACGTCCGCCACGTCGCGCTGCGGCACAACATCTTCAGCGAGATCGATGGCAAGTACGCCGGCGTCGATGTCTACGGCGACGGGCCGTGCCGGCTGGCGTTCCGCAACAACCTGGTCAAGGCGATGACGGCACCGGCGGCGGCCAGTTTCTTCCGCGCCGTGAGCCTGTGCAGCGGCCTGTTCGACGGCACGCGCCAAGGCGAATACGCGGACCAAAACACCTTTGTCGGCATCAGCGCCGGAGGCGGCAGCAACTCCTCCGCGTTGGGCGTGTGCAAGACCGGCACGGTCGCGCACAACCTGTTCCGCAGCAACACGCCGCGCGACATCGACATGTTTCCCGGCAACGCCACCAACGTGGTCGGCAATCTCTACGATCAGATGCCCAGTGACGGCATCGGCGGCCAGAACGTCGGGAACTTCAGCGCCGATCCGCTGTTCGTGAACCCCGGCTCGGGCGATTACCGGCTGCAACTGGCATCGCCGGCCATCAACCAGGGTGCGACGCTGACCGACCTGACGCAGGATCTCGCCGGCAACGGTCGCAAAGTCGGCTCGCGCACCGACCTCGGCGCCTACGAGAGCAATCTCAACGACCTCACCCAGGTACTGGTGACGAACAGCGCCGACAGTGGCGCCGGCAGCCTGCGCCAGGCCCTGCTCGACGCGAATGCCAACCCCAACCACACGCTGGTGCGCTTCTCGATGCCGGGCGTCTGCGGCAGCCAGGGCATCCTGCTGTTGAGTGCCTTGCCGGACATCAGCACGGCGGTGACCATCGACGGCTACACCCAATCCGGTGCGCAGCCGAACACCAGCCCGAGCGCCTTCAACGCCCAGGTCTGCGTCGGCCTGACCCAGATCGGCGGCTCGGCGGTCGGTCTGCGGGCTGCGGCGGGTGGCAGCCTGGTGGTGCGCGGCCTGTGGTTCGGCAATTTCACTGGCTCGGGCGCGGCAGCCATCCGCATTGCGGGCGGCAGCAAGCACGTGATCGAAGGAAACCAGTTCTCGGGCATCCTGCCGAACGGCAGCAGTGTCGGCCAAAACCGCGTCAACGTGCTGGTTTCCGGCGGCAACGACACTCGCATCGGCGGCGCAGCGATCGGCCAGCGCAACCTGATCTCGAACGCCGAGGTCCAAGGCGTCGCGGTATCGAGCGCCGGACTCGGCGCCGGAATCGTGGTCCAGAACAACCTGATTGGTCTCGATGCTTCCCGTTCCGCGGTTGATGGCAACGGCGGCGCCGGTGTCAGCGTCAGCAACAGCGGTGGCGTAGAGATTCTCGGCAATGTCATCAACGGCAATGGCGGCGGTGGCGTCTCGGTTACCAGCGGCAGCCTCGGCGTTGTCGTCCGCGACAACGAGATCGGCCGCGCCCTGCAGGGCAATGCCGGGCATGGGGTGTTCGTCGGCGGTGGCAGCTTCAGCGTCATCGTCGGCGGCAGCAGCGAGGGCGTCGATGCGGGCGGCAACTGGATCTCCTACAACAGCGGCGCGGGCGTGCGGGTTGCTGACGGAGACGCCGTGCGCGTGCGCGGCAACGTGCTGTGGAACAACGTGCAGATGGGCATCGA
>JAKJFE010000112.1 GCA_022705045.1 Pseudomonadota bacterium | reverse complement strand
ACCAATCGCGTCGGCGAAACCAGTGCGACGCCAGCACGTGTGCTCGTGCGTGTGCATCCGGACTGGTGGCAGCGCCAGTTCGTGCTGGCGGGATTCGCCATCGCCGGACTGCTGACGTTGCTGCTCACGATCCGGCTCGCTGTGGCGCAGTATCGCCGTCGGGCCGCGCAGCTGCAGGTGCTGGTCGATGCACGCACAGCCGAACTCCGCGCTGCCTATGCCGATGTCGAACGCGCCAGCCGCACCGACCCGCTCACCGGTCTCGGCAATCGCCGTTCGCTCGAGCAGGCGCTGCCCTTGCTTGCCGAACAACTGCTCGGCGGTCGCGTGCGGCACCGGGTGCAACGACGACTGGCGCTGATCGTCGTAGACATCGACGAGTTCAAACAGGTCAACGATCTCTACGGCCATGCCGCGGGCGATCACGTGCTCGAAGGCGTGGCCGAACTGATCCGCGCGCAGTCGCGTGAGGGCGACCTCGGCGTGCGCTGGGGCGGCGAAGAATTCCTGATCGTGGCCCAGGTCGCCGACGAAGACGAAGCGCTGCATTGCGCCGAACGTCTGCGTGCCGCGGTCGCAGCGCATGCCTTTGACCTCGGCGTGGGCGCACCGATCCGCCGCACCTGCTCGATCGGCTTCGCCTGCCTGCCGTTCGCCCTCGACGCCCCGCACGCATTGCCCTGGCAACACGTGCTCGAAATCGCCGACGCCGCACTGTTCGATGCCAAACACGCCGGCCGCAACCGCGCCTACGGCTACGCCGCCGCCGGCTCGATTCCTCCAGACTTCATCGACCGCTTCCGCGCCGCCTCACCCGAACAGCGGCGCGCGCTGCCGTTGCGACGGTTGGGTGAGTGAGAGTGATGACGACACGTTTCAGTCGCCGTTGATCCACACGATCACGGTGTAGATGATGCCGATCGCATACAACGCACCGAAGATCGTCTTGTTGTGCAGCGCCAGCCACAGCGGCAGGTGGATGTCGAAGTTCGCACGTCGGTCGCTGGTGTAGCGCGCGGCGACATCGGTCAACGGGCAACGCATGCCGTTGAGCGCAAGGACGACGACCTCGACGAAGACCACGGCGATCAGCCATGCCGACGCCTGCAGATGCCCAAGCATCGTCGTCACCGGAATCGCCACGATGCACCCCGCGAACACGGCCCACACCAGCGTGTGCACCGCCTTCACCCACCCGAGTTTCGTCTCCGCCCGCACACACCACTCCGTTGCAACGAACCAGAGCGTACGGCCGCGTTGACGGGTCCGCCACGGCGGCGACAGACTTCATGCATGACGCGGCGATCTCGGTTGGAGCACGAATGAACATCACTTCTCGCAAGCTGCTGTTTCGCATGCTTGCCGGTCTGTTTGCCGCTGGAATGCTCATCTTCGGCGCTGTCATTATTTCCTGGGGTGTATCAGGCGAGAGGTCGTGGAGTTATGTCGTGACTCACGCGCTCCTCCAAATCGTATGCGGGAGTTCCCTCGGCCTGTACGCCTTGGGTCTCCCCGGGCCGCACGGCCAATCATCAAGAAATCGTGCTGCACCTGATCGGAAGTCATAGTCAGCGAGATGTTGCGGCTCGAAAGCTCCAGCAAATTGCTCAGCGGACAGCGGAAAACTGATAACCAAATCGCCCGTCGCCGCTGAACAAGTGGTTCTCTTGCGCGTGGCTCAGTATTTGTGTTCGAGCGAGAGCCAGAGCCAGAGCCAGAGCCAGAGCCAGAGCTTGTCGGTGTTGCGGGCGAATTCGTCGGGCATTCGATCCTGGGGCACGAAGATGGCGCTGCCACTGATCGAGATACAGGTTTACTCGAAGTGATCGACGAATATTGTCGGATGGACATCGAGCAACCGTGCGATGCCGCGTCGGGGCTGGCCGGCAACGTCGAAGATCAGTCCGGACACGATGAGTTCACCTGCGCCACCCGAGATGATGGTGTCTATGCGCCCGTTCACTTCAACTCGCCAATCTGCATCGATGTGATCAGCGCGGCCGGATGCGTTCGTCCGGTACAAGGTAGAAGGGGCTCCTGCCGAGCTGAAGTAGAGGCGATTGTCCGGAAGCAGCGCTGCGACATCGAATGCTTGAATGTATGGGGCACTCAGTCCTCGCCATGGCTGCCACAGAACGTTTTCGGCGCCGCTACTGTCATCCAGACGAATCATGGGTGGGCTGGAAGAGAATTGGCGTGGGGCGCCCACGGCGATGATTTCCTGGCCGCCTTGTGAAAGCAGTGCGTAAGTCGTGCTCGGACTGTTCGATGGCATCCACCCGCTGTCCAGCATCCCGGCGACTGGATCGTTCACTTTTACGATCGATTGCCCGGAGTATGGCCAGAGCGGTTGCTTGTGTCCCCCGAGGAACAGCGCGCCGCGGTGATACAGCAGCGCATTGTTTCCTCCCATCACCGGAAGGTGCCAGTTCTGTTCCACCAGGCCTGTTTCATCGGTTGGATATCGACGCACCTCGCAGGCATCAGACGTGTAATTTGTGATGACGTCGCACGTCGACAGGTAGATGCCATGGTCGCCTTCGCGACCCAACGCGATCGAATTGATGCTGCCTTCGACATCGGGCATCCAGGTGGTATCGACAGCCGAACAATCACCCAGTCGAGTCACGGTGGCGGATGCCTGGAATGACATCGGAAAGAATCCGCCGAGGTAACAGTCGCCATCCTCATCTTGTGCCATCCACATCGGCGAGTTTTGAAGCGGCCAACTGTCCTCCATCAGCTCGAACTCGCTCGAGAAATGGGCGAGTCTTTGCCTCACTTGCCCATTGATTCGGGAGAAATCTCCGCTGATCAGATACGAGCCGTCGTGAAGCCGCAGTGTCGAATTCACTGCTGAGGTGGCGGCCAATACTTCGGCTGACCAGTTGTCTGCGGCAGTCAGGTCTCCTGACAGGTAGGCGATGCCGTCCTTGAACCGATGGCCAATGTTTCGAAACGGTCCAGCCGCAAGTACTTTGCCATCTGAACTTGAGCGCAAGACCCGGATCTCGCTGTCGGCGATGACAGATGACGTGCTGATTGGCGTTCCATCCGCGGCGAACAACACGGTACTTGCTTGGGCAGAGACGATGTTGCGATTTGTAAGTCGATATTCGGCAATCGCGACCAGCGTTTCGCCGCTGGTGTTGAATGTCATCGCTGTGGGTTGCTGGTCAATGACTCGATCCCATCGCGCGTCAAATTCGCCTTGGGGTGTCACGCTGGAGATCATCAGTATTCGTCTGCGTAGCCCGGCATCATTGACGAAAACATGGCGTGCAGCGCGAACGTCACCATCAGGTGCAAAGCCAACCAGAATGCAACCGCCGTCCCATTGCTTTCGCCACACGACGGAACCGGATCGTGTTCTCAAGGCAAGTTCGCCCGAGATCGCGCAGGTTGCGATGAACTGACCGTCACTCGATACGTCGATGTCGTAAGCCGAAACGCTGCTGCCGCTCGCGCCCCAACCTGCATCCGGGATTTCCGCTTCATGTGCAAAACGGTGCACGACCCCATGGAAGTCCGTCACGAAGACGTCTCCATCGGCCGCGAGTTCGACATTGGATGCGTAGTAGAAGCCTTGTGGAATCCATTCTCCGACTTGCGGATCTCCGGCGCTCAGGGACGCGCGCGCCAGCCCGGGTCGGGCGAATCCGTCGATGTCCGTGAATCCGCCAGCAATGTAGATCGAGCCCGCGGACGCCTGCTCAAGGTCGTAGACCTCGCCATTGGTGTCCAAAACCCATGTCGAGTCGACAGAACCGTCTGGATGCAGTCGCGCCAGATTCTTCCTCGGCAATCCGCCGACCGAATCGAATCGACCGGCAATGATGATGTGGCCGCTGGGCTCGACCAGGATGTCGTGGATCGCGCCGCTGGTCGTGAAGGAGATGTTTGGTGTCGAAGCAACGACGGCCGCGTGGACAGTGTCTGAGCCGGCCAAAAGCATGGCTGCGCCAGACAGCACAACGAGAAAGGACTTGATCATGTTGCGCATTGCGCCGAAAACGCGAGGCGGCTGACGATAGCCATGTGGCTGCGGCTTCGCAATTTTGTGCTGCCCTCGCACCGAAATAGAAAAGCCGGCAACTCGCGTTGCCGGCTTCGTTGTCGCTGACGCGTGGCTCAGTATTTGTATTCGAGCGAGAGCCAGAGCTTGTCGGTGTTGCGGGCGAATTCGTCGGCGTCGTAGTGGGCGATCTTGGCGAGCGCGGTGAAGCGTTGCTTGAAGGCGTAGCTGAGCGAGGCGTCGAATTCGGTGCCGTAGTCGGCGTCGCCGTTGTCGGCGCCGTACTGGTGGATCGCGGCGACCCACTGCAGCTTGCCGACCGGGCCGGCGAAGGTGAGGTAGTCGTCGACGAGGCCGTTGACCGGCGTAGTCAGGAACTTGTCGGCCCAGCCGTTGAAGGCATGCAGGGTCGCGAACGGCGTCTGGAAGGCGTAGTGGCCGTCGCCGCCCAGCACTTCGTGCGAGAACTTGCCGGAATAGGCGCCGCGCGCTGCGCCGAATTCGAACAGGCTGTAGTCCGCGTCGATGTTCGCGGCACCATCGCGCCAGTTGCCTTGCTGCGCATATTCGAAGGTGTAGAGCAGCTTCCACGGTTCGTTCAGCGCATGGGCGCCGGCGAGGCGCGCGCCGACGATGCGGTTCGATGTGAGCGGCAGGTCCTCGTTCTCGACGAAGTAGCCGTAGCCGGTCAGCGTCGCCGGACCGAAGACGTGCGAGACGTTGAGCAGATGGCCGCCGATGTCGTATTCGGCGAGCAGGTGGTTCGGATTGGCGTGGCCGAACACGCGGTGCGCGTCCTGCAGGTAGTAGTAACGCGCCGTGGTGTTCTTGCCGATGGTCTGGGTGAACGCGGCGGCGTCGAAGGTCTGTTCGTTCTGGCGCCAGCCGACATTGCCGAAGAAGCGCTGGTTGTCGAGCGCCACGCGCTGCCGACCGAGCGTGAGCACGCTGCCGGCGGTGGGTTCCCAGCTGATGCCGGCCTGGTTCCATTCGCTGCCTTCGGGGTCGGCGACGGTCGCGTATTGGGTGCGGCCATTCGCGGTCGAGTTGTAGTCCTCGTTCAGCGCGCGCACGTCCTCGAGTTCGGCGAACAGGGTGAAGCCGTACCAGGGCGCGGTCTTGTAGCCGACGCGGTTGCGCCAAGTCAGCGCGTTCGCGTCTTTCACGACGGCGTCATCGGACACGTTTTCGGCACGGACGCGCGAATCGATCGTGACCTTGCCGCCGGTCAGGGCGTCGATCAGCGTGGTGGCTGCTTCGGCATGGGCACAGGCCGCGGCCAGCGCCAGCGGCAGCAGTGCGAATCGCAGGGTTTTCATGGGTACACCTTGGAGGTTTGAAACTGAGGGGCGGTCTCGCCTTTCCCGAACGCCGTCGCCGATGGCGCTCGGGAAAAGCGAGGTGTGGCTGGGCTCGGGAGCGGGGGAGCGCACTACCCAGACACACCTCGGCCGATCCACCCCGCGGGCAATGCGATGCCGCGGGGTGGACACCGGACTCAGTAGATGTCGTTCGCGGTGTTGAAGACGTTGAACTTGCCGGTCGGCGTGATCATGCCGGGGCCCTTGATGACCTTCTTCAGCTTCAGCGTCCTGTCGTCGATGACGACGATGGCCGATTCTTCCTTCTGGCCGCTCCATACCGAGAACCACACTTCGTCACCGGCCTTGTTGTACTCCGGTTGCACGATGCGCTTCGGGCCGGCGCCGAGTTTTGCCCATTCGGCGATTGGCAGGACCTTGTAGCCGGCGTCCAGCTTGTTGATGTCGTACACCGCGATCGTCTGGCTGGCCTTCGGATCCGGATTCAGAGGCGTGTCGACATACAGGTGCGTGGACTTCGGGTGGGTCTTGACGAACAGCGAACCGCCGCCCTGGCCCTTGAGCACTTCAACCGCCTTCCACGCATGTTCCTTGTGGTTTTCCGGATCGGTGCCGATCAGCGTGATCTTCTCGTTGCCGAGTGCCGACGTGGCCCAGACCGGACCGAACTTGGGATGCAGGAAGTTCGCGCCGCGACCCGGATGCGGGATCTTGTCGGCATCGACCAGTGCCACCATCTTGCGGTCCTTCGAGTCGACCACGGCGATCTTGTTCGACTGGTTGGCGGCGGTGATGAAGTAGCGGTGCGTCGAGTCCCAGCCGCCGTCATGCAGGTAGCGCGCGGCGTCCAGCGTCGTGATCGACAGGTTGTCGATGTCTTTGTAGTTCACCAGCAGGATGCGGCCGGTTTCCTTGACGTTGACGATGAACTCCGGGTGCTCGTGGCTGGCGACGATCGCGGCCACACGCGGTTCCGGGTGATATTCCTGCGTATCCACGGTCATGCCGCGGGTCGAGACGATTTTCTTCGGCTCCAGCGTCGGGCCGTCCATGATCACGAATTGCGGCGGCCAATAGGCACCGGCGATCGCGAGCTTGTCTTCGAAACCCTTGTACTTCGAGGTCTCGACCGAGCGCGCTTCCAGGCCGATCTTGATCTCGGCGACGATCTGCGGCGGGTTCATCCACAAGTCGATCAGGTCGATCTTGGCATCGCGGCCGATGGTGTACGCGTAGCGGCGCGAGTGCGACGGACGCGTGATGTGCACGGCATAGCCGGTCTTCAGCGTGTTCACCACTTCCTTGGTGTCGCCGTCGATGATCGCGATTTCACCGGCGTCACGCAGGGTGACGACGAAGAAGTTGTCGATGTTGCGGTTGTGCATCGGCTTGGTCGGACGATCGGCTTCGGCGATCAAGACCTTCCAGCTGTCCTTCATCTCCTTCATGCCCCACTCCGGCGGTGCCGGCGGTTCGTGCTGGAGGAAGCGCGCCATGATGTCGACTTCGGCCGCCGTCAGTTCACCCGAGGTGCCCCAGTTCGGCATGCCCGCGGGCGAACCGAAGTTGATCAGCGCCTTCAGGTAATCGGTGCCCTTGGCACGGGTGATGTCCGGGGTCAGCGGCTTGCCGGTCGCGCCCTTGCGCAGCACGCCGTGGCAGCCAGCGCAGCGCTCGAAGAAGATCTCGGTGGCGCGGGCGAACTCGGTCTCGCTGAGCGACGGTGCGCCCGGGCTGACGACCATCTTGACGTCCTTCGACTTCACCGTCGACGGCGCGCCCTGATAGCCCTGTTCGGCCTGCTTGGTGCCGACATGACGCTCGCCCTGTGCCGGATCAGTGGTGACAGCCAGGGTCTTGCGTGCGGTGGCGACGTCCTTCACCGACACCGTCTGGCCGTTGTTGCCCCAACTGGCGTAGATAAAGGTGACGATATTCGCGACGTCGCTGTCGGACAGGTGGCTCATCGCCGGCATCACGCCGTTGAACTTCTGGCCGTTGACGGTGATCTCGCCGCTGATGCCCTTGAGGATCGAGGCGACCACCGACTGCTTGTCGTTCTTGGTCAGGAAGTCGGAACCGGCGAGCGGCGGAAAGGCGCCGGCCATGCCGGTGCCTTCCGGCTGATGGCAGGCGGCGCAGTTGGCCAGGTAGGCGGCTTTGCCGACATCCAGGCCTTGCTTGGGGACGCGTTCATTGCTGACGTCGTCCGCAGCGACCGTGCCGCCAAAGGCGAGCGCGATCCACAGCAGTGTCTTCGGGTGACGCATGACAATCTCCTCTTTTTTGTAAAGCAGTGCAGCTTTCGCCACTTGGGTACAGCCTCGGCCGCCTAGGCGTCGCGCACCATGACCTAGGTCAAGCTGAATGACTTGCGACGGTGCGCGGTGTCCTTAGTCCTTCGATGGCTGGCAGTTTGGTGCAAAGTGGTGCGCGGAAACAGGGCATGGACATCGGCAAATTGATCCAGCGCAAGTGCCGCGACACTTTGCCTGACGGGTATCAAGACAGCCTCGGATGGCCTCTGGGAGACTAGGCCCATTCCCTTGGAGCGTGTCATGACCTTTCGTCCACTCAGTCTTGCGATCACGGCGGCGCTGGCGCTGCCGGCGTTCGCCGCCGAACCCGGCCAGCCACAGGCTGCCAAACCCCTGCAGGAAGTCGTTGTCGTGGCCAGTCGCGTCGAACAGCCGGTGGGCGAAATCGCCGGCTCGGTGGCGCTGATCGAGCGCGGTCAGATCGAGACGCGGTTGATCCGCGACATCCGCGACCTGGCGCGTTATGACGCGACGCTCGGCGTCAACGAAGACGTGAGCCGCTTCGGCGCCCAAGGCTTCGCGATCCGCGGGCTGGAAGGCAACCGCGTCGCGGTGGAACTCGATGGCGTGCCGATGGGCGACGGGTTCGCGGTCGGCAGCTTTTCGCGCGCCGGCCGCAACCTGGTCGATCCGGAACTGCTCGAACGCGTGGAATTCCTGCGCGGCCCGGCATCGAGCCTGTACGGTTCGGATGCACTCGCCGGCGTGGTCGCGATGCAGACGCGCGATCCCGTCGATCTGCTTGCCGAAGGCGAGGGCGACTGGTTTGTCGGCACGCGCCTGACCCACGACACGCGTGATGCCTCGACGGCAGTGAGTGCCTCCACCGCAGCCGCTGCGGGCGGGTGGCAGATGCTGGTCAGCGCCAACGAGCGTCGCGAGCACGAACGCGACACACTGCCGCGCGACGGCGGCATCGACGCGAATCCGGCCGTCGGTCGCGAACATTTCCTGCTGGCGAAACTGGTCAACGACGAGCTCGTGCCCGGTCGGCTCAGCGTCGGGCTCGACGCCTATCGCGCACAGGTCGACACCGACGTGCATTCGCTGGTGAACGGACCCGGCCAGTACGCCACGACCACGGCGATGAACGCCGACGATCGCGAATCGCGCGAACGCGTCTCGCTCGACTGGCGTGGCGATGGTCTCGACGGCCTGTTCGCGCAATGGCAGTTGATGACCTATGTGCAACGCAGCGAGATCGACCAGCGCACCGTGCAGGATCGCCGCGGCGCCACGCCGACCGCCGCAGCCACGCGACGCCTGCGCCAGTTCGTGTTCGACACGCGCCAGGTCGGGCTCGAAGGCCTGGTCGCGGGCGAAACCGAAGCCGCGGCGCTGTCGCACCGCTACGTCGTCGGGTTCGATCTCTCGCGTACCTCGCTCGACGAGCACCGCGATGGCGTCGAGATCAATCTCGCCACGGGCGTGAGCACGCCGGTGCTGCTCGGCGAACGCATGCCGGTGCGCGATTTCCCGAACTCGACGCTGCAGGAATTCGGCGTCTATGCGCAGGACGAGATCGGTCTCGGCGAGCGCTGGTTCCTGATCCCGGCGCTGCGCTACGACCGCTTCCGCACCGACGCCGATCCGGACACGCTGTGGCTGGCCGACAATCCGGGCACAGCCGTCGTCGACAGCCAGGAGCACAGCCTGACGCCGAAACTCGGCCTGCGTTACGCGGCCAGCGAATCACTCGGCCTGTACGCACAGTACGCGCGCGGTTTCCGTGCGCCGCCGTTCTCCGACGTGAACCTGGGCCTGAACATCCCGGCCTTCGGCTACAGCGCCATTCCGAATCCGGACCTGCGCCCCGAGCGCAGCCAGGGCCTCGAACTCGGTGCGCGCTGGTCGGGCGAACACGCCAGCGGCGAGCTGTCGGTGTACGACAACCGCTATCGCGATCTGATCGAGTCGCGCGTCAATCTCGGTCGCGATCCGCAGTCCGGGCTGCTCGTGTTCCAGTCGCAGAATCGCGACCGCGCCCGCATCCGTGGCGTCGAGTTCAACGGCAATGCCAGCCTCGCGCCGTTCGGGCTGGATGCCTACAGCGCGACGCTGTCGGCAAGCTGGTCGAAGGGCGAGGACACGCAGCGCGATCTGCCGCTGAATTCGGTCGATCCGGCACGGCTGGTGGCCGGGCTCAG
>JAKJFE010000242.1 GCA_022705045.1 Pseudomonadota bacterium | reverse complement strand
TCCGGTGTACCTGGAAATCGCGCGACTGGCCGATGTCGATCGAGGCGGTATCGACACCGAGCACGGCCACCTTGCGTTCCTCGACCAGCAGTCGCGCGGCCTCCGCACCGAAGCTCGGGAAGTGCAGCTGGCTGGCATCGTTCGGCGTGTCGTCGCCGAAATAGGCCTTGCGATCCGGCCAGCGGCTGCCGTAACCGGTGCGCAGCAGCACGATGCTGCCCGGTGCGATCTCGCCATGCCTGGATTCGAAGGCGCGGACATCGTCCGGCGTCAGCGCGTAATCCGCATCCTTCGCCACCTGTTCCCGGACATCAATGACCACGGCCGGCCCGACCAGATCTTGCAGCGGAATCTGGTCCGCGGTGCGTCCGCGCTCGGCGAAATGGATCGGGGCATCGAGATGCGTGCCGCCATGCTCGGGCGCGCAGAACGCGTTCGCCGCATAGAAGTAGCCGCCTTCGGTCTGGCCGTGCGCCAACGACTTGAACTCGAATGCCGACGGTGATGTCGGCCAGTACAGGGTTCGCTCGTTGAATGCATGCGTGAGGTCGACGAGACGGGCCGTGGCCGGATCGATGGGCGCGGCGATGGTCGACGCACTGTGTGCAGCGAGCATGACCAGCATGGCGAATGACAGGCGCATCATGAACTCCCGTGGTTGGTTGGGTCGCGTCGCGCGCGCGGCGCTGCCAGTCAGGGCTGGCATCCCATCCTGGCGACCATCGTCGCGCGTCACACACATGTCCGAGCGTAGCGTATGGGTGCATACCCATCACGCTGCCCCACACGGATGCTCCGAGCCCTCGCCAGCCTGTTCTTCTACGCGCGCTTCTTCCATCGCTTCAGTCGTGTTGGCCTGCGCCGCCGACAGCGGCGATGGCAGGCGTACAGCACACGCCTCGACGGCCAGACCTGGCTGGTCACCGGTGCCAGCGGCGGCATCGGCGCAGCGATTGCGATCGAGGCGCATGCACGCGGCGCGCGCGTGCTGGCCGCTGCACGAAACCCCGACAAGCTCGCCGAGCTGGTGCTCGCGGCGGGCGGATCGGAACGCATGCAGCCCTTGCAAGTGGACTTCTCGAGCGTGTCCGACACCCGGCGTCTGGTGCAGGCGCTGACTGCGAGCGACGAGCGCATCGACGTGCTGGTCAACAACGTCGGCCTGCTGCTCGATCGTTTCGAACGCACGCTGGAGGGCCATGAGACCTCGTTCGTCACCAACCTGCTCAGCCATTTCGTGCTGACCGAAGGCTTGCACGCCGACGGGCGATTCACCGACGGCGCCGCCGTGATCAACATGAGTTCCGGCGGCATGTACGGCGCGCCCCTGCGGCTGTCCGGCATGGCCGCGAGCAGTGCCCGGCAACACGACGGCATGGCCGCCTACGCCATGCACAAACGCGCCCAGGTCGAACTGACGTGGGCCTGGAATGCGCGCTGGCTCGGCCAGCCGCGCGTCTATGTGATGCATCCGGGCTGGGTCGATACGCCTGGCGTACGCACTGCCCTGCCCTGGTTCCGGGCGAGCTTGCGCCGCTTTCTGCGAAGCGCCGACGAAGCCGCGGATACCGCACTCTGGCTGGGCAGCACGCGCCCGCCGATCGCCGCGGACGGCGGCATCTGGCTGGATCGCGAACGCGATCCGGCACACGCATTCGCGATGACGCGGAAAACCACGGCGGACGCCGCGCAGTTGCACGCGTTCCTGATCGGGCAGGTCGAATCCTCATCCTCCGCACGTTTCGAAGGAGCTGTCCCATGATCCTCCGCCTGCTTGCCATCGCCGCCGTCGTCCTGCTCGCCGCCTGCGCCAGTCGCAGCGAACGCGCGCAACCGCCACTCGCGACGGCGGACATCGACCTGCCGCGCTTCATGGGCACCTGGTACGTGATCGCGAACGTGCCCTACTTTTTCGAGAACGGCAAAGTCGCGACACGCGACGAGTACCGTTTGCGCCCCGACGGCCGCATCGACAACGACTTCGTCTTCAAGAAGCGCTTCGGCGCGGAAGACCGACGCTGGCACGGGGTGTCGCGC
>JAKJFE010000241.1 GCA_022705045.1 Pseudomonadota bacterium | reverse complement strand
CGCGAGTTGGGCCAGTTCCGGCCACAGCGCGAGTGCGTCCTTCAGGCTGGACGGCCAACGCGGTTCCTTGATGGCCGCCAGCAGTTCGCCGAGTTCGCGCAACGACGACAGCGGCCGCCCGGCCAGCGCCGCCTCGATGCGGCGCCGATGCCCGAACAGGTTGCCGAGGAAGGCGTGCCGCGACCCGACGGGATGTTCGACGAGCAGCGCCGGGCCCTGCTGCTTGAGCGCATGCAGGCTGAGTGCCGTGGTTTCGAGATGCGGGTCGACCGGCTCGGCGACGCGGCGCAGATCGCCATGTGCGTGAAGTTGCGCGAGGAAGGTGCGCAGGTCGTGGTGATGGCTCATGCCATCGCGGCAACGCGTTCGCGCACCCGCCGCGCCAGGAAGTCGAAGTAGCGATCGATGTAGCTGATGCCGTTTTCGTGGTCGATCAGGTAAGGATTCATCAACGTGTGGCGCAGGATCACGATGCGATCACTGTCGTCGCTGTCGTTCAACGAGGCCGGATCGAGGTCGAGCGCGGCGAGGATGCGCAGGGTTTCGTCGCGGCCGAGTGCATCCGGCTTCAGCGTCGTCATCGAGCCGAAGAATTCCTTGAGCTGCAGCGGATGGTTCGGGTCGCAGCGCAGTTCGTCGTGCAGCGCACGCACGAAGGCATTCATGCGCGCGAGCGAGCGATTGCCGAGCGGATTGAGCGCGACACAGACCAGGTTGCTGTCCGGCGCGAATGGCACGACGGCCTTCGCGCAGCCGGCGATGTCGTGGGCGAAGCGTTGCGCGCGGGCATGGAAGGCTTCGGCATTGACGATGGTCTGTCGCGGCAGCTGCCCGAAGTGACGATGATCGAGCGGCAACACCTGGTGCGTCACGTAGACTGCTGCCGCCATCGCGCCGGACTTCGATCCTTCCGGAATGTATTGGCCGAGACTGCGATACCGCGTCAGGTAGTCCTGCGGCGTCGCGCCATGGAAGACGTAGTCGGCTTC
Source organism: Pseudomonadota bacterium (assembly GCA_022705045.1). GTDB lineage: Bacteria > Pseudomonadota > Gammaproteobacteria > Xanthomonadales > Ahniellaceae > JADKHK01. Next base: position 1,065 of record JAKJFE010000241.1, on the reverse strand, counting down.
TTCGGAAAGCAGTGCCATCGCGCGATGGTCGCGGCAGATGAAGGCGCCGGCCCCGTACGGCAGATAACCGAGTTTGTGCGGGTCGACGGTGATCGAATCGGTGTCGCCGAGCGCAGCGACTGCGGCGTGTGTTGCGGGCGAAGGGAAATTGCGGAAGCTGTCGCGTACCGCCTGCAGCGGCCGCAGGCTGCCGTCCTCGTTGCGGAACAGGGTGGCGAGATAACCGCCCCAGGCCGCGTCGACATGCACGCTGAAGCCGAGTCCCTGCGCGCCGTGGCGATCGCGTGCAGCGACCAGACCGTCGATCGGATCGATGGTGCCGTATTCGGTGGTGCCGAACACGCCGACCGTCATCAGCACGGGTTGTCGTGTGTCGCGGCAGCGGCGCAGTTCGGCATCGAGTGCGTCGAGATCGAGGCGCATGCCGCGTTGCGGGAGCAGACCCAGTTGCACGCGCCCGAGTCCGAGCAGCTTCATGCCCTTGCTCCACGAATAGTGCGCGGTGATCGGCGCCAGCACTTTCGGGACGCGCAACGTGTCGTGTTGCGCGAAGAAGGCGGCGATACCGAGGTGTTCGATGCGTTGCTGCTGCACGCGTTGCTGCCAGCGCTGACGTTCGCCATTGGCTTGCGCGGCCAGCCAGTCCTGCCAGCGGTCGAGCAGGGCGATGCCTTGCGCGGGTGCGAGATTGAAGGCGGCGATGTCGTCGTCGGGCAGCTCGATGTCCGGCACCTCGGCCGCCCGCAGTGCGACCGGGAACGCCTTCAATGCCAAGGCCAGCCGCAAGGCCTGGTAGTTCGCCAGCGTGCCGCCCGAGGTCAAATGCCCGAACGCGCAGTCCGGGCGCTTCGGGTCATGCACATAGCCGAGCATCTTCGCGAGTTGCAGTCCGACCTGGACTTCGAGGTCGACGGTGACCGGCGCCGCGTCCTCGCTGACGTTGTTCGGGTTGTAGGGCAGGGTCAGGATCTGCGCGGCCAGGCCCGGGATCAGCAGGTCCGAGACCATGTGCCCGAGATACCGCGGGCTGTGGAACGGCACCGATTTCTTCAGTGCCGCCGAGAG
>JAKJFE010000008.1 GCA_022705045.1 Pseudomonadota bacterium | reverse complement strand
GCTGCGTCGCTCATCGCTTACGGCGTCTTGCCTTCGAGGCGCAACGCACGCAGGCGGCCCTGCGCAAGACGCGCGACGGTCGAGCCCGGATAACGCGTCACCACGTCATTCAACGCGGCTTCGGCGTCGGCCCACTGCTTGAGTTCATACAGGCAATAGCCGACCTTGAGCATCGCGTCCTGGGTCTTGGCGCTTTGCGGGTAGCTCGCCAGCAGCGAGCGGAAGGTGTCGAGCGCGATCTGGTAGTTCTGGGTGACGTAGTACGACTCGCCCAGCCAATAGGTCGCGTTGTCGGCCAACTCGCCCTGCGGGAACTGTTCGAGGAAGGCCGAGAAACGACGCGCCGATTCGGCGTAACGGCCTTCGCGCAGGGCATCAAACGCGGTGTCGTAGGCGGCCTGTTCGCCAGCCTGCGGAATCATCGTCGTCGCGGCGGGTGTGGCCGGAGGTTCGCTGGCCACAGGAGGCGGCGTCGGTGTGGCGGGTGCTGTCGTCGGCAACGTCGGATCGGCCACCGGCTCGATCGGCGCGTCCATCGACAACTGACCCGGGGCCGTCGGCGCTTCCGGAAGATTCTGGACCTGACCCGGTGCGATCGGTGCCGCGGGTTCGGTCGGCGGTGCCGAGGTCATCGGCGCCGGGTTGCCTTCGAGACGGCTGATGCGCGAGTCGAGATCGACGTACTGGTCGCGACCGCGCTTCTTCAGCTCTTCGATTTCGAAGGCCTGTTGTTCGACCAGCCCGCGCAGCGACTGCACTTCGGACTGGAGATCATCGATCCGGTTCAGCAGATCGACCGTGGACTGGCCGCTGCCCTGGCCCTGATTCTGGGCTTCAAGACGGGCGACACGTTCAGCGAGACTCAGACGACCCGACTGGGCGTCCACCGACCCCGAAAACGACGTGGCGGCGACCAAGGCCGCCGCCACGAGGGGTCCACGCAGGAGTGAACCGGACTTCATCATCGCTACTTACTTCGCCGTGTAGACGATTTCGACGCGACGGTTCTTGCCCCAGCAGTCTTCCGACGAATCGGAGCAGGTCGGGCGCTCTTCGCCGTACGAGACGACGTTCAGCTGCGAAGCCGAACCGCCGTTGCCCTGGAGGGCCGACGACACGGCATTGCCGCGACGCTCGCCGAGGCCGAGGTTGTATTCGCGGGTACCGCGCTCATCGGCGTGGCCTTCCAGCGTGATGGCGGCCGACGGACGGTCGGTCAGGTACTTGCCGTGGCAAGCCAGGATGGCCTGGGCTTCGGCGCGGATTTCGGCCTTGTCGAAATCGAAGTAGACCACGCGCTGGCGCAGGCAGCTGTCGGTGTCCAGATCTTCCGGACCGTACTTGCCGTTGTCGGTGACAGCCGGGGTTTCGGTCTTGGTCGGTTCCGGCGTTGCAACCGGAGCTTCTTCCTTGACCTTCTTCGAGCAGGCAGCGAGAGAGGCCATCAGGGCCGCCGACAGGATGATGCGCATCGTGTTGTTCATTGTTGTATTTCCTCGAGGTTTTGGGGCAGTACAAAAGCGTCGCTTGGAACTGGGCAATGCTGCGGGCGCGGAATGTAGCGCCGCTCGTCTTAACGTTGACGGAAGGGTCCCCACGCGGGTTCGCGTACGTCGCCATCAGCCAGCACCAGACGCTGCCGCACCCGCCCGTCGGCGGACACGGCAAAAAGTACGCCCCGCTTTCCTTCGCGGGCGGCGTACAGGATCATGCTTCCGTTCGGCGCGAAACTCGGTGATTCGTCCAGATTACCGGGCGAAATCAGGCGCATATCCCCCGCCCCGCCGCGCGACCGATCCAGAACCGCAATACGATACACATTTCCGCTGCCCTGCGCCATCGCCAGGGTCTTGCCCTGGTAACCAATGGTGGCGCGGGCGTTGTATTCGCCCTGGAAGCTGACCCGCGTGGCATCGCCGCCCGAGGCCGGCACGCTGTAGATCTGCGGTTTGCCGGCGCGGTCCGAGGTGAACAGGATCGTGGCGCCGTCCGGCATCCACTGCGGCTCGGTGTCGATCGCGAAGTGACGGGTGATCTGCGTGGTGCGCCGACTGGCGATGTCCATCACATAGATTTCCGGGTTCCCGGACTGCGACAGCGTCAGCGCGAGCTTCGACCCGTCCGGCGAAAACGCCGGCGCGCCGTTGATGCCGCGATATGCGGCCACGACCTGGCGCGAGCCGGTGGTCAGTTCCTGGATGTAGATCGAGGAATTGCCGCGTTCGAAGCTGACGTAGGCCAGGCGCTTGCCGTCCGGCGACCAGGCCGGAGACAGCAGCGGTTCGCGCGAACGCACGACCGTCTGCGGATTGAAGCCGTCGGAGTCGGCGACCATCAGGGCGTACTGCGTGTCCTTGCCGATGCCTGTGGCGGTGACATAGGCGATACGCGTCCAGAACGCGCCGCGGACGCCGAGAATCTTCTCGTAGATCAGGTCGGCGATCTGATGCGCCGCGCCGCGCAGGTCGTTCGGGCGGGCGCCGATGGCGAGTCCGAGCATTCGCGTCTGCTTGGCCACGTCGAACAATTCGAACTCGATGCGCAGCGCGCCGGCGTCGGCATCCGAGATACGGCCGATCACCAGGAAATCCTGCTTGAGCAGACGCCAGGTCGCGAACTTGACGTCGGCTGGGCGCGCCGGGAACTCGACGATGTCCTGTCGACCGAGTGCGCGGAACTGGCCACTGCGGCTCAGGTCGGCACCGATCACGGCGCTGATGTCGGTGTCCGGCGGCAGGCCTGCGCCTTCATGCGAAAAGGGGACCACGGTCACCGGAATCGCGGAAACATTGCCCTTGGGGGGATCAACGATGAGGCCTTGACTGAACCCCGACTTGGCAATCAGCAGACCCACGAAGACGATGATCAACTTGATGCGATTCATTGAGTGCATATCTCCCGCGGAAAACAGAAGGGGATCGTGACTTTGCGAGCGAAGACCGACTCGTAGCCACGGTAGGGTAAGGGTTCGCTCTGAACGGCAGCTTCAAGGTTCCGGATCACGAGCGGATCTCCGACGCAGGTCGAGGTATCGACAGCAATCACCTCACCCCCAGGAATCTGCGTGACCGTGACATTGCAACGGAAGCCAGACTGGGTATTTTCCGGCCAGCGCAAATTGCGGTCGATTGTCGACGTGATCGCAACGCGATATTGACCCAGCAGCGAATCGTCACGACCGTTCGTGCCCGCACGCTGCGCGGCTTCGTCTTTTGCAAGCTGTTCCAGGCGCTGTTGTTCAAGCGCGCGTTGCTTGTCGGCATCGACCTGCTTCTGCCGGTCCTGCATCTGCGCCAGCTTCTGCTCTTCTCGTTTGCGACGGGCTTCGGCCTCTTCGCGCAGGCGCTTGATGTCTTCGAGCTGCTTCTGGCGCTCGCGTTCCATCTTGGTCAGTTCGTCCTGGCGGTCGAGGTCGATCTGCTCCTGCTTGCGCTTCTCTTCCTGCTCGCGCTCGGCCTTTTCCAGCGCCTCGGCGGCCAGTCGCACCTTTTCCTGATCGATCTGGTCCTGCGCGGGTGGCGGCGTCGGTGTTTCTTCCGGTGGCGGCGGCGGCGGTTCCGGCTGCGGTTCGGGCTTGGGCGGCTCGGGTTTCGGCGGTGCCGGCTTCGGTTTCGAGGCCGATGACGGCAGCGGCGGCGCGGTGAAATCGACCAGGACTGCCTCGATCACCGGCCCGGCGACATCGGTGGGCTCGACATCGGGCTTCAACCACAGCGCCACGAACACCATCGCGACGATGCCGGCATGCAGCAGCACCGAGCCGCCGAATGCAAACAGGGTGTCGTCGTCGCGACGCTGGACCATGTCAGCGCGCCTTCTTCTCGCCCGCGGGCTGGCTCATCAGGCCGACGCGAGGCACGCCGGCCTGCTGCAGTACGACCATGATTTCGTAGACCTTGCCGTAGTCGATGCTGTGGTCGCCGCCGACCAGGACCGGCACCTTCGGATTCTGGCGCACGAAGGCCGCGACCTTGTTGCCGAGTTCGGCCATCTCGATCGGTTCGCGTTTCTCGTCGCCGAGCGTCAGGTACATGGTGCCGTCGCGGGCGATGCTGACCAGCACCGGCTCCGAGTCGAGCGAGATCGACTTCGCATCCGATTCCGGCAGGTCGATATCGACGCCGAGATTCAGCATCGGCGCCGTAACCATGAAGATGATGAGCAGCACGAGCATCACGTCGATGTACGGCACGACGTTGATCTCGGACTTCAGCTTGCGACGCTTGCGATGTCTACTGGCAGAGGCCATGACCGCTCCAACGGGACCGATGCGTGTGCGGGGTCAATGGTTGTCCTCGACGTGCGCCTGACGCTGCAGGATCGACGAGAACTCTTCCTGGAAGGCGTCGAAACGCACGTTCAGTCGCTCCACCAGGTTCGAGAACCGATTGAACGCCCAGACCGCCGGGATTGCAGCGAATAGGCCCATCGCGGTGGCGATCAGCGCCTCCGAGATCGGCGGCGCGACGGTGGCGATGGTGGCGGTCTTGGCGCCGCTCAGATCCATGAACGCGATCATGATGCCCCAGACGGTGCCGAACAGGCCGATGTAGGGCGAGATCGAGCCGACGTTGGCGAGGAATTCGAGGTCCTTTTCGAGACGGTCGATTTCGCGGCCGGCGGCGGCGCGCATCGCACGCTGCGCACCCTCGACCATGATGCGCGGATCCATGGTTCGGCGCGAACGCAGGCGCGCGAATTCGCGGAAGCCGGCTTCGAAGATGCCGGCCAGGCCTTCGCTGTCCTTGCCCGGCGCCGAGACTTCCTTGAACAGCGCGGCCAGGTCGCCACCCGACCAGAAGCGCTCCTCGAATTCGGTGGCGGTCTTCTTCGCGCGTTCGAGTGCGCTGCGCTTGCCGAGAATGATGGTCCAGCTCATCAGCGAGGCTGCGAGCAGCAGGCCCATGACCAGCTTGACCGGCAGCGAGGCACCGATGACGAGCTTGAGGATGTCGAGTTCACCCGCCACGTGCGGGGCGGCCGCAGCGGCGGCCTGAGCGGCATCGCCCAGTTCGATCGGCGCCGCGGCGCTGGCCGCGAGGCTGAGCAGGGACAGGACTGAGGGCATCGTCTACTCCGGAAACAGGTCGCGCGGCAGGGCCGCGGGACGGAAGGAATCGGCGTTCACGCAGGCCGCGAGCACCTCGGCGTCGAGCAGCAATTCGCCGCTGTCGGCCCGGCGCAGTTCCTGGGTGAAACGAAGGCGGGCTCCGCGTCGCTCGGCGAGCACGCAGGAAGCGAGCAAGGCGTCGTCGAGCTTGGCGGGGCGGCGGAAGGATAGCGAAAGCCTGCTGACCACGAACACCAGCCCGCGCTCCCGCTTCAGCCGCGATTGATCAATGCCGATGCTGCGCAACCACTCGGTGCGCGCGCGTTCGAGGAAATGCAGATAGCGGGCGTGGTAGACGACGCCGCCGGCATCGGTGTCTTCGTAGTAGACGCGGACCGGCCAGACGAAGGGCTCGGCGCTCACTCGCCAGCCCCGAACAGGTCGGCGACCGGGGCATCGGCACGGCGCGGCGGACTCAGCCCGAAATGCCGGTAGGCCTTGGCCGAAGCCATGCGCCCGCGTGCGGTGCGCACCAGGAAACCCTGCTGGATCAGGTACGGCTCGATCACGTCTTCGAGCGTGCCGCGTTCTTCGCTCAGCGCCGCGGCCAGCGACTCGACCCCGACCGGGCCGCCATCGAAATTCTCGATGATCATCGACAGCATGCGCCGGTCGAGCGCATCGAAGCCTTCTTCGTCGACCTTCAACATGGCCATGGCCTGGGCCGCGATGGCGCGATCGATGTGGCCTTCGCCGCGCACTTCGGCGTAATCGCGTACGCGTCGCAGCAGGCGGTTGGCGATGCGTGGCGTGCCGCGCGAACGGCGCGCGATCTCGTCCGCGCCTTCGGCATCGCAGTGGATGCCGAGGATGCGCGCCGATCGCGTGACGATCTGCGCGAGTTCGCCGCGTTCATAGAATTCGAGGCGTTGCACGATGCCGAAGCGGTCGCGCAGCGGCGCCGTCAACAGACCGGCGCGCGTGGTCGCACCGATCAGCGTGAACGGCGGCAGATCGAGCTTGATCGAGCGCGCGGCCGGGCCGTCGCCGATCATGATGTCGATCTGGAAATCCTCCATCGCCGGATACAGCACTTCCTCGACCACCGGCGACAGGCGATGGATCTCGTCGACGAACAACACGTCGTGCGGCTGCAGGTTCGTGAGCAGCGCGGCCAGATCGCCGGCGCGCTCCAGCACCGGTCCCGACGTCGAACGCAGGTTCACACCCAGTTCGTTCGCGATGACTTGCGACAGCGTGGTCTTGCCGAGCCCCGGCGGCCCGAAGATCAGCACGTGGTCGAGCGATTGCGCGCGCCGCTTCGCCGCCTCGATGTAGATCGACATCTGTTCGCGCACCGGCGCCTGCCCGAGATATTCGGACAATCGCTTCGGGCGGATGCTGGCCTCGATGGCGTCGTCTTCGCGGGTCGCGGCGGCGGAGGTGAGGCGGGTATCGGTCATCGGGCGATTGTAGCGGCGAGGAGACCGCTCCCACGCCTCAAATCTCGACCTGCGTCCCCAATTCGATCAGGCGATTGCCGGGAATCTGGAAGAACTGCGTCGCCGACTGCGCATTGCGCGCCATGAACACGAACAACTTGTCGCGCCACGGCGGCATGCCCTGCTCCTGGCTCGGAATCAGGGTTTCGCGTGACAGGAAGAAGGTGGTGTCCATCATGTCGAAAGGCAGGCCGCAGGATTCGCAGCCGCCGAGCGTCTTCGGCACATTGGGCTCTTCGGCGAAGCCGTAACGCAGGTACATGGCATAGAAGTCGTGGCCGAGCGGCTCGACCTTCATGCGTTCGCCGGGCTCGGCGATCGGCGTTTCCACCGTCTCCACCGTCAGCAACACGTTGCGATCGTGCAGCACCTTGTTGTGCTTGAGGTTATGCAACATCGCGTGCGGCACGCCCTCCTGGTTCGCGGTCATGAAGACCGCGGTGCCCGGCACGCGCAGCGGCGGATGCGCGGCGATCGAACTGATGAAGGGCTTCAGCGCCAGGCTTTCCTTGCGCATCTGCGACACCACCAGGGTGCGCCCCTTGCGCCAGGTCGACATCAGCAGGAACAGGCCGGCACCGAGCACCAGCGGGAACCAGCCGCCATGCGGAATCTTGATCGCGTTCGCGGCGAAGAACGCGGTGTCGATGGTGATGAACACGGCACCGACCAGCACCACGATCCATTTGTTCCACTTCCACATCATGCGCGCCACGATCAGCGCGAGGATGGTGTCGATCAGCATCGTGCCAGTCACCGCGATGCCGTAGGCCGCGGCCAGGTTCGACGAGGTTTCGAAGCCGAGCACCACCAGCAGGATCGCGACCAGCAGGAAGCGGTTGATCCACGGCACGAAGATCTGGCCGACGGTTTCGTCCGAGGTGTGCGTGACCTGCATGCGTGGCGCGAACCCGAGCTGGACGGCCTGCCGCGTCACCGAGAACGCGCCGGAAATCACCGCCTGCGAGGCGATCACAGCCGCGGCAGTGGCCAGGCCGATCATCGGATACAGGGCCCAGTCCGGCGCCAGCAGGTAGAACGGATTCTTCGCCGTTTCCGGATGCGCGAGGATCAGCGCACCCTGGCCGAGATAATTCAAGATCAGGCCCGGAAAAACGAGCCAGTACCAGGCGACACGGATGGGACTACGCCCGAAGTGGCCCATGTCGGCATACACCGCTTCCGCACCGGTGATCGCCAGCACCACGGTGCCGAGCGCGAGGAAGGACACCAGCGGATGCGCCGTGAAGAACAGTACGCCGTACCAGGGATTCAGCGACTTGAGGATGCTCGGGTACTCGTGGATCTCGGCCAGTCCAAGCGCGCCGAGCACGACGAACCACAACACCATGACCGGACCGAACACCGCACCGACCTTGGCCGTGCCGCTGCGCTGGAAGGCGAACAGGCCGATGACAACAACCAGGGTGATCGGCACGACATACTGTTCGAACGCGGGCGCCGCGACCTTCAGGCCTTCGACTGCGCCCATGATCGACATCGCCGGTGTGATGACGCCATCGCCGTAGAACAGGGCTGCGCCGAGCAGGGCCAGCACGATGATGAAACGTCGCGCCGCCTTGTTGTCGCCGACCGCCTGCATCGCCAGCGCCATCATCGCCATGATGCCGCCTTCGCCGCGGTTGTCGGCGCGCATGATGAAGATCACGTACTTCACCGACACGACCAGGATCAGCGACCAGAACACCAGCGACAACACGCCGAACACGTTGGCTTCGGTCAGCGGCATCGCATGCGGGCCATGGAAGGCTTCGCGCATGGTGTACAGCGGGCTGGTGCCGATGTCGCCGAAGACCACGCCGACTGCCGCGACGGCCAGACCCAACAGTCCGCCTTTCGCGCCATGCTGCTCGTTGTTGGTGCCCATAAAACCCGGTGTCAGCCTTGCGGCCCGGAAAAAAGGTCGCGTAGTGTAGCCATGTCAGGTGCGCAATGCGGCCTTCAATGCCTTGCGAATGATTGTCTCGGCCGAGTCACCCGGTTCGGCCGCTTCTTTCAACAACTTGGCGATCTCCACGGGCTTGTAGCCGAACTGTTCGAGCGCCGCCGACGCCTCCGCGACCGGGTCACGCGCGACAATCTTCACGCCGCCGGCGGCTACCGGGGCCAGACCCGCGCCGAGCTTGTCGCGCAGTTCCACGACAATGCGCTCGGCGGTCTTCTTGCCGATGCCGGGGATACGCGTCAACGCGGTGATGTCGCTGTGCGCGACCAGGCGTGCGAAGTCGTCGGCGGAGACGCCGGAAAGAATCGACAGCGCCGTCTTCGCACCGATGCCGCTGACCTTGAGCAAGGTCCGGAACAGGCCTCGCTCGCGTTCCGACTGGAAGCCGTAGAGGTTCACGGCGTCCTCTTTCTGCGCATGGTGGATGACCAGCGTGACCTCGCGGCCGAGTTCCGGCAGTTCATAGAACGTCGACATTGGCGCTTCGAGTTCATAACCGACGCCGTTCACGTCGATCATCAACGCCGGCGGCGCCTTCATCACCAACACGCCCTTCAGGCGTCCGATCATTGGATTCTTCCTTGCGTCAATTCTTCTCCCCGTGACCACGGGGAGAAGATGCCCGAAGGGCAGATGAGGGGCAGCTTCTCGATCATCGTCGTCGCCACGCCGTACGCGGAATGCCGAGGCGCGTGAGACTGGCGCGGGTATGCGCGTGCGTCAATGCGATCGCGAGCGCGTCGGCGGCGTCGGCCTGCAACTTGCCGGGCAGCGACAACAGGATGCCGACCATGTGCTGCACCTGGGTCTTGTCACCCGAACCGCTGCCAACGACCGCTTGCTTCACTTCCTTCGGCGCGTACTCGGTCAGCGCCAGGCCTTTGCCGACCACCGCGACGATGGCCGCACCACGCGCCTGCCCGAGCTTCAGCGCCGAATCCGGATTGCGCGCCATGAACACGCGCTCGATCGCGACCTCGGTCGGCCGATGCGTCTCGACGATCTCGCCGATCTCGTCGTAGATCTGCTTCAAGCGCAGATGGAACGTTTCGTTGCCGAGCAGATGCAGCGCCGTGTGGAACACATGCACGCAACGCCCGTCCGGCAACGCATCGATGATGCCGATGCCGGTGCGCTGCGAACCGGGGTCAATGCCGAGGATACGGGTCATTCAATAAACGGCCTTTGTTCTCGATGCCAGAGGCCATGGGAGGCGTAATCCATCATCAGCATCTGATTCACACGCTCACCCGGATCCGAGCCCGCTGGGCCAACTTCGACCTCGACGGCCCACCGACTGCAACCGACGCCCCCATTCTCGACCTCCAGAACGGGCAGTGACCCATCAGGTGATGTGAACGACTTGAAATCAATGTCGGCAACGACATCGCCTTCGGTTACCGCACGTATCGACGAGAGATCGTCCCCTCGCTCAGATTCCAAAGACCACCCCTTGACCATGGGCCGCCAACGCATCGCAGTATCACACTCCACGCTGGCTTCCACTGAGACAACAGTCTCCCCCGGCACCAATGTCAGCGGCGGAAGATGATGCCGAACTCTTCGATGCATCGTCGTCGAGCAGCCAACGAATACGAACGTCACCAATAACCCGATCAAACGGCGATTCATGCTTGAGTGTCCGCCGCGGGTTGGAAGAGACGTTTGAGCATCGCCAATTGTCGACCGATTTCGCTGGTTCGTGAAGCTCGCAAAGAAAAGGGAGATTTGACCAGCGTCAATGTCGCGCCAGGCTTGGGCTATAGTCTGGCCCGGTCGGACGGGGAGGTCATCGCCATGGAAGAGAACCAAGTTGAAAGGCGCCGCGAGTGGCGTGCATTCCTGTTTCTGACGGTGTTCCTGGCGCCGATCCTGGCGGTCGGACTGGTTGCGTCCTGGGGCTTCATCGTCTGGATCTTCCAGATGTTCGCCGGCCCGCCGGGGCCGCAGTGATGACTTGGCATATCGCCAGCCTGATCGTGCGCTGCCGTCCCGAACATGAAGCGGCTGTCGCGGCGCGCCTCAACGCCCTGGAGCTGACCGAAGTCCGCGGCGCGCAGCACGGGCGCATCGTCGTGCTGGCCGAAGGCGCGAACGAATACGAACTGGCGCAGCGTTTCGACGCGATCCGCGCCACACCGGACGTAATGACCACGGACCTGGTCCACCACGAAATCGACACCGACGACAGCGAGACCGCCCATGCACAGCACGCGCCGTGACTTCATCCGAAACTCCGCAGCTGCCACTGCGGCGGCCGTCGCCGGCATCTCGCTGCACGCGGACGCCAGCAACATCGTCACCGATCGCGCCGACACACAACTCAAGTGGAGCAAGGCGCCGTGCCGGTTCTGCGGCACCGGCTGCGGCATCAATGTCGCGGTCAAGGAAGGACGCGTCGTCGCGACGCATGGCGACATCCACGCCGAAGTGAATCGCGGCCTGAACTGCGTCAAGGGTTATTTCCTTTCCAAGATCATGTACGGCGCGGACCGCCTGACCCGGCCACTGCTGCGCAAGACCAACGGAAAATACGACAAGCGCGGCGAATTCACGCCGGTGTCCTGGGACGAAGCCTTCGACGTGATGGCCGCGCAGTTCAAGCGCGTGCTGAAGGAAAAGGGCCCGACCGCCGTCGGCATGTTCGGCTCGGGCCAATGGACGATCTGGGAAGGCTACGCCGCGAACAAGTTGTTCAAGGCCGGCTTCCGCAGCAACAACATCGACCCGAACGCGCGCCACTGCATGGCCAGCGCGGTGATGGGCTTCATGCGCAGCTTCGGCATGGACGAACCGATGGGTTGTTACGACGATATCGAAGCCGCCGACGCCTTCGTGCTCTGGGGCTCGAACATGGCCGAGATGCACCCGATCCTGTGGACGCGCGTCACCGACCGCAAGCTGTCGAATCCGGGCGTCAAGGTCGCGGTGCTGTCGACCTTCGAACACCGCAGCTTCGATCTCGCCGACATCCCGATGGTGTTCAAGCCGCAGACCGACCTGGTGATCCTGAACTACATCGCCAACCACATCATCCAGTCCGGCGCGGTGAACAAGGACTTCGTCGGCAAACACATCAATTTCAAGCTTGGCGTCACCGACATCGGTTATGGCCTGCGCGCCGATCACCCGAAGGAAGCAGGCGCGAAGGACGCCGCCGATCCGAACCAGGGTTCGCCGATCGACTTCGAACAATTCGCCGCCTTCGTGCGCCCCTACACGCTCGAATACGCCGCGAAGATGAGCGGCGTCGACGCGACCTGGCTGAAACAGATGGCCGAGCTGTACGCCGACCCCAAGATCAAGGTGATGTCGTTCTGGACCATGGGCTTCAACCAGCATACGCGCGGCGTCTGGGCGAACAACATGGTCTATAACATCCATCTGCTGACCGGAAAGATCGCCACGCCAGGCAATTCGCCGTTCTCGCTGACCGGGCAGCCGTCGGCCTGCGGCACCGCGCGCGAAGTCGGCACCTTCAGCCATCGCCTGCCGGCCGACATGCTGGTCGCGAAGCCGGAGCATCGCGCCAAGGCCGAGCAGATCTGGCAACTGCCGCCCGGCACCATCGTCGACAAGCCCGGCCTGCATGCGGTCGCGCAAAACCGTGCGCTCAAGGACGGCAAGCTCAATGCTTATTGGGTGCAGGTCAACAACAACATCCAGGCTGGCGCGAACACCGCCAACGAAGGCATTCCGGGGTATCGCAACCCGGACAATTTCATCGTCGTCTCCGATGCCTACCCGACCGTGACCGCACAGGCTGCGGACCTGATCCTGCCCGCGGCGATGTGGGTCGAGAAGGAAGGCGCTTACGGCAATGCCGAACGCCGCACCCAGTTCTGGCATCAACTGGTGAATGCGCCCGGAGAAGCGCGCTCCGACCTGTGGCAGCTGATGGAATTCTCGAAGCGCTTCACCGTCGACGAATGCTGGCCGGCGGAACTGGTCGCGGCGAAACCGGAACTGAAGGGCAAGACCCTGTTCGACGTGTTGTTCGCGAACGGCACCGTGAACAAGTTCCAGACCGACGAGATCGAGGACGGCTATGCCAACCACGAGTCCGAGGCCTTCGGTTTCTACGTGCAGAAAGGCCTGTTCGAGGAATACGCCGAATTCGGCCGCCACCACGGCCACGATCTCGGTCCGTTCGACCTGTATCACCAGAGCCGCGGCCTGCGCTGGCCGGTGGTCGATGGCAAGGAAACACGCTGGCGCTACAAGGAAGGCAGCGACCCGTACGTGAAAGCCGGCAAGGACTTCGAGTTCTACGGTTTCCCGGACGGCAAGGCCGTGATCTGGGCCCTGCCCTACCAGCCGGCACCCGAAGAACCCGACGCCGAGTTCGACCTGTGGCTCTCGACCGGGCGCGTGCTCGAACACTGGCATTCGGGTTCGATGACGATGCGCGTGCCGGAGTTGTACAAGGCGGTGCCGCAGGCGGTGATCTTCATGCATCCGGACGATGCGCACGCCCGCGAACTGCGTCGCGGCCAGGAAGCGCGCGTGATTTCGCGTCGCGGCGAGATCCGCGCGCGCATCGAGACACGCGGCCGCAACAAGCCGCCGCGTGGCCTGATCTTCGTGCCCTGGTTCGACGCGTCGGTACTGATCAACAAGGTCACGCTCGACGCGACCGATCCGATTTCGAAGCAGACCGATTTCAAGAAGTGCGCCGTCAAAGTGGTCCGGGCCTGAGGAGAACGCGATGAAACCGGTGCAACTCCTGAACTTCGCCGCCGTGCTCGTGTTCGGCCTGCTGGTCGGCCACCAGTGCAGCAAGCCGGAACCCCGCAAGCCGGCCGCCACACCCACGGCGGCGGCCAGTGTCGCGGTGCCGAAGACGACGCAGACCTCGCAGTCGATCGACGCACTGCGTCGTGGCGCCGACCTGGGCACGGAACCGGAAGCGCTGCCGCTGGCGCGCGTCGAGAACACCGACATCAAGCGCGACCGCGCCTATCCGATGCAGCCGCCGACGATTCCGCACGCCATCGACGGCTACCAAGTCGACCAGAACGCGAATCGCTGCATGCTGTGTCACGGACAGGCCAATTCGGCGCAGTTCCAGGCGCCGCCGGTCAGCGTCACGCATTACATGGACCGCGACAGCCAGGTGCTGGCCGAGGTCTCGCCGCGCCGCTACTTCTGCGTGCAATGCCATGTGGTGCAGACCGACGCCAAACCGCTGGTCGCAAACCGCTTCACCGGCGTGGACGACCTGCTGGCGACGCCGACGACCGCGAAGGAGTGAGCCCATGTCGCTGCGTGATCGACTGCTCGGCATCTGGCGCCTGTTCAATGCACCGAGCAAACATTTCAGCCTGATGTTCCTGACGCTCGGCGGTTTCGTCGCCGGCATCGTGTTCTGGGGCGGCTTCAACACCGCGCTCGAAGCGACCAACACCGAAACCTTCTGCACCTCCTGCCACGAGATGCAGGACAACGTCTTCGCCGAATTGAAAAGCACGATCCACTACAGCAATCGCAGCGGTGTACGCGCCACCTGCCCGGACTGCCATGTGCCGCACCAGTGGACCTCGAAGATCGCGCGCAAGATGCAGGCCTCGAAGGAAGTCTGGGGCAAGATCTTCGGCACCATCGACACCCGCGAGAAATTCCTCGACAAGCGCCGCGAACTGGCCGAACACGAATGGGCGCGGCTGAAGGCGAACGATTCGCTGGAATGCCGCAACTGCCACAACTACGAATCGATGGATATCACCCGCCAGAGCCCGCGCGCCGGTGCCATCCACGAACGCCACCTGCTCAGCGGCGACAAGACCTGCATCGACTGCCACAAGGGCATCGCGCACCAATTGCCGGACATGGCCGGCGTGCCGCAAGGCTGACGCGATTTCAGTCGCGCAACAGGCGGAACGCACCGAGATCATGCAGGCGACCGTTCAACTGCGCCTGCACGCGGTGTTCGCCGGGATAGTGTTTGCGCGTCGTCATCGGCACCAGCGCCAGCGTCTTCGCGAGTGACGCGGACTCGTCGGGCGCCAGCGTCAACGCTTTCAGTTTGAAGGTCTTGGCCAAGGTCTTGGCGTTCGCCTTGACGAAGTGCACGACGAAGTCGGCCATCACGCGTTGCTCGCGCACATCGGTGTTGCGCAGCGTGAATCCGATCTCGATACGCTCGCCTTCGCGCACACGTTTTGGCGTGATGCGCACCTGCTCGATCGCCAGCGACGGCGCCTCGCCATAACCGAGTGCGGACAAGGCGCCCGGCTCGGCGCGTTTGATCGCCGAACGCAGCGCGTGCCGCACGATCCAGCGTCGCTCCGGCGAGGCATCCCGCAACCAGCGTCGCGCCACGTCCGCGAGCAGATCGGGATGATCCTTGCCGATGTCGTTCAGGTTGTTCGCGACCGAACGACGCACGTACAACTCGGGGTCGTCCTTCAGGCGTTCGAGCAGGGCCAGCACCGTCGTCGGATCACGCTGGAAATCGCGCAAGCGCTGCGCCCAAGGCAGGCGCGGGCGGGTGCCCTCGGAAACGAGCCGGCGCACATGCGGGCTCGGGTCCTGTGTCCACTGCGTGAGCCGCGCCAGCGTCGCGTGCGGATGCCGTTCGATGAAGGGGCGGATGCTGAACTCGGCGGTGAAGCGTTGCGTCAGTTCATGCTGGGCCTGCATCGAGTCCTCGAAGTGATCGAGGCCATGGTCGGCGATGAACATCATGTGCGGCATGAACAGGAAGCCGCCCATGCCCTGCGCGGCGCGATGCGCATGCGACACGCGCGACGAGGCGAGCAGCAGACGGATCGCCTGCGGATAGTCAGCCGGCAGATGCGCGTGCAGTGCTTGGCTGATCTGGCGCGCGCGCTCGGTCAGCGACAGCGGTTCGTATCCAGCCAGCGCGTCACGCAGGAAGGCCGTGCGCGGGAATGACGCGTGCACGGCCGCGAGCATGTCCGCGATCGCACGCGGCACGCTCGGGCCGAACTGGTCCTTCAGGGCTGTGGCCATGCGGCGCTCCGTTCGAAACGCCGCAGTCTAGTCAGTTTGAACTTGAGACCAGAACCCTGATTCCGATCATGGTTCGATGCTTCGTCAGGCTCAGCATCACCACCAACGGAATCAGGGCGTCACCCTTGATCACGCCGCCAGCGCGCGCGGTGCCGCCGGGAAGTCGATCTCGGTGCCGGCGATGTGGTTGGTGTAGTTCGTGTAGATGTTCAGCACGACGTTGACCAGGACTTCGAGAATCGTCGCGTCGCTGTGGCCAGCGGCCTTGAAGGCATCGAGTTCGGCCGTCGGCACGCGACCACGCGTCTCGACGATGCGCTTCGCGAGTTGCAGCAGGGCGCGATCCTTGGCCGACTCGGCATGTGCGGCGCGGGCCTGGGCGATCTGTTCGGGCTTCAGGCCGACCATCGTGCCGATGGCGCTGTGCGCGGCCAGGCAGTAGTCGCAGGCATTGGCATCGCCGACCGCGAGTGCGATCTGCTCGCGCTGCTTCGCATTCAAGGTGCCGTGCGCGGTGACGTCGGCGAGTTGCACGTAGGCATTCAGTGCCACCGGCGTCTGCGCCATGGTCAGGAACATATTCGGGGTGCTGCCGAGCTTGGCCTTGAAGGCATCCAGCGTGGCACGGGTGGCGGCGTCGGTCTGGGCGGGTTGGACGGTCGGGATGTAGGACATGGCGGACTCCATGGATGGGTGACGTGCGGATTGCACGGGAGGCACTGTAGGACTCGCATCCGGACGGAAAGCGACTTATCGTTCGCATAAATTGCCAATTCGTCCAGTCATGCAGACCGATCGCCTCGAAGCACTGTTGAACCGTTTCCGCGTCAGCGCGCGCCTGTTCCATTCCGGGCCGTTGTGCGGCGTCAATGATTTCGCGCCCGAACAGGGCCGTGGCCAGCTGCATCTGCTGAGCGGCGGCGACCTGGGCGTCGAACATCCGGATGGCACGGCCATCAATGTTGTCGAGCCCAGCCTGCTGTTCTATCCGCGCCCCTACGCGCACCGCTTCGTCAGCGACGCGACGCGCGGCGCCGACATGGCCTGTGCCTTCATCGAATTCGGCGACGGCGCGCGCAATCCGCTGACCGCCGCCCTGCCCGCTTTCGTCCTGCTGCCCCTGTCGGCGCTGGACGGTGCGGCACCGGTGCTCGACCTGCTGTTCCGTGAAGCCTTCGCGCAACGCTGCGGCCGGCAACTGGTCGTCGACCGTTTGTTCGAAATCGTGCTGATCCAGATCCTGCGCCAGCTGATGGCGAGTGCGCCGGAACGCAGCGGCCTGTTCGCCGGACTCGCGCACCCGCAACTGAGTCGCGCCCTGATCGCGATGCATGGCGAGCCTGGCAAGCCCTGGAGCCTGGCGACGCTGGCCGAGGCCTGCGGCATGTCGCGGACGCAGTTCGCGGAAACCTTCCGCACCCAGATCGGGATCACGCCGGGTGACTACCTCGCCGGCTGGCGCCTCACCGTCGCGCAGCAATTGCTGGATGAAGGCCGCGCGCTCAAGCACATCGTCGACGAAGTCGGCTACGGCAGCGTCGCTGCATTGTCGCGGGCGTTCAAGGCACAGACGGGCGCGTCGCCGCGCGACTGGCGCAAGGCCCGCGAGACTGGCACGAATGCGGCACGCGGTGTGCTCTAGCGGCTGAGCCCATGCTGCCGCTCATGCTTGGACGAATGCCATGACTGCACCGAAGCACCGAACCCGGCCGCGCATCACGGCGTCGGAATTGCGCGGCGCGATGCAACTCGCGGCACAAGCGACACGTGGCGTCGCGGCCGTGGTCGAAGGGGTGCATGCCTCGGTCTGGCGCTCGCTCGGCGCCGGCGACGGTGTACGACCCGAGCGGACACGCGGGCTGACTGGTTTCGTCTACCGCAGCATTCATGGCGTCAGTCACGTGATCGAACGCGGTGCCGACCGCGCACTCGCCGAACTGCAATCGCGACTCGATCTCGACCACGATGCACACCACCCATCACCGCAACGGATCGCGCTGCTGTCCGTGCTGAACGGCGTACTCGGCGACCATCTGGTCGCCAGCGGCAACCCGCTCGCGCTGCCGATGACGCTGCGTCATCGCGGTGACTGGATCAATGTGGATCCGACGCCCCCAATTCCGGCACCGAGCAGCCATGTACTAGTGCTGGTGCACGGCCTCTGCATGAACGACCTGCAATGGCGCGGCGAACACGAGGGGCGGATCGTCGACCACGGCGAGACGTTGGCGGCCGCACTCGGCGCGACGCCGCTGTACCTGCGCTACAACACCGGCCTGCACATCGCGCAGAACGGACGCGAACTCTCCGCGCAACTGGAACGACTGGTCGCACACTGGCCGGTGCCGGTCGAACGCATCAGCCTCATCGCGCACAGCATGGGCGGACTGGTCGCACGCAGCGCCTGTCATCACGGCGAAGTCGATGCGATGTCGTGGCGTCGTCACGTCCGCGATCTCGTCTTTCTCGGTGTGCCGCATCACGGCGCGCCACTGGAACGCGCCGGATCATTGATCGACCAGTTGCTGGCGCGCACGATGTACACCGCGCCGTTCGCGAAGCTCGGACAGATGCGCAGCGCCGGCATCACCGACCTGCGTCATGGGCGAGTACGTGAGGGCCATGACGGTTTCTTGCCCATGCCGACCGATATCGCCTGCTTCACCGTCGCCGCCACACTGGCGCAACGACGCAGCAAACTCGCCGAACGACTGATCGGCGACGGCCTGGTACCGCTGCGCAGCGCACTCGGCCAGCACGACAACCCGAGTCGGGATCTTGGCCTGGACCGCCAACCGCACTGGATCAGCCACGGCACCAGACACATCGAGTTGCTGCACCGACCCGAGATCGGTGAGCGGATTCTTGCTTGGCTGCGCCGATGAGCGTCGTGCCTAGAACTCGAAGCCATCGCTGAACAACAGCACCGGAATCACCAGCGTGTCCTCGCCTTCCTGGTTGTTCACCGCAGGCGCCGGGTCGGCAATGGCGCTGCTTGCGGTCACGCTCGCCTGCACCGTTCCGCCGGTTTGCGGATTGATCCGTTGCGGGTCGGTGCGCACGGTGACGAGAAACTGCACGCTGGCACCGTTCGCGAGACTCGGGGTCGCGCAGGAGAGGATCGGCGCATTGCCGACCGTCGGCAGGGTGCACTGGAAACCCGGCGGCGCCACGATCGAGCGGTAACGCAGGCTGCCATTGTTGTAGAGACCGAGGGTCGCATTCGGCGCGGCATCCGGCCCGTGGTTGGTCAAGGTCACCAGATAGTCGAAATCCTGGCCGAGCAGGACCGGGTCGACGGTGTCTGCGACGGTGATCGCGAGATCGGCCTTCGGGGTCACGTAGGCGGTGTCCTCGGTCTCGCTGTTGTTGTTGTCGTTGGTGTCGTCACCGGTGCCGTTGACGCTGAGCACGGTCGAAATGGTGCCGTTGTTGACACCGAGCACGGCGTCATCGACTCGCACGACGACGTTGAAGATACTGGTGGCGCCAGCTGCGAAGCTCGCGGTGTTGCAGGTGAAGATGGTGGCGGCGCCGACGGCAGGTGGCGTGCAGGTCCAGCCCGCGGGCGGTGTCACCGACTTGAACGGTACGTAGCCCGGGTTGTAGACGTTGAAATTGAGACTGGTGGCCGGATCGGGCCCGTTGTTGGTCACCGTGGCGGTGTAGGTCAGATCCATGTCCGGCCCGACCGGATCGGGCGTGTCGGTCACGCTGATCGCCAGG
The DNA here is from genome assembly GCA_022705045.1 of Pseudomonadota bacterium. Classification (GTDB taxonomy): domain Bacteria; phylum Pseudomonadota; class Gammaproteobacteria; order Xanthomonadales; family Ahniellaceae; genus JADKHK01. The sequence continues at coordinate 21,360 of JAKJFE010000008.1, read as the reverse complement.
TCCATCTGCGGGCTGTTCCAGCCGGTCGTGACGTTCTTCTGGTTGTTCGCCGTGTTCGGGTCCGGCGTCGTGCCGGACGGGTAGAAGATCGACCCGACCGTGCCATCCGGAAAATTCATCAGGTGCGCGGGCATCGTCACGACGAAGCTGATGGCGACGGTGCCCGGGGCGAACGACGGGGTGGTGCAGGTGTGGCCGACACCGAAGGCGCTGCAGGTCCAACCGGTCGGCACGGTACGCTCGAGCACGATCAGATTCTGATCAAGCACGGCGATCAGGCCGCCATTCACGGCCGCGTTGGGACCGTTGTTGCGCAGCGTGATCGTGTAGTTGGAGCTCTGGCCCGGCACGACCGGATCCGGCCAATCGACCACGCTGACCACTTCCTGGTCGGCCGATTGCGCCGAAACAACACTGGCGCACAGCAGCGCAGCGACGACGATCGGGACGTGGCGGATCATGTCGGTTCGCTCGATGGCAACGGATGCGCCCATTTCATCTGCGCCGGTGCCGGCACACAACCCCGCGAACGCCGGGGCCATCGGTCAGACGACGAATGCTTGGAACTGTGAGTGGCTTCAAGCGCCAGTGTCGCGATCGATGCGGTATCGGCGGCGCCAGAAGAATCCAAGCGCGGCTCCGATCAGGAAAGCAGACAGCACGGCGATCGACCATGCCGTGGCCTTGGGCGGCAATGCGCTGTTCGGCACATCAGGATCGTGCGCCTCGCGCGGGACAGGCCCCGGCTCCCCGCCGCGCCAAAGGACATAGCCTTCCGCAAACCGACCGGCACTCATGGCGAGCATGGCGCGAAGCTGCCGAGTCCGGCGGTGCATTTCCAGGTCCTGCCTCACGTCGGCATCCGCAGCCAACTCGTCGAGCGTCTCGCGCGCCGACTCGTGATGACCATCGGCGATCCACAGGATGACTTCACGAAGGCGAATCTCGCGGCGCAACGCGTCATGGTCGCCATCCGCCAACGCCCTCCTTGCCTGCTCAAGCTGTGCGCGCGCAGACACACGCTGGTCTCGTCGCAGATCCGCCTCGAATTGGCTGAGCGCGACGTTCGCGACCACCACAGGATTGCCGAGCAGACGTGCCTGACGACTGGCATCGGCCAAGTGCCCATCGGCCTCGTCGTCACGCCCCGCCTGCAGAAGGAGTGCGACAAGACCCAGTCTCGCATCGATCGACAGACTGGCGTTGTCCAGCCCTTCGCCAAGGGTGAGGACCTCGGTGTAAGCCGCCATCGCTGCATCGGTCTTGCCTTCCGCGGCCAACGCCTGTGCCCAGTAGAACTTGAGCCAAGGCAACTGATGCCCCGGGTCGGACTGGGCGTACAAGGCAATGGCGGACTCGAACGCCACGCGTGCCGCGGAGGGTTCGTCCCGCTGCAAGGACTCACGGCCCAATCGCTGCCAAGCCGAGGCAGCGGTCATCGGCAGACCCTGAGCGACCCCGAACTCGGCTGCCTCGCGATATTGCAGTCGCGCGTCCTGACCACTGTCGCGCAGCACGTCTGCGCGCAACAGCAACGCCTCGCCACGATCAGCGGGCGTCCCGATCCGCTCTGCGGCTTCGGCGTATGCGGAAACGGCCGACTGCGCACGTTGCCATTGCCCCTGCTCGAGCAGCAAGTTGGAGAGATTCCGGTGCGACGCCATCACTGCGACGGCGTCACCCAAAGACTCGCGCAGCGCCAGGGCCTCGCGATACAGCGACTCCGCGCGATCCGGCTCGCGCCCTGCCTCACTCAGCAAGACGCCGAGATTGTTCAGGACATTGGCCTGTTCGCGGACATCGCCGAGCGCGCGGAATCCCGAAAGTGCCCGCTCATAGTGAGCTCGCGCTGGCTCGAACGCGCCCGCCCGATAGGCGAGGATGCCCTCGAACTTGTCGGCGAGGGCAGCCAGCAGGGGACGTTCACTGCCGCGGTCACGCAGTTCCTGTACGGCAAGCCGGGCAAATTCCGGATCGCTTGCCAAGGTATCGCGCAGGGCCTGCAGCAGTGCCTCGTCGTCGAGTGCCTGCAGTCGCGCTGCGTGAACGCCGGGATCAAGTCTGGGCAGAACTGGCGTTGCGGGCGGGGGCTTGGCGTCAGACGCCGGCGGCGCCCAAACGCGCCAGACAACAATAGTCGCAGCCAGCAGGATCAACATCACCGCCGCAACCATTGACCAGCGTCGCGGCGACGGCGGTGGCCGGTTGAGATCGGCATCCCCGACAACCACCGCTTCCGTCTCACCAGGAACGAGTCGCACGGGCGCCTGGGTGAGTTGATAGCCCCGGCGATGTCGGGTTTCGACCATGTCATCGGGCAGTCCGGCTTCCCGCAGGGTCTTGCGCAACGCGGAAACGGTCTTTTGCAGCGCCGCCTCGGTCACGTAAGGGCCGCCCCAGATGCCATCGATCAGCGCGTCCTTGCCGACGATGGACGGATAGGCCCGGACGAGGTGAAGCAGCAATTCCACCTGCTGGGTGTCGGCCTCAATGCGCTCGCCGCCACGCATCAGGCGTTTGCCGTGGCCGTCCAGGGTGAGTGCGCCCAGTTGCCAGGTCTCCGCGGGATCCAAGTCCGACCTCGATGTCGATGGGTCGACTGCCGACCGCTCGGCAGGATAGACCAGCCGTTGGTCCCAACCCAAGCGGCGAGTCAGGGTTTGTCAGGGTTTTTCAGATCGTCTCCGCGACTTCCGGCGCACGACTGCCGAGCATCGACGACACCACCTCAGGAGACCCGCCATGCCCGAATCGCACCGACGCTTCCTGCACCACAGCGTACTTGCCTTGCTGATGATTCTTCCGTGTGCCGGGGCGGCAGTCAGTCCCGCCACCATTGGCCCCCAGGCCAACTGCACCTACAGCAGCGCGCAGGTCGGCGCGATCCAGACCGCCTACAACGCAGGCTATCGGGAGCTCCGTCTGGTTGGCGGGGTCACCTTCACCGGCAATCTGGTGCTCGCAGGGGATGGCGATCTGATCGTGCGCGGGGGATATGCCGACTGCGCCGCAGCCGGCAATGGCCAACTGCCCAGCCTGCCGGCGCGCAGCCGGATCGAAGCCAGCAATCCGGCCGCCGCCACCCTGTCGTTGATCGCCTCGGCCAACGGTATCCGCGAGATCACACTGGACCACCTCGAACTGCGCCCTCCGGCCGGCGCGGTCGAAACCGGTCCGGGCATGCTGCTGGCCGGATTCATGCGCGTGGACCTGGCTCACAGCCGCGTCTCCGGCTTCCGATACAGCAATCGCGGCGGTGGCATCCGCATCAATGACACACACCTGACGTTGTCGAGTACCGAAGTCGGCGACAACCACGGGATCAGTGGCGGCGGCATCTACTGCAGCGGTGGCAGCGTGATGCTCGACCCCGCCAGCCGTCTGCTCCTCAACGAAGCGGATGGTGTGCTCGATGGCGAGGGTGATGGTGGCGGCGTACACCTCGACGATTGCGACCTCACAAGCCATGGCCGCGTGTTGCCGGCCACGTTGGGCGGCACCAGCGGCATCATCGGCAACGTCGCCCGACATTCCGGCGGCGGCATATTTGCCGAAGACAGCCGGGTTCGCATCCAGGGCGGCCCGCTGTGCGGCGATGCCGCGCCTGGTCTCTGTCTGCCGCGACTGGCGATCGTCGGTGCGAATCGTGCCAGTCATTTTGGCGGGGGCATTGCGCTGCTGCGCAGCGAACTCGAACTGGACTTCAGCCAGGTATCGGCCAATCAAGCGGGGGTACGGGGTGGCGGCATCCATGCGGAAGCGGGCAGCCAGATCCGCTTCGGCGGCCTGGTCAACACGTTTGCCCAGTACGACCGCAGCCAGTGCTTCGAAGGCCGCATCTGCGAGGTCTTGACCGACAATCGGCTGACCTTCGACGGCCTGATCATCGGCCATGGTGGCGGCGTGGCACTGATCGACAGCGCGCTCTACGCCGGAGACTTGTTCATGGCCGGCAATAGCGCTGCATTTGGCAATGCTGTGCATGCGGCGGGGGCGTCTCACCTGCTGTTCGACACAGTGCTGATGCGTCAGGCAGCGCTCGACGGCGAACCGCTGGGAACCACGGGCATCGTCATCGCCGACACCGCCACGGCCGAAGTCCGCGATAGCAGCCTGATGACCTGGGAACCGATGATGAGCGTGCTCCGCCTGGAGGGTACGGCGCACGCACGCATTGACCAGACGCTCATCGCCAACTTCGCCGGGGGCGCCTCGTTCCAGCCGACCGGCATCACGACGGAAGCCGGGGCCTGCAACGCCAGTGCCGGGAGTCTCTCGAACACCGTGCTCGCCCTGTTCCCCGTGCAGACCTCCGCCACAGCGTTTTCCGGCACCGACCCTGCCGAACCGGATGCGGACAGCGGCCTGATCGACGCCTGCAGCGGATCGCACCTGTTGCCCGGTGCGCGGGATCTTTATGGCCGGACACGTCCCGTCGTCGCCGTCGACGGCCAACCCGCCACACCCATGGATATCGGCGCCATCGAGCGCCTCGGTGACCGCATCTTCAGGAGCCAGTTCGAATAACGCGCAACACCAGCGAAGCAGCGGTTCGGAACGATTCGCCGCGCGCTCGACATTGCGGGGTCAGGCCGCTTCGACGAAGCGACCGTGCCGCAGGAAACGCGTGGTCATCGCAATGGCCTCGTCGGAGAACGGCAGACCGGTATGCGTGGCGGCGATGACGGCGTGGTCACGGATGCCGGGCAGGCGCGTTTCCTCGACCGCCACGGTGCCGTCGTTGTCGCCGTGCAATCCGCCGAGCAATAGCGCCATGCCGACCGGTACGCGCCCGGCGATGACGCCGACCTCGCGTTCGCCGCGCCATTCGCCGAGACCTTGCAACAGGCGTTCGCGGCTGCGGCCCATCATCCACGGCGCGAAGTTCGACAAGGTCTTGGCGGCCGAACTGCCGGTCAGCGGCGAGCCGAGGCAGACGGTGCGGCCGCGCGACGACTCGCCTTGGGTTGCGAGCAGCGCGACCAGCCCGCCCAGCGAATGCCCGACCACATGCACGGTGTCGTCGCCGTGCGCGGCGATACGCGTGCGCAGATCGTCGGCGCAGGCATCGGCACCCTTGCTCAGCGACGGATAGTCGACCACATCGACGGCATAGCCCTGCGTCGACAGATGTTTCGCGATGCGCGCCATCATGAAACCGCGCATCCAGATGCCGTGCAGCAACAGCACGCGTTCGCTCATCGGACATCAGCCCTTGGCGAAGTATCGAACGTCGGGCAATCCATCGAAGTCCGCATCCTGTGTCCACAACGTCGCCTTCTCACGGCGTGCCGTGGCGTAGACGATGCTGTCCGCGAGCGGCAATTTGTGGCGGCGGCCAAGTACCGCAGCATTCAGCGCAAGCGTGGCATCGAGACTGACGAGCTTGCCCTGATGCATCAATGCAACGCTTTGCAGCGCCATGTCTTCCCCGCGAAGTTCGGCCACGCGCTTGAAGACCTCAAGTAGCGTGATCGTCGGAACGACAAGATGCTTTGTGTCTTCGATGGCTTTAGCGAAGTTTCCAGCATTCGTACTGTCCGCAAGATATTCAAGCCAACCGGAGGAATCGACGACGTTCATACACGATCGGGATCACGAGATACATCGGTGTTCATGCCGCGAAGCGAACCGCGCAACGACTTGGCCGAACGCATCGGAATCAACTCGATGCGATTCTCCATCTGAATCACCTGCAACGTCTCGCCCGCCACCAATCCCAGCGCTTCGCGCACTGCTTGCGGGATGACGACCTGAAACTTTGGCGACAATTTGACGGCTTGCATGCGAGCCTCCTATCGATGCGAAAATCGTAGCACGATATCCTGATCGACAGTCGACGCGACGACGATACCGGGTTCAGCGTCGCGCCTGGAACGGTCGCTCTTCATAGGGCTGCACGACGACGAAGCCGTCGCCGCTGAAAGCCATCTGCACCGATTCGCCGCTGGTGCGCCCGATCAGCGTGCGCAGCGAGATGTCGGTCTTGAACTCGGGTTCGAGGTTGGACGACCAGGCGACCGTCGCATTCGGGTCGGTGAACACCGGCATGTTGCGCGCGACGCGCAGCGTCAGCGGGCGGCCATGCGTGGTCAGCGCGACCAGGCCGTGGCCCTTCAGCTGCAGGTTGAACAGGCCACCGGCAACCATGCCGCTGAGCTTGCGCGTCATGCGGATGTCCCACTCGATGCCGTCCTGGAATGCCAGCAGGTCGTTGCCGTTCACGGTCACGCCGTCGCCTTCGAGCTTCAGCAGCGTGATGCGTTTGCCACCCTCGGCGAGGAACAAGCGACCGCTGCCCGAGGCCTTGGTCAGCTTCGCGCCCTCGCCGGTGAACATCTCCTTGAAGAACCGCGACGCGCCATGCTCGAACGCCCCCTCGCGATCGAACTTGATGCCGCCGCGATACGCCACCATCGCGCCCGCCTTCATCCACACCCGCTGCTGCGACAGCTTCACCTCGAGAATGCGCTCGTTCTCCAGCTCCCAAGGCGCATCGCTCTGGTTCTGGTCCGCGGTTTCCGCAAGGAATTCGGTGAGGGTCTTGGGGGTGGTCATGGTGAAGTCTCGACGTGGGAGACGCCAAGAATGCGGGCGACCCTGTTCATTGTCGAGCCATCGCCGCATTTCGTAGGCTGGGTAGAACAAAGTGATACCCAGCGCAGTTTGGGCGCTGTCAAATCGCTGGGCCGACCAGTTTGGCCGTTGAACGCCGCCAAGCTCTACCCAGCCTAAGGGCCTGCAGCACTACAGAGCGTGCTAACGATATCGGACGCTATCGACAACATGCTGAAACTCGCGCAGGCCCGACTCATCGAAATCTGCCGGTTCCTGCAGCACGAGCATCAGGACGAACTCGGGATAACGAAGACAGACGTTCCATTCCACGCGACGCGTACCATCCCGCATGAACGAGTGACTGTACTTCGATCCATGCGCCCCATTGACCACAAACAACTCTGGATCACTTCTCCAAACTTGTTCGCGCCCTCGGAGTCTGCCCTCGTGACTCGATAGCGAGCAGTCAAGAGCCTCACGTCGGAGCTGTTGCTCCGACGTGTTCAACGGCTTCACCCACCATTGCGCAACCTCGATCCGCGACTTCAAGCTTCCCGAAGAACGGACAAAGTAAAGACCGACGACATCGTCAGCGAGCGCAACTTCAATTGGCCCATCAAATCCAACAGGTGCATCAAACGAGAATCGATTCGCTTCGATCCTCGCTCGTTGGACTGAACAACCCACTTGCGCAAGCAGCGAACTGCATACGGCCAACCCCAAGCAGAGCCAACGCAAGACACGGCTCAACGGCATGGTTGCTTCGCGCGTCACTTCTTCTCCGGCTTCACCACACGCACATGCAGCTCTTGCAGCTGGTTCTGCGCGACGACGGAGGGGGCTGAGGTCATGAGGCAGGTGGCGGAGGCGGTTTTCGGGAAGGCGATCACGTCGCGGATGGATTCGGTGCCGACCATCAGCGCGGCCATGCGGTCGATGCCGAAGGCGATGCCGCCGTGCGGCGGGGCGCCGAACTTGAGGGCGTCGAGCAGGAAGCCGAACTTCAGTTCCGCTTCCTCGGCGCTTATGCCGAGCAGGTCGAACACCGCGCTCTGCATGTCCGGGCGATGGATGCGGATGGAGCCGCCGCCGATCTCGTTGCCGTTCAGCACACAGTCGTAGCCGCGCGACACCGACGTGGCCGCGTTGGCCTTGAGGTCGGCGACGTCGTCGATCTTCGGCGCAGTGAAAGGATGATGCAGCGCGACGTAGCGCTTCTCGTCGGCGTCGTATTCGAACATCGGGAAGTCGGTGACCCACAGCGGCGCCCAGCGGTTCGCCACGAGGCCCATGTCCTTCGCAACCTTCAGGCGCAGCGCGCCCATGAAGTCGGACACGGTCTTGTAAGGGCCGGCGCCGAAGAACAGCACGTCGCCCTGCTGCGCATTCACGGCCTTGAAGATGCCTTCGATCGCGGCATCGTCGAGGAACTTCACGATCGGCGAGGTCAGGCCGTCACGGCCCTTGGCGAGATCGTCGATGCGGATCCAGGCCAGACCCTTGGCGCCGTATTTCTTGACGTATTCGCCGAGGTCGTCGAGCTGCTTGCGCGTCATCTCCGAACCGTTCGGCACGCGCAGGCAGGCGACGCGACCGCCCGGATCCTTCGCGGGACCCGAGAACACCTTGAACTCCGAGTTCGCGACGGCGTCGGCGATGTCCACGAGTTCCAGGTCGATGCGCAGGTCGGGCTTGTCCGAACCGTAGCGACGCATCGCCTCGGCATAGGTCATGCGCGGGAACGGATTGGCCAATTCGGTGCCGTTCACTTCCTTGAAGATGTGGCGGACCATGCCTTCGACCATGTCCTGCACGTCGCGTTCTTCGACGAAGGCGAACTCCATGTCGAGCTGGGTGAATTCGGGCTGGCGGTCGGCGCGCAGGTCTTCGTCGCGGAAGCAGCGCGCGATCTGGTAGTAGCGGTCCATGCCGGCCATCATCAGCAGCTGCTTGAACAGCTGCGGCGACTGCGGCAGCGCGTAGAACTCGCCCGGATGCACGCGGCTCGGCACCAGATAATCGCGCGCGCCTTCCGGCGTCGCCTTGGTCAGGATCGGCGTCTCGATGTCCTGGAAGCCGCGCGCATCGAGATAACGGCGGATCTCCTGGGTCAGGCGCGTGCGCAGGCGCATCGCGCGCTGCATCGCCGGACGGCGGATGTCGAGGTAACGGTACTTCAGGCGCGCTTCCTCGCCCGGCGTGTCGTCGAGTTGGAACGGCAGCGGCGCCGAGGCGTTGAGCACTTCCACCTGGTCGCAGACGACTTCGATCTTGCCGGTGCGCAGGCGGTCATTCACCTGCGAGGCCGGGCGCGCGCGCACCGTGCCGGTGATCTTCAGGCAGTACTCGTAACGCACCTGCGACGCGGCTTCGAACGCCGGCGCGTTGTCCGGCTCGATCACGCACTGCACGATGCCTTCGTGGTCGCGCAGGTCGATGAAGATGACGCCGCCGTGGTCGCGACGGGTATCGGCCCAGCCGCACAGGGTGACGGTCTGGCCGGTCAGGGTCTCGTCGACGAGACCACAGAGATGACTACGCATGGAAGCTCCGGAGCCGGCCGGGGAAGGCCGCGCAAGGGTTGGACAGGACCGCGCATGCTACGGAGCAGCGCCAGAGCTTGCAAACGCGACATCTCCCGCGCGCCGCCGCAAGAGCGCCGCGACACGCACGGCGCTCCTACGCGGTCGGGGCTGGCGGAGGCGTGCCGGGTGTCGCGGCATGTGCCGATTCGGCCGGTTTGCTGTCGCCGCCGCTGCTGCCTTCGCTGAGATTGCGCTTCTTGTCGCCGTCCTTCTTGAAGTCGGTTTCGTACCAGCCACCGCCCGCCAGACGGAACTGCGGTGCCGAGACCGCACGCGTCATCGTCGCCGGACCGCAGCTCGGGCATTCGGTCGGGTCCGGGTCGGACATGCGCATCAGATGGTCGCTCTTCTGGCCGCAGGTGGCGCAGACGTATTCATAGATCGGCATGGCGGCGGCTTCGGCAGCAGGGATTCGGGGGCGCAGTATGGGCCCGATGCGCAAGCTTTCAAGTCGGAATCGCGACACCGCCGACATCGACGCGGACGCCAGCGATCACGATGGCCGGGTCACCCGACATCTAGCCACCCCTCGTAACGCACGATCAGGCCGATCCATGGCAGCGTCGCCGTGACATCGAAGCGGTAACGCCCGTCGCGCTCGGACTCGCGTGCCGAAACGCCGGCCAGCAGACGCCTTGGCAACGGAATGCGCCACATGTCGATGCCCAGCGGTTCCCAGACGATGCCCTGTGCATGCCCATGCAAGCGAAAGCGGATCCGCACCGGGCCGAGCTGTTCATGCAATTCGCCATTCACTGCACGCAAATGCGAGCGGAAGGTTGACGCACCGAATTCACGCGTCCAGATTTCCACACCGGGCGCCGGCGACACCAGTCGCACGCAGACCGGGACGTCGCCATCGGCCCGCGGCAGGCCGGCCACGAAGGCACACAGCCGCGCCGGCAAACCGCGCGCGGCCGAAGCCTGCGCGTGACTACGCAATTCGACCGGCATCGGCAATGCGTGCAGACGTCGCACCTGTGACGGCAACGCATCCGCCTGCGCACCGAGCAGCCCCAGGAACAACGACGTGGGCGCAGGTTCACTCATGCGCCCAGTGTCGCATTACTCGCTGATGCCGCGATCCTCCGGCATCGCGCCGCCATCGACATGCGCGATCAGGGCGTCCATCGCTGCATAGGCCTGCGGCAGCAGCGGCGTCATGCCGGCGAGCTTGGGCAGGGCCACGAAGGCATCGAAATGCTGGGCGTTCGCGACTTCCCACAGGGCGATGCGGGCGCCGTTCGCGCGCGCTGCGGCGAGATACGGCCGCGAGCTGAATTCGAGCGGGATGATGCTGTCATGGTCGCCGTGCACGATCACGGTCGGCACGCGCGTCTGTGCGCTCGCACGTGTTGCGGCGATCGATGCACGCACCCGCTGCGCGACGGCGTCGTCCGAGGCGAGCAGATCGCGCAGGCAACGCAATCCGGCGAAGGAGGCGTCCGGCACTGCGGTGGCGAGGCCATCGACCAGACCGACACCTGCGGTCGGCGCGATGCCCGAACCATCCGACCACCACAATGCCCGTTCGGCCACAGTCGCAAGCCGCGGCGGCGCGATGGCATCGCGTTGTGCATAGCTGTAGCCGCACACCGGCGCGTCCGGCGTCGCGCGTGCATAGGCCTGCGCATACAGGGCCGCAACCGCGCGCCACAGATCGAAGCCGGTCTGCAGGCCGGACAGATGCAGGGTCTCGTCGCGCCAACCGGATGCGCGCAGTTGCGCGAGTGCCGATGCGGATTGTTCGGCGGCCGTGTCGCCTTCGATCAGCCCGGCGTCACGCAAGCTGGCACAGCGCGCGGCGATGACGGCCTGATGCACGGCATCGGGCAGGAATACCGGCGCATCCGGCAAGGCTGCCAGTGCACAAGGCTGCAGCAAGGCGGCTTCGGTCGTGTAGTCGAACAGCGCGCGCGCATCCGGCGCGGTGATGTTCGGCGCCGCGGCGACGACGCCATCGAGCAGACCTTCGTCGTCGAGTTCGCCGGCGCGCAACACCGCACCGCCGCCGTTCGACAAGCCGAAGGCGATGATGCGCGTGTTCGCGGCCGTGAACGGTGCCTGCTGCGGGAAGGCCTCATTCAACGACTGCAGGCCGAAGCGCGCCGCCTGCAACACGTGTCGACCCCAATCGGCTTCCGGGTTGTCGCCGGAGTGCGCGTGTTTGATGGCGATGCGCGTCTCGTCGGTCGCAGCCTGTGTGCCCGGATCGAACTCCAGATCGGCGCCGCGTGCGGCACGCGTGCCGTCAGCCTGCGCACCTTCGCCGCTCGCGATATCGAAGAATCCGGTGCCAGTGCCCTTGTCGGTATGCGCGACCGCGCAACCGTGTGGCAGGCCGTACAACGACACCGAACCGATCGCACCATAGACGCCACGCGAGCCGGACGAGGCGGTGACGATCAGGCAACGCTGCTTCGCATCGAAGGCATCGGGAATCTGCGCCAGCACGCGATGCGGCTGGTTCGCGCCCGGCAAGCGTGCGTAGGCGTGGTACTCGCGCCCCGGCACGCTCGGGATGTCCTTCACCGAGCCGTACAGGTCGGCGATACCCCGCCAATTCGCGTACAACGCGCGTCGACGCAATTCGGCCGCGGTCGGATGGTCGGCATCGGCCACCGCCGGCGCGACCGGATTCAGCAAGGCGTCGCGACCCAGACCGCCGGTCAACAGGTCATCGCCTTCGCGATGCGTGCTGACGCGTGGCGAAGTGAACGCATCGGCTGACGCAGGCTCGGGCGTGGTCGTGCGTGTGTTCATGCAGGCAGCCAGGGGAAGGGAAGCAAGCAACAGAAGGATCGGGCGCATGGGGTTCTCCTCAGACTACGCTAACAGCGATGACGCAGCGCGCCACTGGACCTAGGTCCAAGCGCCCGCGTCCGGCGCCGCTGCTAGCCTCGCAGCATTCCTCGCTCCAGGCATCGCCATGTCCGACCGCTTCCTCGCCGGCCGCACCGCCCTCGTCACCGGGTCCACGTCCGGCATCGGTCTTGCCGTCGCGAAGACGCTGGGTGCCGCGGGCGCCCACGTGATCGTGCATGGACTCGGCAGCGCGGACGAGATCGCACAGGCCGAGCAGTCGGTGCGTGAGGCCGGCGCCGCCAGCGCACGTTTCCTGCCCGGCAATCTCGCCGACCCAATGGCCATCGACACCTTGATGCGTGAAGCCGGCGCACTCGACATCCTCGTCAACAACGCCGGCATCCAGCACACCGCGCCGCTGGCCGAGATGCCGGCGGCGCAGTGGGACCGCATCCTCGCGATCAACCTCAGCGCCGTCTTCCACACAATGCGCCTGGCCCTGCCCGGCATGGCGCAGCGCGGCTTCGGGCGCGTCGTCAACATCGCGTCGGTGCATGGGCTGGTCGCGTCCGTTAACAAGGCGCCGTATGTCGCGGCGAAACACGGCGTCGTCGGACTGTCGAAAGTGGCGGCACTCGAATACGCCGCGCAGGGCGATCGCAATGGCGGCGGCATCACCGTCAACTGCGTCTGCCCGGGCTTCGTCGAAACCGCGTTGATCGAGCCGCAAATCCAGGCGCGCGCGATGAATCATGGCGGCGACCGCGAGGCCGGCATCCGCGACCTGCTCGGCGAGAAACAGCCGAGCCTGCGCATGACCTTGCCCGAAGAAATCGGCGCGCTCGCGCTCTGGCTCTGCCGCCGCGAAGCGCATAACCTCAACGGCGCGGCCATTCCGGTCGACGGCGGCTGGACCGCCGCGTGAACCCCGGGCGTCCATGACGCAGATCCTGATCGCCGACGACCATCCGCTGTTCCGCCTCGCATTGACGCAGGCGCTGCGTGCGATTGCGCCCGACGCAGCCTTGATCGAAGCGGATTCGCTGTCGGCAGCGCGCACGCAACTGGATGCGCGCCACGACATCGACCTCGTGCTGCTCGACCTGCACCTGCCGGACAGCCATGGCCTGATGGGCCTGGCGGAACTGCGCGCCGAACACCCGGCGGTTGCGGTAGTGATGATTTCCGCGAACGAGGACCCGGCCGTGATCCGGCGCGCCCTCGCATTCGGTGCCGCCGGCTACATCCCGAAAGGTGCGTCGCTGGACGAACTCGCCGGCGCCTTGCGTGCCGTGCTGAACTGCGAGGAATACGTGCCGCCGCAATTGCGCAATGCCATCGGCGCGACAACGACGAACAGCGAGGACCAGAAGATCGCGGCCCGACTCGCGTCACTGACGCCGCAGCAGTTCCGCGTACTCAGCCTGGTCGCGGACGGTCAACTGAACAAGCAGATCGCCGACAAGCTCGGCATCCAGGAGCGCACCATCAAGGCGCACCTGTCGCTGATCTTCCAGAAGCTCGGCGTGCGCAATCGCACGCAGGCCTCGGTGATGCTGCGTTCGCTGGAACTCGGCGACCCGGCGAAGCTGGTCGAACTGGCCGGCGACGGCGAGGACTGAACGCCGTCGCCGCCGCGATCAGTCGCGGTCCTGGCGATCGTGTTTCTGCCTGGCGATGTTGCGGCTGGCCCGATTCTCGGATCGCTGCAGGCGCACGCGCTCGCTCTTGGTCACGACGCCATCGGACTTGAAGCGTTCTTCCTTGTTCTCGATGCGATCCTGCTGGGCGTCGAGGCGCGCTTCCTCGCGCTTCGTCAGCTCGCCGGAGGCCTCGCCCTGTTCGATGCGCTCTTCCTGGTTCTGCTGGCGCTGGTCAGCCACCGGCGTACCTGCGACAGCCACGGCCGACGACGCGCCGAGTACGAGAGCAAACATCAACTTGTTCATGGACTTGTCTCCGTCACGCGGGATCGCGTGCTGAGCATAACGCAGCGTGTCCGCGCCGGTTGACACGGATTCGGGCCGGCCCCGGGACATTTGCCGCTACACTGTTCGCCCGCCTGGACCCACAGGCGACGTATCCCTCGGGAATGAACGACGAACCGCCCAGTAGCAGCGCGCCGCCGGCGCGCTCCTGGCTCGACCGGCTCGGGCAGATGCTCTCCGGCGAGCCGCGCAACCGCGAGGAACTCCTCGAAGAGTTGCGCAATGCGAAGAACAACGGCCTGCTCAGCGCCGAAACCCTGACCATGATCGAGGGCGCCATCGGCGTCACCGACAAGCAGGTCTCGGACGTGATGGTGCCGCGTGCGCAGATGGTGTCGGTCCCGGTCGACGGCACGCTGGCGGACATCCTCGCCATCGTCATCGAATCCGGCCACTCGCGCTTTCCGGTGACGGGCGAGGACCGCGACGAGATCATCGGCACCCTGCTCGCGAAAGACTTGCTGAAGTGTCTGGCGCAGCCGGAGCGGCCCTGCGAAATCCGTGGCCTGATCCGCCCGGTACGCCTGATTCCCGAATCGAAACGCCTGAACGTGCTGCTGCGCGAGTTCCGCTCCTCGCGCCATCACCTCGCCGTGGTCGTCGACGAATACGGCGGTGTCGCCGGCCTCGTCACCATCGAGGACGTGCTCGAGGAGATCGTCGGCGACATCGACGACGAACACGACGACGAGAGCAATCCTGACGCGCAGGTCCGACTGCTCGCCGACGGCCGCCACAGCATCAGCGCACTGACGCCGATCGCCGAGTTCAACAGCGCCTTCGGTGCCGAGTTCTCGGACGAGGAATACGACACCGTCGGCGGACTGGTCACGGCCGCATTCGGGCACTTGCCCGAAATCGGCGAAGACATCGCGCTTGGGCGCTTCCGTTTCCACGTCGCCAAGGCCGACGCCCGCCGCGTGCACCAGTTCACCGTGACCACGGAAACCGCGTGAAGCTGATTCGGGCGTTGCTGATGCTGATCGCGTTGGCCGCCGCGGGCGCGCAGGCGCAGACGATCGACCGCGACAGCGGCGCAGCCTTCCGCATCGCCCTCGTCACCGCCGCGCCCGGCGAGATCTACTGGCAGCGTTTCGGCCACAACGCCATTCTGGTCGAGAACACCGTGACCGGCGATGCCCGCCTGTACAACTTCGGCATCTTCGATTTCGAGCAGAAGAATTTCCTGCTGAACTTCGTGCAGGGCCGCATGCTGTATCGGTTGGCGGTGTTCCCGCCGCAACTGGACCTCGAGAACTATGCCAGCGAAGGCCGCAGCGTCTGGGTGCAGGAACTCAACCTGCGTCCTGAGCAGCGTTATGCGGTCGCGGAAATGCTCGGCCAGAACGCGTTGCCCGAGAACGCCGAATACCGCTACGACTACTTCGCGCAGAACTGCTCGACGAAGGTCCGCGACGTGCTCGACGCGGTGCTCGAAGGCGATCTGAAAGAGACGATGAGCGCACGTGCCCGCGGCGAAACCTATCGTTCACTGGCGATGGCGTATGCGCGACCTGAGCCCTGGCTCGCCGTCGGCATCGACCTCGGCATCGGCCCGGTGGCGGATCGCAAGCTCAGCTTCTGGGACGAGATGTTCCTGCCGCTGCGCGTGCGCGACCTGGTGCGCGAGATGCGCGTGATCGATGAACACGGCGTTGAACAACCCCTGGTCGCGCGCGAATGGACGGCCTACGACGGTCGGCTCACCGATGCGGTGTCGCCGCAGCCGAACTGGTTGTGGCTGTTCGCCATCGCGGGCCTGGCGTTGGCCGTGCTGGCCGTCGCG
The DNA here is from genome assembly GCA_022705045.1 of Pseudomonadota bacterium. GTDB lineage: Bacteria > Pseudomonadota > Gammaproteobacteria > Xanthomonadales > Ahniellaceae > JADKHK01. The sequence continues at coordinate 5,638 of JAKJFE010000008.1, read as the reverse complement.
ACCTTGCGCGCCCGAGCGGGTGCCGCGCGCACGCTTGGCGCATCGTTGCTGTCGCTGGTCGCGTTGCTGCTCGGACTCGGCGGCCTGGTGCTCGCCGGACTCTGGGGCTTCACCGACCACGCCATCGCCTACGCCAACCTCAACCTGGTGCTGTTCAGCCCGCTCGCGCTGTTGCTGGTGTGGCCGCTGTGGTGCTGGCGCAAACCCGATGCCGCGCCCGGAACGGCCTCGCGCTGGACCGCCGTCGCCGTCGCCGTCATCGCCCTGCTCGGTCTCGCCTGGCTGACCTTGCCCGGCACGCAGCAGGCCAATGCCCACTGGTTCGCCCTGATCCTGCCGCTGCAGCTGGTGCTCGCCTGGCGGTTCTGGTTCGCCGCGCGCACCGATTGACATTGCCACGCCCGCGACACCGCGGGCATCATCGCGCGTCCCTGGAGCACGCGCATGAACCTGTCGGTCGAAGTCACGCCCGCCAAGCCGCCGATGGTCATCAACAGCGTCGCCTACGCGGCCGATGGCAAGCGCCTGCCCGACATCACTCTGGACCAGATCAGCGACGTGCTGGAGCAACCCGACACCTTCGTCTGGGTCGGCCTGCACGAACCCGACGAACCGCTGCTGGAGAAACTGCAGGAGGAATTCTGCCTGCACGACCTCGCCGTCGAGGACGCGCACCACGCGCACCAGCGCCCGAAAATCGAGGTCTACGGCGATTCGCTGTTCATCGTGCTGCACACCGCGCAGTTCGTCGGCGGCAAGATCGAGTTCGGCGAAACCCACATCTTCCTTGGCCCGCGCTACCTGCTGACGGTGCGCCACGGCGCGTCGCTGAGTTATTCGCCGGCGCGCGCGCGCTGCGAAAAGGAACCGGAACTGCTGGCGCTTGGCCCGAGTTATGGCCTGTACGCGGTGATGGACTACATCGTCGACAACTTCTTCCCGATCGTGCGTTCGTTCCAGGACGAACTGACCGAACTGGAAAGCGACATCTTCGAATCCAGCTACAAGCGCGAAACCATCGAGCGCCTGTACCAGCTGAAGAAGGAACTGGTGACGCTGCGCCTCGCGGTTGCACCATTGCAGGACATCCTGAACCAGCTGATGCGCTTCCACCCGACCATGATCCGCGAGGAAGTGCGCCTGTACCTGCGCGACGTGTTCGACCACGCCGTGCGCGTCAAGGAAGCCTGCGACACCATGAGCGAAATGCTGACCGCGGCGATGTCAGTCTCGCTCGCCATGGTCTCGGTCGGCCAGAACGAAGTCGTCAAGCGCCTCGCCGGCTGGGCCGGCCTGCTCGCGGTCCCGACCCTGATGGCCAGCTGGTACGGCATGAACTTCAAGCACATGCCGGAACTGCCCGGCGAACACAGCTACTTCGCCTTCATCGGTGTCACCGCCGCCGTCATCGGCGTCGTCTACGTGATCCTGAAGCGGGCGAAATGGCTGTAGACCTTGGTCGAGTCGACTTGCATGCCCGCGCAGCCTGCTGTTAGGTTCGAGCCCATGAACCGCGCCGCGACCTATTTTTATTGGTACTACTTTCCCAGCCCTCGGGCGGTGGAAGGCAGACCGGTGCGCGTGTAACAGCAAACGACCGAACCTTCGAAAACCGCCAGCGAACCTGGCGGTTTTTTCATGGCCGCCGGGAAACATCCAAGCCCGAGGAAGCCGCCATGACGTCCCTGAAACTGGTCCAGCCGCACGCCGCCCCCGCCACCGACGACCTGCGCGTCCGCGCCATCCGCGAACTGGCGCCACCGTCGCACCTGATCCGTGAATTCCCGTGTTCGCCGCGCGCGGCGGAAACCGCATCGGCGTCGCGCCGGGCCATCCACGGCATCCTCGATGGCCACGACGACCGCCTGCTGGTCGTGGTCGGGCCTTGCTCGATCCACGACGCCGAGGCGGCGCTCGACTACGCGCAACGCCTGACAAAGCTGCGAGAGCGGCTCGGCAATGATCTCGAAGTGGTAATGCGCGTTTACTTCGAGAAGCCGCGCACGACCGTGGGCTGGAAGGGCTTCATCAACGACCCGCATCTCGACGACAGCTTCGACATCAACACCGGCCTGCGCCACGCGCGACGCCTGCTGCTCGACATCAACGAGATGGGCCTGCCGGCCGCGACCGAATACCTCGACCTGATCTCGCCGCAATACATCGCCGACCTGATCAGCTGGGGCGCGATCGGCGCACGCACGACCGAGAGCCAGTCACATCGCCAATTGGCGTCGGGGCTGTCATGCCCGGTCGGCTTCAAGAACGGCACCGACGGCAACATCAAGATCGCGGTCGATGCGATCAAGGCCGCGGCCGCGCCGCATCACTTCCTGTCGGTGACCAAAGGCGGCCATTCGGCGATCGTCGCGACCGAAGGCAATGGCGACTGCCACCTGATCCTCCGCGGCGGCAAACAACCGAACTACGACGCCACCCATGTCGCCGCAGCCTGCGGCGAACTCGCCACATCAGGCCTGGCGGAGCGCGTGATGATCGACTTCTCGCATGCCAACTCGAGCAAGCAGTTCGCGCGCCAGATCGACGTCGGCGCCGATGTCGCGGCGCAACTCGCGGGTGGCGAACGCCGCGTCGTCGGCGTGATGATCGAAAGCCACATCAACGAGGGCCGCCAGGATCTCGCTCCCGGCCAGCCGCTGCGTTACGGCGTCTCGATCACCGATGCCTGCATCGGATGGAACGACAGCGAAGCCCTGCTCGATCGCCTGGCCGAGGCCGTGCAGGCAAGACGTTCGGCAGGACGCTGACAGGCGGGGCGCCGGAACTTGGGCACTGCGGCGTCGTTGGCGATCAGGTGGCGTCGGTGGTCGCAATGCAATGACCGAGATAGTCGCGCAGTCGTCGACCCTGCGCGGACCAGTCATATGGCGCGAGTCGATCAGACTGAGGGCGCTCGAGCTGCACTCGCCGCGCATCGTCGAGCAGGATCTCTGCCAGCACGCGCGCGAATTCGACCTCGTCGTCTGCAACCAGCAAGGCGTCGAAACCGGCATCCAGATGACCACGAGCGCCAGCGCGCGTGCTGACACAGACGCGCCCCACCGCCAGTGATTCGATCACCTTCAGACTGGAACCACGCAGACTCTCCTGTGGATTGATGGTGACGGCATGCGCCCGAATGAGATCGGGCATGTCCTCGACTTGTTCCAACAGCTGGATCGAAGGATGTGCAAAGCACTCGAGGTTCGCGACCCGGGCACGCGCGCCGACGCCACCCACGATCGTGAGCGATACGCCTTCCACATCGGACAACAACCGTGGATAGACGCGCTTCAGGAAGTCGACGATGCCTTCGAAGTTGATGGGCGCCCGAAATGGCCCCACGAAGAGGATGGCGCGTTTCCCGGTCGAAGGCACATAGTCGTCAGACAGACTGATGTCGATGCCATTGGCGACCAGACAGGAGGACAGGCATCCAAGCAGCAATTGATCCTCTGCGGAGCTGACGATCAGACCGTCGTATCGACGCATGCATGCCAGTTCATGACGGTCCGCCGCCTGCTCGCGCGGATCATCCGGCTGCAGCAAGACGTCTTGGAGGCTGAGCAGCCAAACCGGCTTGTGAATTGTCGGCACATCGACCAAGGCACCGAGCTCCATGTGCTCCACGATCACCGCGACCGGCCGTCGCGTTTCGATCAGTCGGCGCAACTCGCTGCGCAATTTGCGATGCGCATGGCTATGCATGCGCGGGACGCGGTCCGATCCAAGTGCAGGCGGCAAGTCAGGACGACCGGAGATCAGATGCACCGAAGCGAAGTGCGTGTCCAACAACGCCGCACAGTCTGAATACAACTCGCGCTCATCACTGAGCAAGATGATCTCGAATGTCGCCGCCAGCGAGCGCGCGAGTTGCATTGTCCGCACGGCGCCGCCATGTCGTGCCGGGTAAATCGCGAAGGGCGTCACCATCACGATGCAAGGGCGCGCCTGCAGCGGCCGACACACCTGTGTCGACATCGCGGCGTAGTCAAGGTCTAGACCCGGCGCGGCGCGCAATTCGCGCCGGATTCGCCAGAAGGCCATCAGGCGGCTCGGCAGGATGAGTTCGAGCATCGAACGCGGGCACAGATTCAGCAGTCGTCGCGCCAGCGCCCCGCGCCGCACTTCTTCCAGAGGATGGCGGAGCAGCAATTGCAGCCGGTTGCGCTCGAACACCCGCTGCACTTCCGCCTCGGCATAGAAGCGACGCACGGTCACACGGTGCCCATGGACCACCTTTGACGACGGGCAGACGACACTGTCGTATCCCATGCGCCACGCGCGCAGGCCCAGGTCGACGTCTTCCCAGTAGAACGGATCGAACACCAGACTGCCCGGCATCAGCTTGGCAAGCAGGTCGCGTGGGAACAAGGCCGATCCTGCTCCCGCCCAGACCGTTCCGCGCAGCACCGGTCCCTCGGGAGGTTCATGGTAAGGATTAGGGAGACCATCCTCGACGCGCATCCTCGTCCAGCCGGTTTCCTCGCGGCGGCGCTCTCCCTCGAATTCGATCTCCGACGCAATGCCGAACACGTACGGCGCCCGTACCGGCAGCAACGCCGAAAGCGCTTGCGGCGCCAGAATCATGTCGTTGTTCAACAGATAAACGCCGCCGAACTTCGCCAGCGCGATACCGTGAATCACCGCTTGCGTGAAGCCGAGCGGGCGTTCATGGAACTGCCAGATCAGATCCGGATGGCGCGCAGCCATCGCGGCGTAGTCTTCGCGCGCCGAGCCATTCACGATCACGATGACTTCGGTCGGCTCGTCGACGTGACGTCTCGCCGCCGCCAGACTGTCCAGGCAACGAGCGAGCATCTCGCCGCCACCGCGCTCGGGAATGACGATACTGATGCCTCGCCCCCACGCGAGCGGTGCGATGCGCACCGGATGCATGGGTCGGGATCGCGACCGCCATAGCAGCAGCAGGAGCGGCGCGACCAGTACACGGTGCACGCGGCTCCACTCGATCGCCCGCACCAGTGGACGCAGTACCGAGCGCCAGCTCAAGCGAGGACCTCGTCGATCGCATCGGCCACGGCATCGATCTGCGCCGCGCTGAGGGCGAGTCCGGACGGCAGATAGCAGCCACGCTCGGCAATGTCGTTCGCCACCGGAAAGACCTGTCCAGACCGGACGTGTGCCTGCAAGAAGGGCTGGGCACTGCAGGGCACGAAGAAGTCGCGCGTGTCGATGCCGCGCGCCCGCAGTGCGGCACAGAACTCGTCGCGCGTCAGGCGGGCCGACGGCTCGAGCAGTACCGCGAACATCCAGTGCACGTTCTCGGCCCACGCCGTGGTGATGGGTAATCGCAAACAGGCATGCGTGCCGAGACGATGTCGGTAGTGCGCAGCCATCCGTCGTTTGCGCGCAAGCAATTCGTCGACATGTTGCAACTGGCCGAATCCGAGCGCGGCTTGCAGGCTGCCCATGCGGTAGCTGAAGCCGAGTTCCAGATGACGGAAGCGCTTGGCTGGGTCGTGTGCCATGTCACGCAGGCTGCGCACGCGACCGGCCAGCTCCGCGTCCCGGGTCACTACCATCCCGCCTTCACCGGTCGTGATCAGCTTGTTGCCGTAGAAGCTGAAGGCAGCGATATCCGCCAGTCCGCCACATAGGCGGCCGTGGTAGCGGG
>JAKJFE010000111.1 GCA_022705045.1 Pseudomonadota bacterium | reverse complement strand
CGCCGTCGCGGCGGCCTGGGCCGGCGCCGCGTCGGCGAGACGGCGACGATGGCGTTCCGCAAAGTCACGGAAGCGTTCGGCGGCGGCTTGCACGATCGGCTGCATCTGCGCGAGCAAGGCTTCGTTGCGCTTCCACTTGTCCGGGTCGGGTGGTGTCAGCGTGTGTCGCGACAACGGCAGGACGGACAGGTCGCGATCCCAGCCGATGCCCGCGAAGCGGCAGATCCGCTGCATCTCGGCGTTCGGATCGCGCACCAGTTCGGCGTAGTCGGCGATGGCGTAACACGACGGATCGAGTTGCTCGAGGTCATCGAGCAACACGTCGATGACCGTCCGCCATTGCAGCGCGACGATCTCGTGCAGGGGCTTGCCGATCCAGTCGCGCCAGCCGGGCGTCAGCAGCAGCGACCACGGATCGCCCGTCCAGCCGGGCAGCTTGGGATAGGTGACGAAATTGCGCGAACGCCAGGCGTCGAGCATCGAACTGAGCACGTCACGCGGCTCGCGGAACAGCACGACGAACTTGGCATCCGGGTAGGCCTTCGCGAAGAACGGCACACGCAACGCATTCTTGGGCGTCTTCTCGATGAAGCGCAGGTCGGTGGCGTCGGCCTTGGCGCGCTGGCCGTCGCGGTCGCGCACCTGTCCGAAGAAGCCGTGGGTGAGCTCGGCTACGGTCATCGGCGTGGCCTTGCCCGCCTCGATCCGATTCGAATCGAAGTTGACTGCGATCGGATTCAGCGACGGGATCTGTTCGATCACGCGATGGCTTTCCCCACCGATCGACCAACCCGTCGGTGACTGCACGATGGTCTCGAACATCAGCGTGCTGCCGGAGCGCGGCGGGCTGACGATGAAGATCGGGCGGTCGAAGCGGCGATTGCTTTTCGTCGTCGGAGGAACCGGCGCCACTTGCGTGATGCCGCGAGCCGGGTTGTCCGACGCCTTGGCCGACGAACCGAAGCTCGCAGCCGCAGTTCTGAGATATTGCTCCGACAGTTCGGGATTCAGCGCCACTCGAACGATCAGTTGCCGCAGGATTTCCGCAATCTGCGTGTGGTTGCGCGCCGAGAAGTGCAAAGGCAAGCGGTCCAGATCCTGATCGAGCGATTTCAGCAGTTCGCGGTACACATCGCGCCCACGACGGTCCAGTCCGAATTCGGCATAGGCGGCATTCCAACGGCGCTGGAAATTCTTCGATATCTCGGCGAGCGTCGATGCAGCTTCAGGATTGGAAATCGCGACGCAAGCGGACTCGTCGGCAGCGAAGTGAAACCAGTTCGCAACTTCACCTGGCGACATCACCATCGGCTGGTTGAAGCTTTCCAGACGCGGCGACGCGTCCGCCGCAGCGTCGAACGGCACGAATTGCGGATGCGCGAAGGCGGCCGGATGGAAATCCGTCGGCCGGTCGCCAGCGTCGACCATGTTCCAGAACGCGTCCGATCCGACCGAGTCGATGACCAGGTGGACGCGCCGCGTCGGATCCGGATTCAACACGTTGTGCGACGACCAGGTGTCGAAGATCCAGCACTCGCCCGCACGCATGTGCACGCGCATCGGGCCGCACAGGAACGCGACGTTCGGCGTGGTCAGCACCGGTACGTGGATACGCACGTGCGTCTGCCAGTAGTAGTTCGAATCGACGTGCCGGGTGGCTTCGCCATTGCCATCGATGCGCATCAGTCGCGTGCGGCCGACCGGTACCTGCAGGGCTGCCATCACCTGACGCACATAGGGCAGGGCATCGAGATGCGGCGTCGGTCGCATCGCGCCGCGCGTCTGGTCGTTGCCGGGATCGCCGTTGGCCGCGATCAGGGGCACGGCCGAGTTGCCGGCGTACCCTTGCGGATGCGGCTTCCAGGCCGTTTCCGGCAGCTGGTTGATCTCGAGTGCGAGCCGTTGCGCGTCGAAATGCAGGGGCAGGCGAATGAAGGGTGTATCGAGGCGCATGCGGGGCGTTTCCGGAATCCGATTGCGGATTCTAACGCGAGCCGCGGTCCAGCTTCCGCCGTGTGTGTGGTCGCTACAGCGCGAGACGATAAAACGCGTGATCGCCGATCAGCGCAACGCGACGACCGTGGGCCGCCCAGGCGGGCGTGACGCGCTGATACGCGTAGAAGTGATCGGCGGCCGGAACCACACTGAAGCGTTCGCCGCTGTCTGCCCAGCGCGCCATGGTGGTGCCGGCGATGCGCCAGGCGCGATTCCAGGCACCGAGATTGCGCAACTGGTAGCGCGGCGACACGATGCTGAGCGCGAACTGCTTCGGTTCCGTCAACACGCCGCACAGATTCGGCGCGAACTTGCTGGCGGCGCGACGGCGCAGGGCGACCTCGGCGATCGCGACCTGTCCGAGGACCGGCTGGTCGCGCGCTTCCAGATACAGTGTCGCGGCGAGGCAGGTCTGGTCCGCGATCGGCTGCGGCAACCAGTTCGCGATCATCAACAAGGTGGCAAGTTTCATGCACGACTCCATCGCATGCGTCGGCGCAGTAGAGCAGCCGACGCCTGAACGTTCGGTCGCCATAGTCGAAACCCGACCTAGAGTCGGCACACTAGGGCTGAACGCGCGGTTCATGTTGGTGCTGCTGGTGGGTGTCGGATGCGCACACGTACCCAAGCCGCACCACACGCCCATCCTCTTGCGCGAGGATCGCATCGTCGATCTGCCGCCGACGACACGTTGTCTCGCGATCGACAACCCTTACGGCGATCTGCATCTGCGCAGCGGCATGGCCGGCAGGTTGGCCTGGCATGCCGTGATGCAACCCATCGATCCGACATTGCCGCACCCTGCGATACAAATGAAGAACGATGGTGTCGATTGCATGCAGTTGCTCGTCGTGATTGGCGGTGCCATGTCCGCGCCTGATCAAGCCTGGGACACGCGCCGCGCGCGGGTCGATCTCGCGCTTGCGCTCCCGCCCGGAATGCGGGTCGAGGCGGTTGCGAATGCTGGTTCGATCGACGCCAGGAAGCTCGACAACCCGATTCGCGCGAAGACCCTGGACGGTCGCGTCCAGTTGTCGGGATCCGGCGATTACCAGGTCGGGACGCGCTCGGGCGACATCACATTGACTTCGACTTCGGCCCGGCGTGACTTGCGCTGGCGCGCACGATCCGACGACGGGACCGTGCGGGCATTTGTCGATGCGGACATCGCGTCGTTGCATGCGACGACCTGTGGCCGGATCCGCAACACCCTCGCGGCTGCATCGATGCACATCGCAGAGGACGGTTGCACCGCGCTGGCGATCGGCGCCGAGGATGACGCCAGGCTGCAACTGCAGAGTCTGCGCGGCGACATCGAGATCTACCGGATGGAACCCTGAATGGCAGGCTTCGCTAGACTGACGCGATGTCCTGCACACCGCGCGGAGCGGACGATGCGCTCGAAATTCCGGAACCTTCTGATGGGGCTGTCGATCATGATGATCGGCGGTGCGGCGTGGGCGGGCAGTGTCTATCGACCTGTGCAGACATCGCGTGCGGACGGTGTCGAAGTGCGTCGTGGTGCGTCGTGGGTGAGCGAACCGGTGGCGCCGGATTTCGTCATCGCGGCACTGGGCGAACTGACGCCGGCGGTAGCCTGGCGCCCCGGTGATCCGATTCGCGAAGTGCCACGCCAGTTCTTCGGTCTGACGACGCGCCCCGCACCGGTTCCCGCGAATCCGGCCTCACGCATCGATGACCTCGCGGTGACGCAGGCCGCAGCGCATCCGACGCGGCAGTCCGAGGCGTTCACGACACCGCTGGTGAACATCGCGGGGCAGGGGTTCAGTGGCGTATTGCCACCCGATCCGGCTGGAGACATCGGCAGCACGCACTACATCCAGGCCGTCAATGGCAATGGTGGTGCCCTGTACCGGATCTATGACAAGTCCGGCAACGCGGTGACAGGCGCACTGAGCATGGAGGTGTTGGCTGCCGGTGGTGCCTGCGCCAGCGGATTCGGCGACCCGATCGTGCTGTACGACGAGATCGCGAACCGCTGGCTGCTGACGGAGTTTTCGTCGACCGCCGGCCGCAGCCTGTGCATCTATCTCAGCCAATTCGCCGATCCGACGATTCTGCAGACGTGGACGCGTTACGTGGTGCAGACGCCGTCGTTTCCAGACTATCCCAAATACGGTGTCTGGCCGCAGGCGTATTACGTTGGCAGCAACGAAGCCGGCGCCGGCGCGGAAATCTATGCACTCGACCGCGTGAAGATGCTGGCGGGTCAGCCGATCGTCACCCAGCGCTTCATCGCGCCGGAACTGCCGGCCTTTGGATTCCAGGTCCTGCAGCCGATCGATCTCGATGGTCCGTCCCTGCCGCCGACGGGTGCGCCGGGCCTCTTCATTCGCCATCGCGACGACGAAGTACACGACGCCGGCGCCAACGACGCGCAGGCCGATCGGCTGGAATTGTTCGAACTCGACGTCGACTGGACGTCACCGGCCAATTCGACTTTGGCCGGTCCGATCTCGCTGCCGATCTCCGAATTCAGCTCCGATCTGAATGGCCTGAGTTCGTTCAATGCGTTCGCACAGCCATCCGGCCAGAAGCTCGATCCGTTGCGCGAGCAGGTCATGTTCCGACCGGCGTATCGTGCCCATGGCGCCTTCGAACAAGTCGTCGGCAATTTCACCACCGATATCGATGGCGCCGATACCGGCGGTGTGCGCTGGTTCGAATTGCGCCGCAGCGGTGGCATCGCGCAGCCCTGGCAGGTGTACCAGGAGGGCACGGTCGCACTGGGCGACCATATCGACCGCTGGATGGGCGCCATCGCCGTCGACCAGAATGGCAACATCGGCCTGGGTTACAGCGCCGTGCGCGACACCACGCATGCGGCGCCGGACCAGACCGGGGTGCCTGCCGGCCTGCGCGTCATCGGTCGACGCGACGGTGATCCGGTCGATGTGATGACCAGCGGCGAGGCCAGTCTCGTGGCGGGCAATGGTTCCCAGGCGGGCGAGCGCTGGGGCGACTATCACGCGATGAGTGTCGATCCGGCTGATGGCTGCACGTTCTGGTTCACCGGTGAGTACGTCAATGGCGGCAGCTGGGCGACCCGCATCGGCGGTCTGCGGCAGGACACCTGTGGTGCGCCGCAGTTCATGCTGAATTCCGCCGAAATTCGACACTCCGTCTGTGCCTCGACCCTGCCACAGACCTGGGCGCTCGATCTGGACGTGATCGCGCAGAACGGATTTTCGGGACAAGTCGCGTTCGAGAGCGGCACCTTGCCGAACGGGGTCTCGATCGGCTTCGCGCCGAGCCAGGTGTCCGTGCCGGGCTCGACCACCGCAACGCTGCAACTCGGCACAGCGGTGCCGAGTGGACAACACACGATCACGCTGGTCGGTACGTCGGGCAGTTCGAGCAAGGCTTTCGGTGTGCGTCTCGGCATCATTGACGGTGCCGTCGCGCAATTGGCGCCGTCGGATCAGGCCACGGGTATCGGCATCGCGCCGGCCTTCATCTGGAGCGGGGGCGGTGGTGATAGCCATCAGTATCTGCTGCAGATCGCGCGTGACCCCGCATTTACGGACATCGTCTACGCCGCGACCGTCAACGGCACCACGCATGTGCCCTCGGCAACGCTGTCCCACATCACGCAGTACTACTGGCGCGTGCAGCGCGTCGACGGTAGTTGTGCCGGTGCCTGGTCGGCAGTGCGCACGTTCGTCACGATGGCGAATCCGGAGCAGTGTCCCGGCGGCACTTCGGAAACCATCGTGTTCAGCGATGCGGTCGAGCCTGCCCAGCTCGGATGGACCGTCACCGAGCTGCCGAGCCAGGGCGCGCCTGGCTGGTCGGAAGCGACGACGCGACCGAACAGTCCGACACGCTCATGGTTCGGCAGCGACAGCGCGACTGCGACCGAGCAGCGCCTCGATACGCCATCGATCACCATTCCCGCCGGCAGCACCGGCACCATCTTGCGCTTTTCGCATGCCTACGATCTCGAGGACAACAGTGCGACCGATTGCTGGGACGGCGCCACCCTCGATTGGTCGACCAACAATGGTTCGTCTTACGTGCCCTTGCCGGGTGCGAGTCTGAAGACCGACACCTACACGCGAACCGTCACGACGTCGGCCGGCTCGAACCCGCTCGGTCCGGGCCGTGCGGTCTGGTGCGGCACGGCCTTGACGCATCACCCGGTGGTGGCCGACCTCGGCAACCAGTCCGGCCAGTCACTGAAGCTGAGATTCCGGCTCGGCAGCGATGCCGTGATGGCCACCGAGGGCTGGTATGTCGACGACATCGTCGTCAAGGCCTGCACGCCAGTGACCAACGCGACGGCGACTTCGCTGACGTCCAACACCGATCCGAGCGTGCATGGTCAAGCTGTAACCCTGACGGCGACGGTCAGCGGCAATGCCGGCACACCAACGGGCACAGTCGAGTTCCGCGATGGCCCGGACCTGCTCGGCGTGGTGGCGCTCTCGGGCGGCTCGGCCACATTCAGCACCGCCGCATTGAGTACTTCGGTGCATGGTTTGTCCGCGATTTACTCCGGCGATGCGACTTATCTCGGCAGCAGCGGCACCGACACACATGAGGTCGATCGCGCAACGACACTGCTCGGCATCACCGCGGCGCCGGATCCAAGTCTGCAGGGGTGGCCTGTCACGATCACGGCCGCGCTCACGGTGTCCGCACCCGGTGCCGGCACGCCGACCGGCAACATCGTCGTGAGCGCGACGAATTCGAGCGGCTGCAGCATCCTGCTGCCGGCCACCAACTGCACACTGGTGTTCGATTCAGGCGGCCTGCAGAGCATCTCCGCGAGTTATGCCGGAGACTCGGATTTCGAGGCGGCTACGGCCGATGCCATCACGCACCAGTCGATCCCGGAGGTGTTGCTCCGCGACGGCTTCGAACTGTGACCCCGGGCAGGCTAGGCCATCTGCGCCTTGGCATGCGCGATGTCGAGCGCTTCCATCGCGTCCTTGGGTTTGAGCTTGATCGCCTTCGCGTAGAGCTCGGCGGCCTCGTCTTCCTTCTTGTCGCCGTGGATCAGCATCAGCGCATTCGCATATTCGATCAAGGCGATCGGTGAATCGGGCGTCAGCTTCAACGCGATCTTGCAGTGTTCCTCGGCCGACGCGGCCTTGGCGCCGTAGGTCAGGCTGGCGATCATGCCGCCGATCTTGCCGACGATTTCGGCGTGGTAAAGGCCCAATGCGGTCTGCGCTTCGGCGTGTTTCGGCGCGATCTTCAGGGTCGCATCGAGGCTTTCCTTGACCTTGCCGGCCAGTCCCTGCGACAGCGCCTTCGCGATCGAAATCAACTGGCTGTATCGACCCAGGCCGAACGCACGGAAATAGTGGCTGTTGGCTTCCTTCGGCAGTGCCGCCATCGCTTCCTCGGCGCGCTTGGCCACGCCTTCGAAGCGTTTGAGCTTCTCCTTCTCGTCTTCGATCAGGTACACGGCATGGATGCCGATCGCCTTGTTCGCAAGCGCCGCGCCCAGTGCGCCGAATGCATCGCCGAGTTCAAAGGCCTGCTGGAATTCACCGGCGTGATAAGCGGTCCAGCCTTCCTGCAATTGCGCAGCGATCTTGCCTGCGTCCGCGGATTTGCCGAGCTTGCTGTTGCTCTTGATCAGCTTGGCGACATGCGCCTCGTCCGGAAACGGCTCCTGATCGCCGGCATGCAGCTTGGCCCAGGATTTCGCAAGCTTGTCGCCGCTGTAGTCGAAGGCCTTGTTCGCATGCGGAAACGCTGCCCATTTCTTCGCTGCCATGATGCTCTCCCGTGAGTGCCGCGAGCATCCTGCAATCTCGGCACAACGACAAGCGGCGGTAGTGTGATTGCTCCAGCACGGGCGTCGACGATGCGCTCCGCATGCGAGGCGCGGGTCAGCGGCCGATGTGGCCGCGGCGCTCGCTCAAGCAGAAGGAGATTCCGATGCGTACCCAGATCAAGTCCAGGAAGACCAGCAAGGTCGTGCAGGCGAATGAAGCCTCGCGCAAGTTCGTGCTCGCCGGTCTCGGCGCCGTGTCGCTGGTGCAGAAGCAGGGCCAGAAGGCGATCGATGCCCTGGTCGCGGAAGGCGAAGGCTTCCAGGCCCGTACCCGCAAGTTCGTCCGCACCACCAACAATGACGCGCGCAAATTCAGCACCAGCGTGCGCAAGCAGATCGTCGGCTACATCAACCCGATCCGCGCCAAGGCGCTGAAGAACGTCGAGAGCGTCGAGAATGCGATCGGCGAGCGTGTCGGCGCCGTGCTCGGCCGTTTCGGCGTGCCGTCGAAGGGTGACGTGCAGGAACTGCTGGCTCGCGTCGCCGAACTGAACAAGGAAATCAAGGGCGGCGCACGCCGCGCGGCCCGCTGAGTCTTCGAACCCCAACGTCGAAGCGTCGATGAAAACCCCGGCCGCAAGGCCGGGGTTTTTCATTGGTGTCTCAGGCAAGCACGCGCCAGACCTTGACCGGCGAAGGGATGTTTCGCAATACCCGCATGCCCGCATCCGCGACATGAACTGATGGCGCGGGCTGGCGCATTTCGTCGCTCAACAGGATTTCGTCGGATGCTGCCTCGGCCTGGAGCCTTGCGGCGAGATTGACGGTGGCGCCAAAAACGTCGCCGTCCGCTGCAACCGCGACGGGCCTTGTATGCAGGCCGGAATGTACCGGCATGATCGGCAGCTGCGCGGCCGAGAACGCCATCGCTGTCGCGGCATGCAGGCGACGCACCGCGTCAATCGCGTCGCCCGGCGACTTGAAACGCATCAACACGGCGTCGCCCAGTGTCTTGACCACGTGACCGCCATGCCCCTTGGCGACATCGCGGGCCGTGCGATGAAAGCAGGTGGCCGCTGTCAGTGCAGCGTCTTCGTCGCGCGACGTCAACGAGGTAAATCCTGCTAGATCACAGAACGCGATCGTCAGCGTCTCGCGCTCGCTGGCCGACAATTCGCCGACCGGACGAAGTCGTTCCATCCATGCCACGACATGCGATTCGACCCGGTTCCGGGCTGGCCCGAAGGCCAACGCGACCGCGGTCCCGGCCATTACCGCCCCGGACTCGCTCGGCAATCCGACACGCGTGATGACCTGGCTCGATACCACACCCTCCATCGCGATGAACAATGCCGTCAGCAAGACGCCCAGCACGGAATAGAGCGCCGTGCGACGGACCATCAACGACGGATCGACCGCTCCGCGGTAGAACACCGACACCGCGAGCGCGACGACCAGCGCCAGCGCGATCAGGACCGGCCCGAGCAAAGCTGTGTAGAAAAAACCCTTCAACGATCCGCCGATGTCGCCGGTGAGGGCCCATGCCATCGCGCCGACGAAGGAGAGCCCGAACAGCATGGCCGCCAGCATCACCGACCAATAGATCCACTCGACGGCGCGGCGATCGTCGGCCACACCCAGTCGCGCATGGGTTTTGGTGACGTAGAAGGCGAACACCAGAGGGAGAATCGGCACGACCATCGGCAGGATCAGGCCAAGCGATCCGACCAAGCTCTTGGCATCTGCGTTGTGCCAGATCAGCGTGGCGATGACCGCCAACAGCAAGGCAATGGCCGACGCCGCACGCGACTGCATGGCGCGCAAAAGCCGCTCAAGATTCCGGCGAGCCCTCAGCATGTTCCGCTCGCGCGCGGATTGATCAGTGCGATCAGACTTCAGATTTTCGACGACTGGCAGCAGCGGGGATATCTCGTGAACACCGTTCGCTGCCCAGAACCCGTCGAGCGCCACCGGACGCGGATAGCCGGCCGCGAATCGCAGGAGATCGATTGGCGCGATCATGAACAATCCGACCGCGACCACGTCGACGACGAGACGGACATTCCGGTGCTCCAATAGCCACGGTGCGGCCGGCGGGAAATCCCGAATCGTCCACAACCAGGCAACCGCGAACGAACCCATCAGCAGCGCGCGCGTCAGTCGCACCGATGCCGGTCCCGAATTCGGCCGTACCGACAGCGCGAATGCCAGCAGCGCGGCGACAATTCCGGTGACGCAC
>JAKJFE010000110.1 GCA_022705045.1 Pseudomonadota bacterium | reverse complement strand
CGAGGTGCGCGACGTGCACCCGACCCATTACGGCCGCGTCTGCACCATCGAGACGCCTGAAGGCCCGAACATCGGCCTGATCAACTCGCTGGCGGTGTTCGCCCGCACCAACAAGTACGGTTTCCTCGAGACCCCCTACCGCAAGGTGGTGGACGGCAGGATCACCGACGACATCGAGTTCCTGTCGGCGATCGAGGAAGTGGGCAAGGTGATCGCCCAGGCCAACGCGGCGCGCGATGCCAAGAACAACATCACCGCCCAGTTCGTGGCCTGTCGCTTCAACGGCGAAAACGAGCTGCGTCCGCCGGGTGAGGTGCAGTTCATGGACGTGTCGCCGATGCAGACCGTGTCGGTCGCGGCGGCGCTGGTGCCGTTCCTGGAGCACGATGACGCGAACCGCGCGCTGATGGGCGCGAACATGCAGCGCCAGGCCGTGCCGACGCTGAAGGCGCAGACCCCGGTGGTCGGTACCGGAATCGAACGCGTCGTCGCACGCGACTCGGGCGTGGTCGTGAATGCATTGCGTGGCGGCCAGATCGAACAGGTCGACGCGGCCCGCATCGTGGTGCGCGTGAATGAAGTCGAGATCGGCGACAACGACGCCGGCGTCGACATCTATTCTCTCGTCAAATACACCCGCTCGAACCAGAACACCTGCTTGAACCAGACCCCGCTGGTGAAGGTCGGCGACGTGGTCGCGAAGGGCGACGTGCTCGCGGATGGTCCGTCCACGGACATCGGCGAACTCGCGCTCGGCCAGAACATGCTGGTCGCGTTCATGCCGTGGAACGGTTACAACTTCGAAGACTCGATCCTGCTCTCGGAACGTGTCGTTCAGGAAGACCGATACACGACCATCCACATCGAAGAACTGGCCTGCGTCGCGCGCGACACCAAGCTCGGTCCGGAAGAAATCACCGCCGACATCCCGAACGTCTCGGAACAGGCGCTGACGCGTCTCGACCAGAGCGGCATCGTCTACATCGGCGCCGAAGTGAAGGCGGGCGACATCCTCGTCGGCAAGGTTACGCCGAAGGGCGAGTCGCAGCTTACGCCGGAAGAGAAGCTGTTGCGTGCGATCTTCGGCGAGAAGGCCTCGGACGTGAAGGACAGCTCGCTGCGCGTGCCCCCGGGCATGGACGGCACCGTCATCGACGTGCAGGTCTTCACCCGTGACGGCATCGAGAAGGACAAGCGTGCGCGCCAGATCGAGGAAATGGAGATCAAGCGCGTCAAGAAGGACTTCGACGACCAGTTCCGCATTCTCGAAGGCGCGATCTACGCGCGTCTGCGCATGCAGATCCTCGGTCGCGTCGCCAACGGCGGTCCGCAGGGACTGAAGAAGGGCGCCGAGATCTCGAACGACTTCCTCGACGGTCTGAAGAAGGACGAGTGGTTCCAGATCCGCATGAAGGACGAGGATGCCGCCGAGTTCATCGAAAAGGCGCAGGAACAGATCGCGCGCCACCGCGCCGAGTTCGACAAGCGCTTTGCCGAGAAGAAGGGCAAGATCACGGCGGGTGACGATCTCGCTCCGGGCGTGCTCAAGATGGTCAAGGTCTACTTGGCCGTGAAGCGCCGCATTCAGCCGGGCGACAAGATGGCCGGCCGTCACGGCAACAAGGGTGTCGTGTCGACCATCGTGCCGGTGGAAGACATGCCGTTCATGGCGGATGGCCGACCGGTCGACATCGTGCTGAATCCGCTCGGCGTGCCGTCGCGTATGAACATCGGCCAGATCCTCGAAACCCATCTCGGCTGGGCCGCGAAGGGGCTCGGTGTGCGCATCCAACGCATGCTGGAAGCGAAGGAGAAGGTCGCCGACCTGCGCAAGTTCCTCGACAAGATCTACAACCACGACCGCAAGCAGATGGGCGAACGCGTCGACCTGTCGGACTTCTCGGACGATGAACTGCTGCGCCTGGCGCAGAAGCTCACCGACGGTGTGCCGATGGCGACACCGGTCTTCGACGGCGCGGCGGAAGCCGAGATCAAGCAGATGCTCGATCTGGCATTTCCGTCCGACGACCCGGAGATCCGCAAGCTCGGCATGAACGACAGCAAGACGCAGGTCACGCTGTATGACGGCCGCACCGGCGAAGCCTTCGACCGCAAGGTCACGGTCGGCTACATGCACATGCTCAAGCTGAACCATCTCGTCGACGACAAGATGCACGCCCGTTCGACCGGTCCTTACTCGCTCGTCACCCAGCAGCCGCTGGGCGGCAAGGCGCAGTTCGGCGGCCAGCGCTTCGGCGAAATGGAAGTCTGGGCACTGGAAGCCTACGGCGCGGCCTACACCCTGCAGGAAATGCTCACGGTCAAGTCCGACGACGTCGGCGGCCGCAACCAGATGTACAAGAACATCGTCGACGGCAATCACGAGATGGCCGCGGGCATGCCGGAATCCTTCAACGTGTTGGTGAAGGAAATCCGCTCGCTCGCGATCAACATCGAGCTGGAAGGCCAGTGAGCTTTAGGAGATTGATGCCATGAAAGATCTGCTCAACCTGTTCAACCAGCAGCGCCAGTCGCTCGACTTCGATTCGATCCGTATCGGGCTGTCCTCGCCTGACCTGATCCGCTCGTGGTCGTTCGGCGAAGTGAAGAAGCCGGAAACGATCAACTACCGTACCTTCAAGCCGGAACGCGACGGCCTGTTCTGCGCCGCGATCTTCGGACCGATCAAGGACTACGAGTGCCTGTGCGGCAAGTACAAGCGCATGAAGCACCGCGGCGTGGTCTGCGAGAAGTGCGGCACGGAAGTGACGCTCGCCAAGGTGCGTCGCGAACGCATGGGCCATATCGAACTGGCCTCGCCGACCGCGCACATCTGGTTCCTGAAGTCGCTGCCGTCGCGCATCGGCCTGATGCTGGACATGACGCTGCGTGACATCGAACGCATCCTGTACTTCGAAGCCTATGTCGTCGTCGATCCGGGTCTGACCCCGCTCGATCGCGGCCAGATCCTGTCGGAAGAACAGTATCTGCAGTCGGTGGAAGAGCACGGCGACGAGTTCGACGCGCGCATGGGCGCCGAAGCGGTGCACGAGCTGCTCAAGACGATCGACCTGAACGCCGAACTCGTGCGCTTGCGCGAGGAAATGGGCAGCACCAGCTCGGACACGAAGCTGAAGCGTCTGTCGAAGCGCCTGAAGCTCGTCGAGTCGTTCATCGAGTCCGGCAACAAGCCGGAGTGGATGGTATTGACGGTGCTGCCCGTGCTGCCGCCGGACCTGCGTCCGCTCGTGCCGCTCGACGGCGGGCGTTTCGCAACCTCGGATCTGAACGACCTGTATCGCCGCGTCATCAACCGCAACAACCGCCTCAAGCGCCTGCTTGAACTCAACGCGCCGGACATCATCGTGCGCAACGAGAAGCGCATGCTGCAGGAATCTGTCGATGCGCTGATGGACAACGGCCGCCGCGGTCGTGCCATCACCGGCACCAACAAGCGCCCACTCAAGTCGCTGGCCGACATGATCAAGGGCAAGCAGGGCCGCTTCCGCCAGAACCTGCTCGGCAAGCGCGTCGACTACTCCGGCCGTTCGGTCATCGTGGTCGGCCCGACGCTGCGCCTGCACGAATGCGGCCTGCCGAAGAAGATGGCGCTGGAACTGTTCAAGCCCTTCATCTTCTCCAAGCTGCAGCTGCGCGGCCTCGCCACCACGATCAAGGCGGCGAAGAAGCTGGTCGAGCGCGAATCGGCCGAGGTGTGGGACATCCTCGAAGAGGTCATCCGCGAGCATCCGGTGATGCTGAACCGCGCGCCGACCCTGCATCGTCTCGGCATCCAGGCGTTCGAGCCGGTGCTGATCGAAGGCAAGGCGATCCAGCTGCATCCGCTCGTCTGCACAGCGTTCAACGCGGACTTCGACGGTGACCAGATGGCCGTGCACGTGCCTCTGTCGATCGAAGCCCAGCTCGAAGCGCGCGCGCTGATGATGTCGTCGAACAACATCCTCAGCCCGGCGAACGGCGAGCCGATCATCGTGCCGACCCAGGACGTCGTGCTCGGTCTGTACTACATGACCCGCGAACTCGTGAACGCGAAGGGCGAGGGCATGGTGTTCGCGAACATCAGTGAAGTGAAGCGCGCCTACGACAACCGCGTCGTCGCGCTGCACGCCAAGGTAAAGGTGCGCCTTAAGGACCCGGAAGGCACGCGCAGCGGCAAGATGGCGCTGGTCGACACGACCGTGGGTCGTGCGCTGCTGGCCGAGATCCTGCCGGAAGGCATGCCGTTCGCGGTCATCAACCAGGACCTGACGAAGAAGAACATCTCGCGCCTGATCAACGCCTCGTACCGCACCCTCGGCCTGAAGGAAACGGTCGTGTTCGCGGATCAGCTGATGTACACCGGCTTTGCGTACGCAACGCGCGCCGGCGTCTCGGTCGGCATCGACGACATGACGATTCCGCCGGAAAAGGCGGGCATCGTGGCCGAGGCCGACAAGGAAGTGAAGGACATCCAGGAGCAGTTCGCTTCGGGTCTCGTCACTGCCGGCGAACGCTACAACAAGGTCGTCGACATCTGGTCGCGCGCGAACGAACGCATCGCCAAGGCGATGATGGACACCATCGGCACCGAGAAGGTCGTCAACGCCAGGGGCGAGACGGTCAGCCAGAAGTCGATGAACTCGATCTACATCATGGCCGACTCGGGCGCCCGCGGTAGCGCGGCCCAGATCCGCCAGCTCGCCGGCATGCGCGGCCTGATGGCGCGTCCGGACGGCTCGATCATCGAGACGCCGATCAAGGCGAACTTCCGCGAAGGCCTCGATGTGCTGCAGTACTTCATCTCGACCCACGGTGCCCGAAAGGGTCTCGCGGATACCGCGCTGAAGACCGCGAACTCGGGCTACCTGACCCGTCGACTCGTTGACGTGGCCCAGGACGTGGTCATCACCGAGATCGATTGCGGCACGCTGTCCGGCTTCACCATGAGCGCCATCGTTGAAGGCGGCGACGTGGTCGAACCGTTGCGTGATCGCGTGCTCGGCCGTGTTGTGGCCGAAGACGTGTACGCGCCCGGCAACGACGAGAAGCCGATCGTCGAACGCAACACGCTGCTCGACGAAAAGCGTGTCGAGCAGCTCGAAGCCTCGGGTGTCCAGTCGATCAAGGTGCGTTCGACCATCACCTGCGAATCGCGTCACGGCGTGTGCGGTCATTGCTACGGCCGCGACCTGGCGCGTGGCCACCTGGTCAACATCGGCGAAGCGGTCGGCGTCATTGCTGCGCAGTCGATCGGCGAACCGGGCACCCAGCTGACGATGCGTACCTTCCACATCGGTGGTGCGGCATCGCGAGCGGCAGCCGTCGACAACGTGACGGTGAAGACCACTGGTACGTTGAAGTTCAACAATGTCAAGACCGTGGAACATGCCGCTGGTCATCTCGTCGCGGTGTCGCGTTCGGGCGAACTGTCGGTCATGGATGCGCACGGTCGCGAGCGTGAACGTTATCGCGTGCCGTACGGTGCGACGATCTCGGTCAAGGACGGCGATCCGGTCAAGGCCGGCCAGACCGTCGCGAACTGGGATCCGCATACCCATCCGATCGTGTCGGAAGTGGCCGGTACGCTGCGCTTCGTCGACTTCGTCGACGGCGTTACGGTGCAGGAACAGATCGACGAACTCACCGGCTTGCAGTCGGCGGTGGTGACCGATCCGAAGCGTCGCGGTTCGGCGGCCAAAGACCTGCGTCCGCTCGTCCGTCTCGAAGACAAGAAGGGCAAGGAACTCAAGCTGCCCGGTACCGACATTCCGGCGCAGTACTTCCTGCCGCCGGGTGCGATCGTGTCGCTGCAGAATGGTGCCCAAGTGGGCGTGGGCGACGTGGTTGCCCGTATCCCGCAGGAAACCTCCAAGACCCGCGACATTACCGGTGGTTTGCCGCGTGTTGCCGACCTGTTCGAAGCACGCAAGCCGAAGGAACCGGCCATCCTCGCGGAGCGCACCGGCATCATCAGCTTCGGCAAGGACACCAAGGGCAAACAGCGCCTGATCATCACCGACAAGGATGGCAACGCGCATGAGGAGCTGATCCCGAAGTGGCGCCAGGTCATTGTTTTCGAAGGTGAACACATCGAGAAGGGTGAAACTGTCGTCGACGGCGAGCCGAATCCCCAGGACATCCTGCGCCTGAAGGGCGTGGAACCGCTGGCCGAATACCTGACCCGCGAAATCCAGGACGTCTATCGCCTGCAGGGCGTGAAGATCAACGACAAGCACATCGAAACGATCATTCGCCAGATGTTGCGCAAAGTCGAAATCTCGGATGGCGGTGATACCCGCTACCTGCGCGGCGAGCAGACCGATCGTGTACGCGTGCTCGACGAGAATGCACGTACCCGTACCCGCAATGAACGCGTCGCGAGCTACGACCCGGTGCTACTGGGCATCACCAAGGCCTCCTTGGCGACGGAATCGTTCATTTCGGCGGCGTCTTTCCAGGAAACCACCCGCGTGTTGACCGAAGCCGCCATCATGGGCAAGCGTGACGAACTGCGTGGCTTGAAGGAAAACGTTATCGTTGGCCGCTTGATTCCTGCCGGTACCGGTCTCGCCTACCACGCCAAGCGGCGTGCGGCGAATGCCGGCCTCACCGAGGCCGAGATGGATTCCTTCCGTGGCGCGTCCAGTGTGACGTTCGCGGAACCCCTCTCGGAAGACGGCGGTTCTGACGAGGCTTAAGGCCCGTTAAACATACGAAATGAGGCGCAGGAAGCGCCTCGTGTTCGCGGCCAGGGAAGGTTGTGGTGTCGTTGACAGTCAGGTTAACTGGCTGTTAAAGTCTCAAAGCTGACAGGTCGGCTGGTGCCGGCCTGTCTTTCGTTTCTCAGGACTCTTTCACATGGCGACGATCAACCAGTTGGTGCGCACTGCGCGCCGCCCGAAGACCTACAAGAGTGCATCGCCGGCTTTGGCCAGCTGCCCGCAGCGCCGTGGCGTCTGCACGCGCGTATACACGACGACCCCGAAGAAGCCGAATTCGGCTCTGCGCAAAGTGGCCAAGGTCCGTTTGACCAATGGCTTCGAGGTCATCAGCTACATCGGTGGCGAAGGCCACAACCTGCAGGAGCACTCGGTCGTTCTGATCCGTGGTGGTCGCGTCAAGGACCTGCCGGGCGTGCGTTATCACACCGTGCGCGGCTCGCTCGATGCCGCGGGCGTCGCCAAGCGTCGCCAGAGTCGCTCCAAGTACGGCGCCAAGCGCCCGAAGTCCTAATTTCCAGACTGGATTGAATTCTTATGTCGCGTAAAGGCTCTACTCCGCAGCGCACCCTGCTCCCCGATCCCAAGCACGGGAGCGAGACGATCGCGCGCTTCATCAACATGATCATGAAGAGCGGCAAGAAGTCGACGGCCGAAGGCATCGTCTACGGCGCGCTCGATGTGATTGGTGAAAAGAATGCGGACGCGCTCGCGCTCGTCGACAAGGCGTTGAGCAATGTCTCGCCAGCCGTCGAGGTGAAGTCGCGCCGCGTCGGTGGTGCTACCTATCAGGTGCCGGTTGAAGTTCGTCCGGCGCGCCGTCTGGCGCTGGCCATGCGCTGGACCATCGATGCCGCCCGCAAGCGTGGCGAAACCTCGATGCCGCGCAAGCTCGCTGGCGAGCTGATCGATGCCGCGGAAAGCCGTGGCGGCGCCGTCAAGAAGCGCGAAGAAACTCACCGTATGGCCGAAGCCAACAAGGCTTTCGCGCACTACCGCTGGTAATCGGACAGGACTCAGATCATGGCGCGCACTACGCCCATCGAGCGTTACCGCAATTTCGGCATCATGGCCCACATCGATGCCGGTAAGACGACCACGACGGAACGCATCCTGTTCTACACCGGCGTCAACCACAAGATCGGCGAAGTCCATGACGGCGCCGCGACGATGGACTGGATGGAGCAGGAGCAGGAGCGTGGCATCACGATCACGTCTGCTGCGACGACCTGCTTCTGGAAGGGCATGGACAAGTCCTTCCAGGAACACCGGTTCAACATCATCGACACTCCGGGGCACGTTGACTTCACCATCGAAGTTGAGCGTTCGCTGCGCGTGCTCGACGGTGCGGTGTTCGTGCTGTGCGCGGTCGGCGGCGTGCAGCCGCAGTCTGAAACGGTGTGGCGTCAGGCCAACAAGTATTCGGTGCCGCGCCTCGCGTTTGTCAACAAGATGGACCGCACCGGCGCGAACTTCTACAAGGTCGTCGACCAGCTGAAGTCGCGCCTGAATGCCTATCCGGTTCCGATGCAGCTGCCGATCGGCGCTGAAGAGAACTTCGAAGGCGTGGTCGATCTGCTCAAGATGAAAGCGATCATCTGGGACATGTCGAACCAGGGCACGACGTTCACCTATGGCGACATCCCGGCAGCGCTCGTGGACGACGCCAAGAAGGCACGCGAGTTCATGATCGAAGCCGCGGCCGAGTCCTCGGAAGAGCTGATGAACAAGTATCTCGAAGAGGGTGACCTCTCCGAGGCCGAGATCATGGGCGGCATTCGTGCGCGCACCCTGACTTGCGACATCATCCCGATGTTCTGCGGCACGGCATTCAAGAACAAAGGCGTGCAGGCGATGCTGGATGCAGTCATCCACTTCCTGCCGGCGCCGTCCGATCGTCCGCCGGTCAAGGGCGTGGACGAGAACGACAAGGAAGCCAGCCGCACGGCCGGTGACAAGGAGCCGTTCTCGGCGCTCGCGTTCAAGATCATGACCGATCCGTACGTGGGTTCTCTGACCTTCTTCCGTGTCTATTCGGGCACGCTGAATGCCGGTGACCAGGTCTACAACCCGGTCAAGTCCCGCAAGGAACGCATCGGTCGCATCCTGCAGATGCACGCCAACCAGCGCGACGAAATCAAGGAAGTCCTGGCCGGCGACATCGCCGCTGCGGTCGGCCTCAAGGACGTCACGACGGGCGACACGTTGTGCTCGCAGGATCATGTGATCACGCTGGAGCGCATGGTGTTCCCGGAACCCGTCATCTCGATGGCGGTGGAGCCGAAGACCAAGGCGGATCAGGAAAAGATGGGTATCGCGCTGGGTCGTTTGGCTCAGGAAGACCCCTCGTTCCGCGTGCGCACCGACGAAGAGTCGAGCCAGACCATCATCTCCGGTATGGGCGAACTGCATCTGGAAATTCTCGTTGACCGCATGAAGCGCGAGTTCAACGTTGAAGCCAACGTCGGCAAGCCGCAGGTTGCCTATCGCGAAGCGATTCGCAAAGCTGTGCGTCAGGAAGGCAAGTTTGTTCGCCAGTCGGGCGGTCGCGGCCAGTACGGCCACATCGTCATCGAAATGGAGCCGCTGGAGCGCGGCGGCGGTTACCTCTTCGAGAACGCCATCGTCGGCGGCGTGGTTCCGAAGGAGTATGTGACCGCAGCTGACAAGGGCATCCAGGAAGCGATCAAGAACGGCGTGCTCGCCGGCTTCCCGGTGGTCGACGTCAAGATCAAGGCGGTCGACGGCTCGTACCACGACGTCGACTCGAACGAAATGGCGTTCAAGGTTGCCGGTTCGATGGCTTTCAAGGAAGCGTTCCAGAAGGCCAATCCGGCCCTGCTGGAACCGATCATGAAGGTCGAGGTGGTGACGCCGGAAGACTACATGGGCGACGTGATGGGCGACTTGAGTCGTCGTCGCGGCATCCTGCAGGGTTCGGACGACACGCCGTCGGGCAAGGTCATCAATGCGATGGTGCCGCTGGGCGAGATGTTCGGTTACGCCACCGCGATGCGCTCGATGTCGCAGGGCCGCGCCACCTTCACGATGGAATTCGATCACTACGCCGAAGCGCCGAACAACATCGCCGACGCAGTGATCAAGAAGAACGCCTGATCCACATTCATTTCGACTTTCAATTCTTAAGGGTTTGCAGTCATGGCAAAGGGTAAATTCGAACGCACGAAGCCGCACGTGAACGTGGGGACGATTGGCCACGTGGATCACGGGAAGACGACGCTGACGGCGGCGCTGACGAAGATCGGCGCGGAGCGTTTTGGTGGCGAGTTCAAGGCGTACGACCAGATCGACGCG
>JAKJFE010000007.1 GCA_022705045.1 Pseudomonadota bacterium | reverse complement strand
CCGACGAAATCACCGAGCAGTGCGAACCGTTCCGCACCGGCTTGGCGTGCATGCGCGACGCAAGCCGCGAAGGCCTGCCGATTCGCATGTACATCGGACAGCAGGGCGAGTTTCATCTCCGCCACGTTCGCGCAGCAGTCGCTGCTGCGCAAGCCCGACCTTGGTCGAGCGCTCAGGGCACGACGTTGGCGATGACGAGTTCCGTGCTGGCCGGGGTCTCGGCCTGGTCGAAGGCGGCGCCGATCACTTCGAAATCGCCCGATTGCGGAATCGCGTTGCCGGATTTCGAGACGCGTGCACCGAGCACGATGCGTGGCACCTGCGAGAGCTTCAGCGTCGGCATCATGCCCATGCTGTCGTCGAGCAGGACTGCCTTCGGAAGCTCGGACGCGGCGAATCGCTGGATCGCGAGCGGCATCTTCGGACCTTCGGCAGCGCGCGCGAAGACGTAGACGGTGTCGGTCGGCGCGACGCGATCCTTCAGCGCATCGGCGATACGCACCGAGACACGGATCGACGCCGCGTCCGGTGTCGCCGCGTCGGCGGTTGTCGGTGTCGGCGCTTGGGGCGACGTTGCGGCCAACGCGGGCACGTCGCCACCGATGCCGCGGATCTGCTCGGCCACGGCGTTGTAGACGCTGGAATCCGGTGGCAGCAGCGGCAGCAAGCGTTGCCAGTAGGCGAGTGCGGCGGCCTTGTCGTCACGTTGTACGGCGGCGATGCCGGATAGCCACAGCGCGCGTTGCTGGGTCGGGTCCTTGTTCAGCGCATCGGCGAGCAGGGCTTCGGATTCGCCCTCGAAGCGGCGGGTCTCGGTCGCGAGCGCCAGCGCTTCGGCATATTCGACCTGCACGTCGAGATCATCGGGCAGCAGGGCACGCACCTTGGCCAGCATGTCGCGCGAATCGGCGAATCGTTGCAATTGCTGGTAGCCGCGCGCCAGCAGGAGCATGCCTTCCGGGTCGTCCGGCTGACCGGCCAGACGTTGCTCCAGTCCCTTGACGGCGGTCTCGAGATCCGGCGCCGCAGCCATCTCGGCCTGGGCCGACACCAGCGCTTTCGGATCGAGCGCACGCGGCTCGCCGATCTGGCGATACATCATCAGCGCGCACAGCGGCAAAGCGAAACCCAGTCGCAGTGCCAACGTGAGCGAAGGGCGTGTCGGGGCCGCAGCGGGCACGGGCAACGCGGCCAGCTTCGACTCGTATTCGTCCTGCGACAACACGTCGGCGGCGCGGGCCGCCGCCAGGGCATCGCGCTGCTTGCGCGCGGCGCGCGTGCCGTCGTCCTCGTTCTGGGCGCGCAACAGCGGCCAGACGATGGGCGCCATGGCCGCGATGCTGATCAACGCGACCCAGATCAGGAACGCGGCGCTCATCGGTCCACCTTGTCGTCGATCGGGCCGGGCAGGTCCGGATGCGGGCCACCGCGCAGCATCATGTTGCGCGCGATCGCGAAGCCGACGATCAGGATCAGGATCGGTCCGACCCAGAGCACCAGGGTCACCGCCTTGAACGGCGGGTCGTACAGCACGAAGTCGCCGTAACGGTCGACCAGGAACTGCCGGATCTCGTCGTCGGACTTGCCGGCACGCATCATCTCGAACACTTCATTGCGCAGGTCTTTCGCAAGCCCGGCATCGGAGTCGGCGATGTTCTGGTTCTGGCAGACCAGGCAACGCAATTCGCGCGCCAGCGCCTGGAAGCGTTGTTCCTCGGCCTCGTTCGCAAACGGCAGCGGATCGATCGCCTGCGCCAGCGTGGTCGTCAGCAGGAAGGCCAATGCAAACACGATGCGACGCATCATTTCACTCCCATCGTGGCCAGGCGCGGCTCGATCTCGGTCGCGATGATCTCGGGCGTCAGCGGACCGACCTGCTTGAAGCGGATGACGCCGTTGCCGTCGATCAGAAACGTCTCCGGTGCGCCGTAGACGCCGTAGTCGATGGCGACGCGACCGTCGGCATCGACCGGGATGGCGTCGTACGGATCGCCCAGGGCGGCCAGCCAGCGCAGTGCGGTCTCGTTGTCGTCCTTCCAGTTCAGGCCGACGAGCGGAATCTTCTTGGTCTTCGCATACGCCATCAGCACCGGATGTTCCTGCTGGCAGGCCACGCACCAGCTGCCCCAGACATTGAGCAGATAGGGCGTGCCGGTGAACTGCTTCGCGTCGATGCTGCGGGTGTTGTCGCGCAGTTCGGGCAGCACGAACGCGGCCGCGGGCTTGTCGATCAGTGGCGACGGCACGTAACGCGTGTCCTTGCCGAGGCCGCTGAACAGCAGCACGCCGAGCCCGAGGAACAACAACAGCGGAATCAGGTAACGCATCAGGCCGTAGCCTCCGCCGTGTTCGCTGGTGAACGCGCGGCCGCACGCGCGGCGCGGAACTTCGGGTCGAGCGCGGCGATGAAGCCGCCGAACATCATGAACAGCGCACCCAGCCAGATCCAGCGGATGAACGGCTTGTGATAGATACGCAGTGCCCAGGCGTCGTTGTCGCCGACCGGTTCACCCATCGCGACATAGAGGTCGCGCGTGAGCCCCGGGTCGAGGTCGGCTTCGGTCATCACCTGGCGGCCGCGATACTGGCGCTTCTCCGGGTACATGGTCTCGACGCGACGATCACCGCGATAGACACCGATGACGCCGCGGTCGGCGACGAAGTTCGGGCCTTCGCGATGTTCGAGCTTTTCGAACACGAATCGATAGCCGCGCACCTCGACCGATTCACCCGGCACGAGACGCACGTCCTTCTCGACGCTGGTGCTCTCGGTCACGAACACGCCGATCACGAACACGCCGATGCCGGCATGCGCGAGCAGCATGCCGATCGCGGCACGCGTCAGTCCACGTGTGCGGCGTTCACTGTCGCCGCGGTGCACGCGCACGTAGTTCAGCACCGCTGCGATCACCCAGACGCCAGCCAGCACGCCCAGCACCGCCTTCCACGGCGCACTGAACAGCGCGAACGCCAGCGCTGCGAGCACGAGCGCGACGACCAGCGGCCACTTCAACTGGGCGACGAAGCGCGCCAGCGTGTCGCCGCGCCAGCGGATGAAGGGGGCGAACGCGACCAGGAACACGATCGGTGCGGTCAGCAGTGGGAACAGGGTGCCGAAGTACGGCGGGCCGACCGAGATCTTGCCCCAGCCGAAGGCATCCGCCAGCAGCGGGAACAGGGTGCCGAGCAGGACCATGGCCGCGGCCGAGGTCAGCAGCACGTTGTTGAGCAGGATGGCGGACTCACGCGAGACCGGCGCGAATCCGCCGTCGACGGCGAAGCGCTGTGCGCGCCATGCGTACAACGCGAGCGCGCCGCCGGTGACGCTGCCGAGGAAGGCGAGAATGAAGATGCCGCGGGTCGGATCGGCCGCGAACGCATGCACCGACGTCAACACGCCCGAGCGCACCAGGAAGGTGCCGAGGAGCGACAACGAGAACGCGAGGATGGCGAGCAGCAAGGTCCAACGCAGCAGCTGCTGGCGCTGGTCGCTGACGACCATGCTGTGGATTAGTGCCGTGCCGACCAGCCAGGGCATGAACGATGCATTCTCGACCGGATCCCAGAACCACCAGCCGCCCCAGCCGAGTTCGTAGTACGCCCACCACGAACCGAGCGCGATGCCGAAGGTGAGGAAACCCCAGGCCACCAAGGTCCACGGCCGCGCCCAACGCACCCAGCGCGCGTCGCCGCGGCCTTCGATCAGCGCTGCGACCGCGAACGCGAAGGCCACCGCGAAGCCGACGTAGCCGGCATACAGCATCGGCGGATGGATGATCAGGCCCGGGTCCTGCAGCAGCGGGTTCAGGTCATTGCCATCAGGCAAGCCCGGCACGTGGCGCAGGAACGGGTTCGAGGTCAGGATCGTGAACAGCAGGAAGCCGACCGCGACAAAGCCGAGCACCGACAACACACGGGCGACGAAGGCCTCCGGCAGGTCGCGCGTACGCACCGCGACCACCGCGGTCCAGATCGACAGCATCAGTGCCCACAGCAGCAGCGAGCCTTCGTGTGCGCCCCAGACCGCCGAATAGCGGTACAGCATCGGCAGATCCGAATTCGAATTCTGCGCGACGTAGGCGACCGAGAAGTCCTGCACGACGAAGGCATGGGTCAGCAGCGCGAACGCCAGCGCGACCAGCGCGAACTGCACCAGTGCGGTCGGTCGCGCCATCGCCACCCAGCGCGTCCGCCCGGTCTGCGCGCCGATCAGCGGCAACAGCGCCTGCGCCGCCGCCACCAGCAGGGCGAGGATCAGCGCGAACTGGCCGAGTTCGGGGATCATGGCTGGCCGTCCTTTTGCGCCTTCGCTTTCGCGATGGCATCGGCGACTTCGGTCGGCATGTAGTTCTCGTCGTGCTTGGCCAGCACTTCCTCCGCGATGAACCGCGTGCTGCCCTCGAGCGTGCCGGTGGCGACGACACTCTGACCCTCGCGGAACAGATCGGGCAGGATGCCGGTGTAACGCACCGGGATGTCCTTGAAGCGGTCGGTGACGACGAAATCGACATCGAGCGAGGTCGCCGAGCGCTTCACGCTGCCCTCGAGCACCACGCCGCCGAGACGGAATCGATGGCCCTGCGGCGCCTTGCCAAGGGCGATGTCGGACGGGCTGATGAAGTGCTGCATGTTCTCGCGCAACGCGTAGATCACGAAACCGCTGGCGATGCCGAGGCCGAGCAGGCCCACGCTGATCGCGACGAGGCGACGACGACGGGTCGGGTTCATCGGTTCTTCCTCCGCTCCACGCGCGCGGCACGCGCGCCGAGCTCGTGGCGCAGACGGCGCAGGGCCAGGCGCGGTGCCAGGAAATCCCAGATCAGGAAGGCGGCGAACACCGCGTACGAGGCGATGATGAAAGGCGTGTGGTTCATGCTTCCGGTCTCCGCGGCCCGAACAGCGCGGTCTGCGCCCATTCCTTGCCGGCTTCGAATTCGATCAGGGCGATACGTGTGCGTGCGAGCAGGCTGGCGCCGAACCAGAACTTGGTCGCCAGCGCCATCAGGATCAGCGGCCACAGCATCGAGGGATGGATGCTCGACTTGCCCGCGAACAGGTTGATCGAGTTGCCCTGGTGCAAGGTGTTCCACCAGTTCACCGAGAAATGGATGATGGGGAGATTCACCAGACCGATCAGCGCCAGCAGGCTGGCCGCGCGTGCGCCTTTGCGCTGGTCCTCGATGGCGTTGTACAGGCCGATGACGCCGAAGAACAGGAACAGCAGCACCAGTTCCGAGGTCAGGCGTGCGTCCCACACCCAATACGTGCCCCAAGTCGGGCGACCCCAGAGGCTGCCGGTGATCAGGGTCACCGCGGTGAACCCGGCACCGATGGGCGCGGCGGCCATGGCCATCAGTTCGGCCACCTTGAAGCGCCACACCAGGGCGCAGAAGCCGGAGAAGGCCATGAACCCGTAGATGAACAACGACATCCACGCCGCCGGGATGTGGATGTACATGATGCGCGCCGATTCGCCCTGCAGGTAATCCGCCGGCGCTTTCACGAGACCGAGATAGAGGCCCACGGCGCCGACGAGCAGCGCCAGCCCGAGCAGCCAGGGCTCGAAGCGCAGGGCCACCCGATGGAATTTCTCGGGGGAACCGAAACTGTTCAACCAGACCAGAAAGCCGTTCATGACATCAATGGTTTCCAAGACGAAGTGCGGCTGCGCAGACCATCGGCCCGAGTGCGATCGATGCCACGAGGCCCGCAGCGAGGAACAGCATCGGTTGCGTGGTCGAGGTACCGGTCAGGCTGGCTTCGACCGCGCCCGCGCCGAAGATCAGCACCGGCACCACCAGCGGCAACACGATCAGCGACAGCAGCATGCCGGCGCGACGCAGACCCGCGGTGAGCGCCGCGGCGCAGGCGCCGATGACGCTGATGATGGGCGTGCCGAGTGCAAGCGATGTCAATAGCACCGGCAAGGCCTTCGGTGACAGGCCGAGCGCGGTCGCCGCGATGGGCGTTATCGCGAGCAGGGGCAGGCCGGTGGCCAGCCAGTGCAGCAGGATCTTGGCGGCGGCAAGCACGGCAAGCGGTTGGGCGCTGGTCAGCATGAGGTCGAGCGAGCCTTCTTCCAGATCGGCGCGGAACAAGGCGTCAAGAGACAACAAACTCGCGAGCAGCACGATGACCCAGATCACGCCACCGGCGATGCGCGCCAGCTTGGCGGCTTCCGGACCCAGGGCGAGCGGGAACAGGGTGACGACGATGGCGGCGAACCAGATCGGGTTCAGCGCATCGGCGCGTCGGCGCCACAGCGACAGCGCGTCGCGGCGCATCACGCCGAAGAAGGCGGAAAGCACGCTGCCCTTACGCATGGGCCAGTTCCATGCGCATGCGCCGCACCCGCGAGACGGTCGGTTCAATCAGACCGTGCGAGGTGATCAGCGCCGCGCCGCCGCGGGCGATGTGCGCCTCGAGCAGGCGGTCGACCAGGATCTGGCCGTCGCGATCGAGGTTGGCGTAGGGCTCGTCAAGCAGCCACAGCGTATTCGCGGTGTGCAGCAGCGCCGCCAGCGCGCAGCGTTTGCGCTGGCCCGCCGACAGTCGACGCACCGGCATGTGTTCGAAGCCATCGAGACCGACCGATTTCAGTGCCCCCATCGCCGAAATGCCGGGGCGCAGCCCGTACAGGCAGGCGAAGAAATCGAGTTGTTCGATTGGACTCAGGTCGGCGCGCAGGCCGAGTGCGTGGCTCAGGAATCCGACCGGCGTGGTCAGATCCTCGGACACCACGCCATTGCGTTCGATGCGACCTTCGCTGGCGCTCAGCAGTCCGGCGAGCACACGCAACAGCGTGGTCTTGCCGCTGCCGTTGCCGCCCTCGATCAACAGCACTTCGCCCGCGTGCAGATCGAAGTCGAGCGGCCCGAAGATCGGTTCGCCCTGGCGCACCATGGCCAGTCCGCGGGCAGCGAGCAGCGGCGCGGCGTCGTGTAGGGAATCAGGCATCGTCAGCAGAAAAAGTGGAGGGTTATGCTACCCATTCGACGTTCCGAGCGTCCATGTCGGCGCTGCCGAAGCGTTCGATCCACAGCGCGCGATAGCAGCGCAGCCGTGCCGGCGCCCCGGGTTCCAGCACGACCACCGCGAGTTGCCGGAAGCGGCGCGCCAGTGCGTCGATCGACTGGTGGTCCGCGTCGTGCACGATGGCACAGGGCTCGCGCCAGCCGTCGTCCGACTGCTCCGGCGAGCGTGCGAAGCCATGCTCGACGCGCAATCCGGCCATGGCGAGTGCGGCAAACAAGTCGCGCTGTGCGACGGCGTTTGCAGCGTCGTCGTGCACGATGCCCAGCGGATTCCAGGCGGTGATCCAGTGGAGCGAGCCCGTCTCTGGATGGCGTTCACCGATGTGAATCAGGCGTGTTTCATCCGGGCCGCGGCCATACTCGGCACTCAGGAATCCGTTCAGCACTTCGCGGGCTTCATTCGACATACACATGCGGCGCGTAGAAAGATTTGCGATGATCGCCGGCTCGCGATCGTAAAGAAAGGTATCGGCACATGATTCATGCCCATCTCCGCGCAGCCCTCTGCGCCAGCCTGGCGCTTGCCGGCACGGCCCAGGCGGCCGATGCCCGCAAGATCTATCTCGTTTCCCTGGCCGAACCGCCCGCGGCGACTTTCGAAAATCCCGCCCAGCTCGGCAATGCCAAGCGCGCCGCACATCTTGAGCCCACCGCCATCGGCGTCTCGGGTGCGCACAAGCTCGATGCCAAGGCCGCGCCGGTACGTCGTTACGTCGATTTCCTGCATGAACGTCAGGGCCTGGTGCTGGATGCCGCCGCCACCCGCTTCAAGCGCACGCTGACGCCGAAGTACCGTTACGACCTCGTCGCGAACGGTTTCGCGATCGAATTGAGCGAGGCCGAGGCCGAGGTGATGAAAGGCATCGACGGCGTCGTCGCCGTGCGCCCGGACTTCAAGCGCCGCCTGTTGACCGACGCGGGTCCGCAATGGATCGGCGCAGACTCGGTCTGGAACGGCACGGTCCAGGGCTCGAACATCCGCACCAAGGGCGAGGGCGTCGTCGTCGGCATCGTCGACAGCGGCGTGAACACCTCGCATCCGTCCTTCGCCGACGTGGCGGTGGACGGTTTCGACCACAGCAACCCGCGCGGCCAGCGGTATGGCGTCTGTGCCTCGGGCGCCGACACGCGCTGCAACGACAAATTGATCGGCCTGTACGACTACGTCAACGAGACCTGCAGCTTCGACTCGACCACGTCGGCCGGCAAGGACTGCGGCGGCCATGGCACCCATGTCGCCAGCACGGCCGTCGGCAATCCGTTCACGGTCGCGCAGAGTGCGCCGACGACGACGCTGAACCGGACGCTGTCCGGCGTGGCGCCGCGTGCGAACCTGATCTCCTACAAGGTCTGCTTCGAGGCGCAGGACGACGGTTGCTCGGGATCGGCGATCATTTCCGCGCTGAACCAGGTCGTCGCCGACGGCGTCGACGTGGTCAATTTCTCGATCGGCGGCGGCGCCTACGATCCCTGGGGCTCACTGCGCTTGAACAGTACCGCTGACGACGCGGCCGCGTTCTTCAATGTGCGCGCTGCCGGCGTCGTGCCGGTGGTCGCGGCCGGCAACAGCGGTCCCGGCACCAGCACGGTGTCGTCGCCCGGCAATGCCCCCTGGGTGATCACGGCGGCCAACGAATCCAGCGGCCGTCGCTTCTCGACCTCGGTGACCGGCATCAGCGGCCACGGCGTTACCACGCCGTTCAATCTGGTCGGTGACGGCATCACCGCCGGCGTCGGCACGGCCCAGGTCGTGCACGCCAAAGACTTCGGCAATGCCCTGTGCGGCAGCGGCACGGCGACCAACAACACGACGACGTGCACGAGCAGCGCCAGCAATCCGTTTCCCGCCGGATCTCTCGCCGGCAAGATCGTGATCTGCGACCGCGGCGAATACGCGCGCATCGAGAAGGGCTGCAACGTCAAGCTGGCCGGCGCGGTCGGCATGATCCTCGCCAACGTGCCCGGTGGCGACGCCAATGTCGTGGCGGACGGCCACTTCCTGCCAGCGGTGCACCTGAATGCGACCGATGGCACGACGATCAGGAATCTGGTCGAGGCGGCGCGTGTCGCCGGTGGTCAGATCAATGCGGCGATCTCGTCGGTGGCGACGCGCAACGACGGTGCCGGTGACGTCTTGAACGACTCCAGTGGCCGTGGTCCGGTGACGCCCTACAGCGGCGTGCTGAAACCGACCATTGCCGCGCCAGGCACCAGCATCGCTGCGGCCTATCATCGTTCGAACGGATCGGTCGTGTTCAGCGGCACCTCGATGGCTTCGCCGCACATCGCTGGCGCAGCGGCGCTGCTGTTGTCGGCCAATCCGAGTTGGAGCGTCGCCCAGGTCGAATCGGCACTGGTGACCACGGCGTCACACACGCTGCTGATGGAAGACGGCGTCACGCCGGCGCCGTATGTCGAAGGGGGCGCCGGTCGCACGCGCGTCGATCAGGCCGCCCGCGCCGGGTTGTACTTCAACGTGACCTCGACGCAGTTCCGCGAAGCCGACCCGGCTTTCGGCGGGCAACCGAAGAATCTCAACCTGCCCTTCATCCATACGGACGACTGTGCCCAGACCTGCAGTTTCTCGCGCGCGGTCACGGCGATGAGCAGTGGCAACTGGCGCGTTGAATCGAGCATGCCGGCCGGCACGTCGGTGACGGTGACGCCGAGCGAGTTCAGTGCGAACAACGCGAACGGCACGGCCCTGTCGATCACCGTGAACATCAACGACTCCTCGCTGATCGGCACCTGGATCGACGGCCAGATCCGCCTGGTCCCGGTTGGCAACAGCGACCTCGCGACCACGGTCGTCCCGGTGGCCGTGAAGGCTTCCGCCGGCGACGTGCCCGACGAGATCGTGATCGAAACCGATACCACCAATGGTTACAGCCTGCGGACGCTGAGCGGACTGGTCGCGCTGTCCGACGCCACTTTCGGTGCGACGCAGTTGCGTCGTCTCGAATCCTTCGGTGGCACGGTCATCGCAGACACGGACGATGACCCGTACAACGGGACGAGCGGTGTGCGAACGTTGTTCCTCGCACCACCGGCGGCCGGCAACAATGTTTCGGCGGTCATTCGCGCGGCAATCCTGAATCCGTCGGGTGGCGACAAAGACATCTACATCGGCTTTGATGCCAATGGAAACGGCGTCGCCGAAGAGAGCGAACAGTTGTGCGCGGGCAGCTCGCCAGACGCGAATGACGAATGCACGATCGAGGCCGTTTACCCCAGCGCGACATCGCGTTACTGGATCCTGATGCAGAAACTTCGCGGTACCGCGGAAACGATCAAGGTCGAGGTCTACAACGGTGGCCTCGACGGCGCCAGTGATCTGAGTGCGAGCTTTACCGGACCCCGCGTGACCGAGGCGCAGGCGCCGTTCCAGACGCGCATCGCCTGGAATCTGCCGGCGCTGGCGGTCGATGAAACCGCCTTCGCCTTCCTGCGCATCGGTGCCACGCGCAGCCGCCCCGAAGGCGTCGGTCTGATTCCGCTGCGGATCAAGCGCACCGCGTCGAGCACGCCGTCTCCGATCGTGATGCACGGATTCGACGACAGCGAAACGATCACGCTGACCGCAGGCCAGGCGCACGAGCGCATCGTCATCGACGTGCCGCCGAACGCGACTGGTCTGCACGTGGCGACGAGCGGCAGCGGCGAAGTCGACCTGTACGTCGCCAAGGCGACGGCAGCACCGACGCCGCCGACGTTCGCGGCCGCGCCGGCACGCGGCCAGGCGCAGGGCACGTCGATCCACGCGGGTGCGACCGAGGCGGTCGATCTGCTCGGTGCGGCGCTGACGCCGGGTCGCTGGTACATCACGGCGGTCAACAGCGGCAGCACGTCGGCCACGTTCACGCTGACCAGCAAGCTCGACTTCGGCGCGGCGATGGCGCGTCCGGTGATGCAGGGCTACTTCAATCCCAACCGTTCCGGCCATGGCATGTTCCTGTCGCAGGCGGACAGCGCCTGGGCCCTGGTCTGGTACACCTATCTCGAAGACGGCACGCCGACCTGGTACCTGGCCGCGAATGCCGCACCGGGCGCCAATGCCGGCAGCTGGCGTGCGCCGCTGTATCGCCTGAGCTGGAACGGCACGACCGCCTATTCGAATGCGGTCGGCGAAGTGATGCTGACGTTCGACTCGGCCTCGGCCTTCACGTTCTCGTGGCTGCTCGACGGCCAGTACGGCAGCGAGCCGTTCCAGACGAGTGCTGGTGCGAGCTGTCCGTCGGTCGGCGGCGCGCCGACCAGCTATTCGGGCGCTTGGGCGAACCCGGCGGAATCGGGTTGGGGCTTCAGTGTCACGGCGATTTCGTCCGTGGAAGCGGATGCCGCCTACCTGTTCGACGCGCAAGGCGTGGCGCGCTGGCTGCTCGGCGTGACGACGACGCCGGGCGCCGCGGTGGCGATCCCGCTGCTGCAGCACCGCGGCTTCTGCCCGACCTGCGCGTTCAGCAGCGTCACGACCACGCAGGTTGGCACGCTGAATCGCACCTACACCAACAAGGCCAACGGCAGCGTGACCCTCAATGCGACCTGGCAACAGGGCGTACCCGGCGCGTGGACGCGCAACAACGCTACCCAGCTCAAGATCACCGGCGACATGCCCTGCCAGTAAGCACCCATGCCGGCGCCGCAGTTCGCGCGGCGCCGGAACGGCTCAGTTCGCCAACGGCACCAGTTCGGAAACGATGCGGCGTTCGGCTTCGGCATAGTCGATGCCGGCGAGGTCGGTGGCGGGGCCGAGCAGGTCTTCGAGGATCTGCCATTGCACACGGCCGCGGCGTTGCGCTTCGGCGTAGCCGATGCGGCGGAACATGACCATCGAGTAGCGCGGCACGAAGCGTTCCGGGTGCAGGCCGGCGAGGCTGCGTTCGAGTTGCTTGAGCAGGACGAAGCGATCGTCGGCGACCGAATCGCGCATCTCGACGTAGTTCTCGATGGCCATGTCGGCGATGGCGTCCGCGTTCGGTTTGCGGCGCACGTGGAACTCGGCGAAAGCGCTTTCGAGATCGGAATGCTCCGAAAGCAACTGGTCGAGTTCGACGCAGTCCTCGAAGGCGCAATTCATGCCCTGGCCGTGGAAAGGCACGATGGCATGCGCGGCGTCGCCGACGAGCAGGGCGCGACCGTCGATGTGCCATTGGTCGAGGCGCAGTGTCGCCAGCAGGCCAGTCGGGTTGCGCGCGAAGTCCTGCAGGTGCTCGGGCATCAGCGGCACCGCGGACGGGAATTCGGTCGCGAAGAAATCGCGCACGGCTTCCATCGTTCCCAAGGTCGCGAAGCTCGGCCGCCCCTCGTTGCCGAGGAACAGGGTGACGGTGAAGCTGCCGTCGACGTTCGGCAGTGCGATCAGCATGTAGCCGCCGCGTGGCCAGATGTGCAGCGCGTTCGGTTCGATCAGGAATCCGCCCGCAGGGGCCGAAGGAATCTCCAGTTCCTTGTAACTGTGTCCGAGCCATTCGATGCGTTCGCCGAGGTCGGTCGCTTTCATCATCGCGGCGCGCAGTGCCGAACCGGCGCCGTCGGTGCCGATGACGCAGTCGAACACGGTCTGACAATGCACGCCGTCGCTGCTCTCGAAGCGCAGTTCGCGGCGGTCGAAATCGGCCGAAGCCAGCGCGCTGTCGAAATGGAAGCGTGCGCCAGCGTCCTCGGCGGCCTGCAGCACGCTGGTGTTCAGACGCCCGCGATTGACCGACCAGATCACCTCGGAATCATCCTTGCCGTAACGCATGAAACGGTCCGCTTCGCCGATCTCGTGCACCATGCGACCGCGCATCATCACCGCTTGATCCATCACCGCGCGCTCCAGACCGGCCAGGCGCAGGCCGTGCAGGCCGCGTTCGGCCAGCGCGAGGTTGATCGAGCGCCCGCCGAGATAGCCGACGCTGCGCGGATCCGGACGCCGTTCGAACACGCGCACCTTTTCGCCGCGTCGCGCCAGCAGCAGGGCCAGCAGGCTGCCGGCCAAGCCTGCGCCGATCAGGGTGTATTCGCGTTTCGACATGGCGGCGTCCAATGCATCGGGATCGCGATCATAACCAGCGCCATCGCGGGATGATTGATCGGCGCGCCCCGGCCCACGACAATCGCGCCATGACGTCCCGAACCAACTACCGCATCGACGTGGCCGCAGCGCCGCGTTTCCTCGAAGAGCAGTCGAAGCCGGCCCAAGGTCGGTATGCATTCGCGTACACCATCACCCTGCACAACGCTGGCGACGTGCCGGCCAAGCTGCTGACGCGGCATTGGGTGATCACCGATGCCAATGGCAAGGTCGAGGAAGTGCGTGGCCCCGGCGTGGTCGGCGAACATCCGCACCTGCAGCCCGGCGAACGCTTCGAATACACCTCGGGTGCCATCCTCGACACCCCGGTCGGCACCATGCAGGGCAGCTACCAGATGGTCGCCGACGATGGCACCGCCTTCGATGCGCCGATCCCGCGCTTCACGCTGTCCGTGCCGCGCACCTTGCACTGATGGCCACCTATGCCATCGGCGACGTGCAGGGCTGCTACGACGCGCTGGCACGTCTGCTTGAACATCTGAATTTCGACACGGCCCGTGACCGGCTGTGGTTCTGCGGCGATCTCGTCAACCGCGGCGGGCATTCGCTCGAAGTCCTGCGCATGGTGCGATCGCTGGATGCGCAGTCGGTGGTCGTGCTCGGCAACCATGATCTCAGCCTGCTCGCGATTTCGGAACGCAAGGAAGCCGACCAGCGCCGCGCCAATGTCGACCTGGCACGCGTGCTCATGGCCGCCGACCGCGACGATCTGATGACCTGGTTGCGCCATCGCCCCTTGCTGCACATCGATCGCGAACTCGGCTTCGCCATGGTGCACGCCGGCCTCGCGCCGCGCTGGACATTGAACATCGCCAAGGCGCGCGCCAGCGAGGTCGAACGCAAGCTGCAGGGCGAGGACTACCGCAAGCTGCTCAAGCACATGTTCGGCGACCGCCCGTCGGTCTGGTCGAAGAACCTGAACGGCATCGATCGCCTGCGCGCCATCATCAACGTCATGACCCGCCTGCGCTTCTGCGATGTGCGCGGACGCATGGATTTCAATGCCAAGGGCGCACCCGGCACCCAGCAGCCCGGCCTGTATCCGTGGTTCGAAGTGCCGGGTCATGCGCCGCGCGATCTGCCCATCGTCTGCGGCCACTGGTCCACGCTTGGCCTGTTTCA
This sequence comes from Pseudomonadota bacterium, assembly GCA_022705045.1. Taxonomy (GTDB): domain Bacteria; phylum Pseudomonadota; class Gammaproteobacteria; order Xanthomonadales; family Ahniellaceae; genus JADKHK01. The sequence continues at coordinate 27,289 of JAKJFE010000007.1, read as the reverse complement.
GGGGCTGGGCATCCATGCCATCGATACCGGCGCGGTCTGGGGCGGCAAGCTCACGGCGCTGGAACTGGGCCCTGAGCCGCGCATCCACGCCGTGCAGTGCGAAGCCCGTCTTGGTCCGCGCGAACGCGGCGGCGACTGAGCATCGTCGTCACGAATGTTGCGCGACCGGCGTGCGCCGACCGCGGCGGCATCGGTCATAATCCGGTTCCATCACGCACTGTCCCTCATGTCGAACTATGTTCCCGGACAACGCTGGATCTCGAACGCCGAGCCCGAGCTCGGCCTCGGCACCGTACTGCGGGTCGAGGGGCGTATGGTCCAGCTTGTTTACGCCCGCACCGGCACGGTGCGCCAGTACGCCACCCATTCCGCACCGCTGACGCGCGCGCAGTTCCGCGCCGGCGACATGATCACGCTGGCCGGCAAGCCGCATCGCGTCGATGAGGTCGATCAGCGCGACGGACTGTTTCACTACGTCGTGCATGGGTCGACATTTTGCGAAACCGCGCTCGATGACCTGCAAAGTGTGTCCAAGGCCGAAGACCGCCTGAACCAGGGCCGTGTCGACCGCAACGACCAGTTCGAATTCCGCCATGAAGCGCTGATGCAGCGTGCGTCGGCCCGCCGCAGCGCCGCCTTCGGTCTGCAGAGCGCGCGTGTCGACCTGATTCCACACCAGTTGAAGGTGGCGCAGATCGCCGCCGACCGTCGTCCGCCGCGCGTATTGCTGGCGGATGAAGTCGGATTGGGCAAGACCATCGAGGCCGGTCTCATCATCGCCCGCCAGATCGCCAGCGGCCGTGCCGGCCGCGTACTGGTGCTGGTGCCGGAGACCCTGGTCTACCAGTGGTTTGTGGAACTGCTGCGCCGCTTCAATCTCAGTTTCTCGATCTACGACGCCGAACGCGTCGAAGCGATCGAGCTGAATTCGGACGGACGCAATCCATTCCAGGACGACGAACTGGTGATCACCGACACCGCTTTCATCGTGGCGAATCCCGAGCGCGCCAAGCAGCTCGTGACCGCCGGATGGGATCTGCTCGTGGTCGACGAGGCGCATCACCTGTCGTGGTCGCCGGAAGAAGAAAGTTCCGAATACGTGCTCGCCGAAGCGCTTGCGAAGCGCACGCCGGGCGTGGTGCTGCTGACGGCGACGCCGGAACAACTGGGTCGCACCGGCCATTTCGCGCGCCTGCGCCTGCTCGATCCGGCCCGTTACCACGATCTCGCCGCGTTCCAGCAGGAAACCGCGGAATACGCGAAATTGTCGGCGCTGGCGACCGCCCTGATCGAAGCGCAGCCGCTCGGGATCGATGAACAGCACACATTGACCGCCACGCTCGGCGACACCGCCCAGGCGCCAGAAGACGACGACGCGCGCGACGCCATGCTCGCCGCGTTGATCGACCGTCACGGCACTGGTCGCGTGATGTTCCGCAATCGTCGCGCCGTGGTCGGTGGTTTCCCGAAGCGCGTGCCGCATCTGGTTACCTTGCCGGATGAACAGAGCAACGAGACCCTGCGTGGCCACTTGCTCGCCGAGTTCCAGAGCGATGTCGATGTGGCGCCGCATGCGCTGCCGCTGAATTACGCGAAAGATCCGCGTCTCGCCTGGCTGGTCGCATTGCTGGACGAATTTCCGGCCGACAAGTTCCTGCTGATCTGCCGCAGCCAGGCCAAGGTGCTTGCGCTCGAAGAGGCGCTGCGAGCCGCCAGCGGCGTGCAGATCGCGCGCTTCCATGAAGGCATGAGCATCGTCCAGCGTGACCGCAATGCCGCGTTCTTCCAGAGCCCGGATGGTGCGCGCCTGCTGCTCTGCGCCGAAATCGGTTCCGAAGGCCGCAACTTCCAGTTCGCGAGTCACCTCGTGTTCTGGGATCTGCCGCCCGATCCGGACCAGCTCGAACAACGCATCGGCCGTCTCGACCGCATCGGCCAGAAGCGCGATGTGAACCTGCACTTCGCGAGCTTCCGCCACAGCGCACAGGAGGCGTTTGCGCGTTGGTTCGACGAAGGCCTCGATGCCTTCCGCACCAGCCCGCAGGACGGTCGCGAATTGCTCCGTCGTTTCGGCGCCGAACTGGTGCATGTCGCGCGCGAATACGCGGCCGCCCATTCCGCGGCCGAGGAAGCACTGGAGTCCCTGATCGGTCGCACCCGCGCCGCGCACCGCGAACTGGCGGCGGCCATCCAGCAAGGTCGTGATCGCCTGCTCGAACTCGCGACACAACGCGCCGCCCCCGATGCGTTGCTGCAACGCGCGCTGCACGAAGACGACGGCGACACCGCCCGTGATGCCTTCCTGCTCAAGCTGTTCGAGCAGTTCGGCATCAGCGCCGAAGACCTGAGTGACACCATCCACCTGCTCGATCCCGAATACCTCAGCACCGAGGCCTTTCCGGGTTTCGAGAACGGACCGCGCCAGGCCACGTTCGATCGTGCCACCGCGTTGACGCGCGAAGACGTGTTGTTCTTGCGCCTCGACCATCCGATGGTGCAGGGCGCGCTCGATCTGCTGCTCAGCGCCGAGACCGGCAATGCCGCCTTCCTGGTCGATCCGGCACTGCCGCCGCGTACGGCCCTGCTCGAAGCCGTATTCCTGCTCGAATGCGTGGCACCGGCCAAGCTGCACGTCGACCGTTTCCTGCCGCCGTTGCCGCTGCGGGCCGTGGTCGATTCGCGCCTGACCGAACGTCCGGACTTCCAGCCCTCCGACGAAGCGCGCCGCAAGGCCGGCGAGATCAGCGTCGACCTGTCCAAGCTGCGCAAGGTGCTGAACCAGTTGGTGCCGCCGATGCTGAAGACGGCGCAGGCCAAGGTCGAACGACTGGCGCGGCGCGAAGTCGAGGCGGCGATGTTGTCGGCCGATCAGCGACTCGATGCCGAGATCGAACGGCTGGTCGCACTCGCGCAAGTGAATCCGGGCGTGCGCGCCGAGGAAATCGCTGCCGCGTCCGACGAGAAACAGCAGTTGCACGATCTGCTGCCGGAGTCGCGTCTGCGCCTCGACGCCGTGCGCCTGATCGTCAGTCCGGATTTCCTGGCGTTGGCCGGACGCTGACATTCGCGTTGGGCCATGTAGCATCGCGCGGCCCGATGCCGCGCGCGTGAAGGACCACGATGAAGTACGACGACGCCGAATACCTGTTCCTGAATTTCGAGACCGAGCGCGACAACGACGATGCCGGTACGCACATCGGCATGTACCTCGCCTGGGCGATCCTGCGTGGGCTGGGCGGCGAACACTTCTCGGCGCCGGAAGCCGCGAGCCACATTCAGCGACTGAAGGCGCGCGAGATCACCGGCGCCGAAGTGTTGTGGGACCGTTGCGACGGCAAGCTCACCGACGACGATTTCAATGCCGTCGGCAATGCCTTCACCGCGGCCTATTACGAGAAGTTCTTCACCCGCGACTACGAGCGCGTGTTCCAGCGCGACTTCGTCGATACCGGTCACGCGGTCGACGATCTCTGCAGCGTGCCCGACACCTGGGCCAACTTCGAACGCATGGCCCATGTGCTCGATCAGCGATTCGCGCAATGGCAGAAGTCGCGCCCGCAACCCGCCGCGCCCGCGTCCGCTGCTCCGGCAGCGCCGGCAGCTTCGAAGCCAACGCTCGAACTGGAGCCGATGGACAGTCCGGCAGACGCCCAAGTCCGCCCATCGCTCGACGAGTTGCAGCAACGCGCGAAGGCCGGCGACCGCGAGGCCTGGTACGAACTCGGCGCCGAATACATCACCGGCGAGCGCTTGGCGCAGGACTTCGCGATGGCGGCCAAAGCTTTCACTCAGGCCGCGAAACTTGGCCAGGTCGATGCGCAGTTCAATCTCGGCGTCTGTTACCAGAATGGCGACGGCATGCCGAAGAGTGCGTCGCAGGCCTTGCACTGGTTCAGCCAGGCGGCCGAGGGCGGTCATCCCGAAGGCCTGTACATGCTGGGCATGGCCTATCGCAACGGCGCGGGCGTGCCGCAGGATCTCGGTGCATCGAATGCATTGCTGCTGCTCGGTCGCGCCAAGGGCAGCGCCAATGCGGCGCGCGCCGGCATCATGGCCGGCAGCGGCGGTTACGTCGATCTGCTGGAACAGATCAGCCAGCCGGGCCAATTGTTGAGCACCCTGGCGGCGCGACGCGGCGCGAGCACGCAGAGCGGCGGGTCGGCGTCTTCGTTTGCGCCGGCGTCCGCCGGGGCCGCGCCGCGCACCACGACCGCACCGCCGCGACGCGTGCCCGTGGTGCAGCCGGGTGATGCGCCCGATGCCACGAGCGGCGATGCATTGGCGGTGTTGTCGACCGTGATCGGTGCATCGGCCGTGTTCGTGCTGTTGCTGATGGCCGGCAGCGTCAGTGGTCCGCCCTTGAAGTACACGGCCCTGGTGTTCGCCGCGTTCGGCGCCTTCGGTACCTGGCGCTTGAGTACCGCGATGAACCACGACCCGCTGCGCCGCCTCGTGCTCACCCTCTGCGCAGGTGTGCCCGTCGCCGGGTCCTTCCTGTGCATGCTGATGCTGAAGTGGCGTTGGCTCGGATGAACCCACCCATCGGGATCCGTTGAATGCAACACGCGACGAAGCTGCGCTGGATCATCAATCTGTGGCCGCCGAATCTGGCCGCCGGCATTCGCGTGCTGCGGATCGATCCGGACTACCGTCATGTCGTCGTGCGTCTGAAGCGCTACTTCTTCAATCGCAACTATGTCGGCACCCACTTCGGCGGCTCGCTGTTCGCGATGACCGATCCGTGGTGGATGATCATGATGCTGCGCAATCTCGGGTCCGACTACATCGTCTGGGACAAGGCCGCCGCCATCGACTTCATCAAGGCCGTGCGCGAACCGGTGTTTGCCGACTTCGTGCTTGATGCCGTGACCCTTGACGAGGTGCGCGCGACCGCGGACCGCGACGGCAAGGCCCTGCACTGGTTCACGGTCGACGTGAAGACGGCCGACGGCGTGCTCGTGGCACAGGTGCGCAAACAGGTCTACGTGCGCCGCAAGCGCAGCGGCAGCGAAGCCATCACCGAACGCGAAGCGCCCGCTGGGCAATGATCTGCTCGGCCACGTCGAGCACGGTATTGGCGGGCAGCAGGGCATCGATCACCGGCACCGTCGGCAGCGGGCGCTCGAAGCGCGCGAGCACGGCATCGACCATGGCCGGCGTGCGGTCATCGGCCGGGTGGTAACGACCGGCGCGGCGGTCGGCGTGGATGCGTGCCTTGGCGACATCGGCGGGCAAGTCCAGCCAGATCGGGATCAGGATCAGGTCGTATTTCGCGGCGATGCGCGCCACCCGTTCGAGGTCGGCGCGGCTCGAGAAGGTCATGCCGTCGATCACCGTCGATTCGCCGAGCGCGCCGTTGACTTCCACCGACAGCAGCAGTGCGTGGAAGGCCGCGCGTTTCTCCGGCAGCGAGTAGCTGCAGTGCGGGAACAGCGCCTTGGCGATCACGTCGCGATTGGCGATGCGCAAGTCGAGCCGCTCGGCCAGCGCGTTCGCGAGTGTCGACTTGCCGGCACCGGGCAGACCGATCAACGCCACCACGATCGGGCGAGTCCAGTGGGGATGGCGCGCGCGTGATGCGGGTGGCAGGTAGGTCGCATTCATGGCGTGAGCATAGCGGCGCGCGTGGCCGCTGGTCAGCGACGCGCTTCACCGGCACACTGCGGGGCCGCGAGGCGCCCATGATCCGACGATTGCTGCAACGCTACTTCGTGACCGGCCTGTTGACCCTGATCCCGATCTGGCTGACCTGGATCGTCTTCAAGTTCGTGTTCCAGGGCTTGTCGATGGTGTCGGCACCGTGGATTCGTGCCTTGTTCAACCCGCTGTCCCAGGCGCATCCGAGCCTGTTCGGGTGGCTCGCTTCGCCGACCACGCAGTTCGTGCTCGGCGTGCTGATGACGGTCTCGGTGATCCTGTTCACCGGCTGGCTGAGCCGGCGCGTGATCGGCAAGCGTCTGCTGCAGCTGTTCGAGCAGACGCTGGAGCGGGTGCCGTTGGCCAAGACCATTTACGGCGGCACCAAGCAATTGCTGGAGGCCCTGCAGACCAAGCCGGACGGCACCCAGCGCGTGGTGCTGATCGATTTTCCGTCGCCCGAGATGAAGACGATCGGCCTGGTCACCCGCGTGCTCAAGGACGCGCGTACCGGCGAGGAAGTCGCCGCCGTGTACGTGCCGACGACGCCGAATCCGACCTCGGGGTATCTGGAAGTCGTGCCGGTGTCGAAACTGACGCCGACCGACTGGACCGTCGACCAGGCCATGGCCTTCATCATTTCCGGCGGTGCCAAGGCGCCGGAAACCTTGAACTTCTATCGCGAGAACGAGGAACCGATCCGATGACCGATCTGTCACGTGCGCAGAAACTGTTCCTGATCCTGTCCGCGGTCTTCGTCGCGAACGCGATCCTCGCCGAATTCATCGGCGTGAAGATCTTCGCGCTGGAACCGAGCATCGGCATCGATCCGGTGCACTGGTCTCTGTTCGGGCAGAGCGGCACGCTGAACTTCACCGCCGGCGTGTTGTTGTGGCCGGTGGTGTTCGTGATGACCGACATCATCAACGAGTACTACGGGCGCCGCGGCGTACGTTTCATCTCGTGGCTGGCCGTGGGCCTGATCCTGTACGGCTTCGTGTTCGCGTATTTCGCCATCCATCTGGAACCGGCCGGCTTCTGGGTCGGCGCCGGCCAGTCGCAGGGCGTGCCGGACATGCAGGCGGCTTTTGTCGCGACCTTCGGGCAAGGGCTCTGGACGATCGCTGGCTCGGTCACAGCCTTCCTGTTCGCGCAGCTGATCGATGTCGCCGTGTTCCACCGCATCCGCAATGCCACCGGTGAACGCTGGCTCGGTCTGCGTGCGACCGGTTCGACCCTGGTGTCGCAGTTCTTCGACAGCTTCATTGTGCTCTACATCGCCTTCGTGCTCGGGCCGCAGCAGTGGCCGGTGTCGCTGTTCTTGGCGGTCGGCACGGTCAACTATCTGTACAAGTCCTGCTTCGCGCTGGCGGCGACGCCGGTGTTGTACGGCGTGCACAAGCTGATCGACGGCTGGCTCGGTCACGATGTCGCCGAAGCCATGAAGCGACGTGCGGCCGAGCCGTGATCGGTATCGATCGGATGCCATTCTTCTGTGGGTGCGATTCTCAATCGCCCGCTCACGGCCGGAAGAGCGTGCGATTGTGAATCGCACCCACCAACAGCAACCTTGCAACCAGAGGTCACCCTGATGCGTCACCTGTTGTTTCTTGCCTTGTGTGCAGCCTGCGGCGCCGAAGCCAAACGCCTCGAAACCCCGGCCGAGGCCGAAAAACTGCTGCGCACGCCAGACGCGGCTGCGACCTATGCATTCATCGACCGAGTCGACGCGACGAGTGATCGCATCTCGGTGCAGACCTTCGGCACCACGCCTGAGGGTCGCGCGCTGAAGGTCGTGATTGTGGGTGAGGCGAAACCCGGTCGCGAGGTCGTGTTCGTGCAGGCGGGCATCCACGCCGGCGAAATCGAAGGCAAGGACGCGGGCCTGATCCTGCTGTCTGAAGTCGCCGCGAAGGACAAGCGCGTCCTGCGCTGGCTCGATCACGTCACGCTGGTGTTCGTGCCGATCTTCAATCTCGATGGCCACGAGCGTCGCTCGATGTTCAATCGCATCAACCAGAACGGGCCGGTCGAGATGGGTTGGCGCGCCACCAGCCAGCGCCTGAACTTGAATCGCGACTACATCAAGTCCGACGCGCCGGAGATGCGTGCATTGCTGGCCCTGATCAACCAGTGGAATCCGGATCTCCTGATCGACAGCCACACCACCAACGGCGCCGACTACCAGTACGACCTGACCTGGTCGATGGACAACGACGCGACCCAGCACCCGCGCCTGCGCGAGTGGCAGAACGATGTGCTGGTCGGGCGCGTGCAATCGCGCCTCGAGAAGCAGGGTCATCTGATCGCGCCCTACATCGAGTTGAACGATCCGGTCGATCCGACCAAGGGTTTCACCAACTTCGGCGCCGGGCCGCGCTACTCGACGGGTTACGCGGTGGCGCGTGGTCGTGTCGGGCTGCTGCTCGAAACCCACATGCTGAAGTCGTATCCGGTGCGGGTGCGTGCAACCTACGACGTGATCACCGCCATCCTCGACGAGATCGCCGCGCATCCGGGTCAGCTGCGTGCCGCAACCCGCCAGGTCGATGCCGACACGATCGCACGCGCGGCCGATGCGACGGCGACCTATCCGATCCAGCTCGCCAATGCCGGTATCGCCGAAGACTTCGCGTTCAAGGGCTTTGACTGGACGATCACGCAGAGCGAAATCAGCGGAGATCGCTGGATCCGCTACGACCCGAGCAAGCCGAAGACGTTCACGGTGCCGTTCTATCGCCAGGTCAAGATCGCGCAATCGGTCTCGCCGCCGGCCGCCTACGTGATTCCGCCGCAGTGGACGAAGGTGATCGAGCGCCTGCAGGTGCATGGTGTCACGATGCGCCGCATCGAGCACGACGCGCGCATCAAGACCGAGGTGTCGCTGCTGGCGAGTCCGCAGTACGCGACCGCCTCGTTCGAAGGCCGCATCGCGATCAGCGCATTCACGCATCGTCGCGAGGCGCGCGAGATGCCGGTACGCGCCGGCAGCTGGCTGGTGCCGATGGATCAGCCGCTCGCGAATGTCGCGCTGCACATCCTCGAACCGGATGCGCCCGATTCGGCACTGCGCTCGGGCGACTTCAACATCGTCTTCGAACAGCGTGAATACGCCGACGCCCGCGTCGCCGAACAACTCGCACGCGACCTGATGGCGAAGGACCCGAAGCTCAAGGCCGAGTTCGAGGCCAAGCTCGCCGCCGAACCCGACTTCGCCAAGAATCCCTACGCACGCCTGAACTGGTTCTACCTGCGCTCAGCGTGGGGCGAATGGGACCTCGGTCTGTATCCGGTGCTGCGGCTGGATGCGGCGGCGGTGAAAGCGATTTCGCCGCCGGCCTAACCGTCCAGCTCCGACCACCGCGCATAAGCGACATCGAGTGCGGCCTGTTTGGCGGCGCGTTCGTTGTTGGCTGCGGTGATGGTCGCGGCGGGTTGCTGGTAGAACGCGGGTTCGAGCATGCGTGCGTCGAGTGCGGCGAGTTCGGTTTCGAGCTGCTCGATGCGTGCGGGCAGCTCGGCGAGTTCGCGTTGGTCCTTGAACGAGAGCTTGCGCTTGGCAGGCGCTGCGGTCGTTGCGGCGGGGGCGGATGTCGCCATCGGCGGCGCGGTTGGCGCGTCCGCTTTGCGCTGATCGGTGGTCGCCCGCTGGCGCAACCAGTCGCTGTAGCCGCCGACGTATTCGCGCACGCGGCCGTCGCCTTCGAACACCAGGGTGCTGGACACGACGGCGTCGAGGAAGTCGCGGTCATGTGAGACCAGCAGCAGGGTGCCGGGCCAGGACGCGAGCAGTTCCTCGAGCAGTTCCAGCGTCTCGATGTCGAGGTCGTTGGTCGGTTCGTCCATGACGATGACATTGGCCGGACGTGCGAAGAGTTTGGCGAGCAGCAGGCGATTGCGTTCGCCGCCCGAGAGTTTGGTGATCGGTGCACGCGCGCGTTCCGGCGTGAACAGGAAGTCCTGCAGGTAGCCGATGATGTGCTTGCGCTGGCCGTTGATCTCGACGCTGTCCGAGCCGCCGGCGACATTGTCGAGCGCGTTCAGGTCTTCGTTCAGCGCCATGCGGTGCTGGTCGAAGTAGGCGACTTCGAGATTGGTGCCGCGGATCACTTCGCCGGACGTCGGTTGCAGGTCGCCAAGCAGCAGCCGGATCAGGGTGCTCTTGCCGGCGCCATTCGGTCCGACGATGCCGACGCGGTCACCGCGCTGGATGGTCGTGGTCAGCCCGTCGACGAGTACACGATCGCCATAGGCGAAATGCAGGTCGCGTGTCTCGACCACACGTTTGCCGGACGGCGCCGCCTGGCTGACCGCGAGGCTGACCTTGCCCTGCTGTTCGCGCCGTTGCGCACGTTCGCGACGCATCGCTTCAAGTGCACGCACGCGGCCTTCGTTGCGGGTGCGGCGCGCCTTGATGCCCTGGCGGATCCAGACCTCTTCCTCGGCCAGCTTGCGGTCGAAGTGTGCGTTGGCCTGCGCTTCCGAATGCAGACGTTCTTCGCGGCGACGCAGGTAGTTGTCGTAGTCGCCGGGCCAGCTGGTGAGCTGGCCGCGATCGATTTCGACGATGCGGGTCGCGAGCCGGCGCAGGAAGCGGCGGTCATGGGTGACGAAGATCAGGCTGCCGGAAAAACCGAGCAGGGACTGTTCGAGCGCGTCGATCGCTTCGAGGTCGAGGTGATTGGTCGGCTCGTCGAGCAGCAGCACATCGGGTTCGACGACGAGTGCGCGCGCCATCAGCACGCGCCGCTTCATGCCGCCGGACAATGATGAGAAGGCGATATCTGAGGGCAGTTCGAGACGCGCCAGCAGGTTCGAGACACGCTGGTCCAGCGACCAGCCACCGCGGGCCTCGATCTGTGCTTGCACCTCGGCGAAGCGCGCCGAATCGGTTTCGCCGTGTTCGATCAGGTGGTGGTACTCGGCGACCAGCGCGCCGATGTCACCCAGCGCGGCGGCGACCACGTCGAAGACATCGCCATCGAGACCGCGTGGCACTTCCTGATCGAGCTTGGCGACACGCACGCCATCCGACACGCGCACCTCGCCGTCGTCGGCACGGATCTCGCCAGCGATCAGACGCATCAGCGTGGTCTTGCCCATGCCATTGCGACCGACGATGCAGACGCGTTCGCGCGGGTCGATCGTGAAATCGACACCGTCGAGCAGTTTCGGGCCGCCGACCGCGAGGTCGACCTTCAGGAGTTGCAGCAGGGGCATGGGCATTCCGAGGCAGTTGCAACCCGGTCCGTGACGGAAGTCACGACAGGGTGGGACAGCCGCGCACGTTATCATGGGCAGTCGATACGCGGACTCGACCGGCGACGCTTCTGGCTGGCGCTGTCGGGTTCGCACAGGGTTTCTGTCTTGTTCTGGAAATCACCATGAATCGTCGATCGATCGCGGCCGCCCTGGGTGTGACCGCTGTAGTGCTGTTGTCGGCCTGCGGGCCGAAATCCGATGCCGGGGACGCCGCGCCGCCGGTGGCCAATGCCGCGCTGGCCGTCGAGCTGGCCACCGTGGTGCAGGCGCCACTGGCCCGTACGATCACCGTGTCCGGTGCTGTCGCGGCCTGGCAGGACATGCAACTCGGTGTCGAACTCAGCGGATCGCGCATCGCCGAAGTCAAGGTCGAGGTCGGCGATGTCGTGAGGCGCGGCGACGTGCTGCTGACGCTCGACGCACGCACGCTTGACGCCGAACTGCAGATGGCCGATGCGGCATTGAATGAGGCCCGCGCCGGCATTCTCCTGGCCAAGAGTCAGCTGGATCGCGGCGACGCGTTGAAGGCGCAGAAGCTGATCAGTGCCGCCGATCACGACCAGCTGCGTGCGGCGATGGTGCAGGCCGAAGCGCGTGCGCAGACGACCGCGGCGCAATACGAAGCGGCCAAGCTGCGGCGTGACTTCGCGACCCTGCGGGCACCGGACGACGGCGTGATTGCGACACGCACGGCCGAACCCGGCATGGTGGTGATGGCGGGCGCGCAATTGCTGACGATGATCCGCGGCGGTCGCCTGGAATGGCGTGCCGAATTGAACGAGGCCGATTTGCTCGATGTGCAGGTCGGTGCTGCGGTCGATGTGCGCCAGCGCGACGGCACGATGGTCGCGGGACGCGTTCGCGCGGTCTCGCCCGGTCTCGACGCGACCACGCGTACCGGCACCGTGCATGCCGACCTGCCCGAACCCGGCCAGTTGCGTGCCGGCATGTTCGCCGAAGGCCGCATCCTCGTCGGGGGAGGCGAGGCCTTGTCGGTGCCGGTCGCGGCCGTCGTGCGTCGCGATGGCTATGCCTACGTGTTCACGCTGAAGGGCAAGGATCGCGTCGAGCGCCGCCGCGTCGAACTCGGTCGCATCGACGGCGAGCGCATCGAAGTGCGCAGCGGCGTGCAGGCGGGCGAACGCGTGGTCAGCCGCGGCGGCGCCTTCCTGTCCGACGGCGACCTGGTGCGCGTGAGCAACGGAGGCTGACATGTTCAACGTCTCCGCATGGGCGATCCGGCGACCGCTGCCGGCGCTGATGATCTTCTTCGTGCTCTGCGTGGCCGGCATCTACGGCTTCATCAAGCTGCCGATCGCACGTTTTCCGGACATCGCCTTCCCGATGGTGGCGACCACGATCAGCCTGCCGGGCGCAGCGCCGAGTCAGCTCGAAGCCGAAGTGACGCGCAAGGTCGAGGACGCGGTCGCGACCATCAACGGCGTCAAACGCGTGATGTCGAACGTCAACGAAGGCGTGTCGACGACGACCATCGAGTTCCAGCTCGAAGTCGACGTGCAGGTGGCGCTCGACGACGTGCGCGACGCGGTCAGCCGCATCCGCATGGACTTGCCGGTCGACATCGAGGAACCCGTCGTTGCCAAGATCGAGGTGGTCGGCGGCACGCTGCTGACCTACGCCGTCGAATCCGAACGCATGCAGCCGGACGAGCTGTCGTGGTTCGTGGACCGCACCGTCAGCAAGGCGATGTACGGCATCAAGGGCATCGCCACGGTCAAACGCGTCGGCGGCATCGAGCGCGAGATCCGCGTCGATCTCGATCCGCAGGCGTTGAATGCGTTCGGCATCACCGCGGGCCAGGTGTCGAGCCAGCTGGCACGCATCCAGGTCGAACGCCCGGGTGGGCAGATGGAGTGGGCGGGCGAGCGCCAAGTGGTGCGCACCGTCGGCACGGTCGCCGATGCCGACGCCTTGCGTGCCTATTCGATCGGCTTGCCGGACGGTCGTTCGGTGCGGCTCGACGCGATCGCGACGATCCGTGATGCTGCCGCCGACACCAGCCAGATCGCGCTGCTGAACGGCAAGCCGGTGATCGGTTTCGACCTCTCGCGTTCGCGCGGCAGCAGCGAAGTCGCGGTGGCGCAGCAGGTGCGTGCCACCTTGAAGCAACTCGAGGCCGCGCATCCGGGTGTGCGCTTCGTGCTGGTCAACTCGACGGTCGAGGAAGCCGAGCGTTCGTATTCGTCATCGATGACGATGCTGTTCGAAGGCTCGCTGCTCGCACTGGCGGTCGTGTTCCTGCGCGACTGGCGTGCGACCTGGGTCAGCGCCGTCGCCCTGCCGTTGTCGATCATCCCGACCTTCGCGGTCATGTACTGGTTCGGTTTCAGCCTGAACCTGATCACCTTGCTGGCGCTGTCGGTCGTGGTCGGCATCCTGGTCGACGATGCCATCGTCGAGGTCGAGAACATCGTGCGCCATTTGCGCATGGGCAAGAAGCCGATCGATGCCGCACGCGAAGCCGCGGACGAGATCGGCATCGCGGTCATCGCGACCTCGCTGACGCTGGCCGCCGTGTTCGTGCCGGTCGCCTTCATGCCCGGCATTCCCGGCAAGTTCTTCCGCGAATTCGGCTGGACCGCGGCCACGGCCGTGTTGTTCTCGCTGCTGGTCGCGCGCCTGCTGACGCCGATGATGGCCGCCTACCAGATGCGCGCCAAACCCGTGCATGAGCACGATGGCAAGATCATGGTCTGGTATCTCGGCTGGGTCGACGCCGCATTGCGCCATCGCTGGCTCACTCTGGTGATCGCGGCGATCCTGTTCGTCCTGTCCTTGCTGATCGTGCCGTTGATCCCGGCCACCTTCATCCCGACCTCGGACCTCGGTCGCAGCAACCTCAGCATCGAACTGCCGCCCGGTACGAAGATCGAGGAAACCTTCGCAACCGCCGAGGACGTGCGCGCGAAGCTGAAGTCGATCAAGGAACTGAAGCAGGTGTATTCGTCGATCGGTGCGGTGCTCGACATCGGCGATCCGACCAAGACCGGCATTGGTGAAACCCGCAAAGCGACGCTGATCCTCGACTGGGGCGAAGCGCGTCATCGCGACCGCAGCCAGAAGCAGCTTGAGAACGACGTGCGGCGCCTGCTCGCGACTGTCGCGGGCGCACGCATCAGTTTCTTGAGCACCGAGCCCGGCGAATTGATGCAACTGGTGTTGTCGGGCGACGATGGCAAGACCCTGGGCGAGGCCGCAGCGGCACTGGAACGCGAACTGCGCACCTTGCCCGGACTCGGCAGCGTCACCTCGACCGCAGCCTTGTTGCGACCGGAAATCGTCATCGTGCCGGACCCGGCGCGTGCCGCCGATCTCGGTGTCGCCACGGCCGACATCGCCGAAGCCGCGCGCATCGCCACGGCCGGTGACTTCTCGCAGCGCCTCGCGAAGCTGAACCTGCCCGACCGCCAGGTCCCGATCCGCGTCGGCGTCGCCAAGTCGGCGCTGGCCAGCACCTCGCTGATCGCCGACCTGCGCGTGCCCGGCAAGAACGGCCCGGTGCCCTTGTCCGCGGTCGCCGACATCCGCCTCGACAGCGGTCCGGCGCAGATCGATCGTTACCAGCGCAGCCGCAATGTCACGCTCACCGCCGAGCTCAACGGACGTCCGCTCGGCGACGTGATGAAGCAGGTCGAGCAGTTGCCGAGCGTGAAGCGACTGCCGCCCGGCGTCGGTTTTCTCAACACCGGTGATGCCGAAGTGTTCGTCGAACTGTTCTTTGGTTTCGTGCTGGCGATGGCGGCCGGCCTTATCTGCATCTACATGGTGCTGATGCTGCTGTTCAACAGCGCGCTGCAACCGCTGACCATCCTCACCGCCGTGCCGCTGTGCGCGGGTGGTGCCTTCGGATTGTTGCTGCTGACGCAGAACTATCTGTCGCTGCCGGCGCTGATCGGTCTGCTGATGCTGATCGGCGTGGCCAGCAAGAATTCGATCCTGCTCGTCGATTACGCGGTGATGGCCGAGGACGAACACGGCCTGAGCCAGCATGATGCGCTGATCGACGCCTGCCGCAAGCGTGCGCAGCCGGTGGTGATGACGACGATCGCGATGGCCGCCGGCATGGCGCCGATCGTGTTCGGACTCAGTGCCGATTCCAGTTTCCGCGCGCCGATGGCGATCGCGGTGATCGGCGGCCTGATGACCTCGACCCTGCTCAGCCTGATCGTGGTGCCGGCGGCCTATACCGTGGTCGACGACGTGGCCGACTGGTTCCGTCGTCGCCGCAGGTCTGCACCGCTGCAGTGATCTGTTGATGGTGCCGCGGCGGTCGCGTGATGCGATCGCCGCGTTGCCTCAGGGTTGTTCGACGGCGCTCAAGCGGGCGTTGTCGATCCAGATCGTGCCTGCGTCCTCCAGGGTCACCGCAACCACGAGTTGGCTGGTGAATTCTGGAACCTTCAGGCGCAGGCTGCGTTTCGTCCAGTCGCTGTCGCCGGAGTAACGTTCGGACTTGGCGAAGTCCAGCAGGTTCGAACCGGCGAAGGCGCCGACCCGGATCATGTAGCCCTTCTTGCCGACCTGCTCGCCGCGCATCCAGACGTCGAATTCGACCGTCTTGCCGGCGAGTTCGGCACCGACCGGCACGATCTGCTCGGCCTTGCCCCAGACCTGCTTCTGCAACCGGCGAATCATCATGCTGCGCTTGGCGTCGTGGGCCTGATCCTCGACCACGCTGAAGTCGTAGGCGCGCACGCCGGCATGCTGCTTGTTGATCCAGTCTGCCGCACTGCCGCGTGCATTCAAGTTCTCGAAACTGCCGTTCTTCAGCAGGTTGGTCGAATCCTTCGCGGATTTCGCTTCGGCCGTGTTCTTGTCGGCGGCGCATGTGTCGCCGGTCGCGATGGCCAGCAGGAACGCGAGTGTCAGGGCGGTGCGGATAAGCGTCATGGATTCGCTCCGGTCGGGGGCGGCGATGGTAGCGGGGCGGTTTCCGGGACGCACCACGTGCCTTCCCAGTGGTGGATGCCATAGGTCTGCGCGGTCACGCAGTCGGGGACGAAGGCCTCGGTCCATGCGTACGGATAGAAGCATTCACGGGGCAACAGGGTCACGCCGTGTACGTCCTGCCGGCCGTAGTGCTGCAGGCCGGCCTTGCGCAGCACGGCCGTGATCAGCTCGGGCCCACGCGGGATATGGCCAAGTCGGGCATGGGTCTGATGCAGGGACTCGATGCAGCGGGCGAGGAACGGATGCCCGACCCGCGCGCCGATCACCGCATTGTTGACCCAGTCGATATGCGGCTCGACCAGCTGGAAGCCGAAGAAACAGTCGAGTCCGAGCAGATCGTCGAAGCGCTTGATCACCTCGACATCGGTGTCGAAGTAGAGACCGCCGTGGCGATGCAGTGCCTTCAGGCGCACCTCGTTCGACACCTTGGACCAGAGGCCCTGGGCGTAGGTCGCACGGCAGTAGTCGCTGTCGAGATCGCTGTTGTCCTCGTTCCACTCGACGATGTCGTAGTCCGGCAGCACGCGCCGCCAGCTCTCGATGCAGCGATGGTTCAAGTCGCTCATCGGGCCACGCCCGAACCAGCAGTAGTGGATCAGCTTCGGGATCACGTCACGAATCCGATCAGTCGATGGCGCCGAGTTCGAGCGCGCTGGCTTCCTCGCGCAAGCCTCGGCTGAGGTAGCCGTGCGAACCGCAGGCGGTGAATCCGGCCTGTGCGAACGCCTTGCGGTAGAACTTCGCCGGACGCGCGATGAACCCTTCGCGGTCGCCGACGAATTCGTCGCCGCGACACATCAGCTCGATGAAGGCGAAGCCGTCCGGACAGAGATCGGCGAAGCCTTCGAGACCACGCAGCAATTCCCTGGTCGGCAGATAGTGCATGACGTCGGAGCAGATCAGCAGATCGAAGCTGCGATCGAAGCGCAGCTGTTCCAGGTCGCCGAACCGGCACAGGCGGATGTCGCGGGAAAGGCCGTAGCGGTTCACCACGTACTCGCTGCTGTCGAGGCCGAGATACTCGACCTTCGGACGCAGCAGCTTCAGGAAACCGCGCCACGGCGCTTCGCCGCAACCGATGTCGATGACCGAGCGGATCGGATGGCCGAGGTAGTACTCGGCCATCGCCACTGCCATCGCGACCTTGCGTTCCAGCACCAGCGGCGACTTCACGCGGTGCTTCGGATCGCGATACCAGCGATCGAAATAAGTCTGGTCGTACAGCTTGCTCACGGTGTGTCCGCGGTCGTCGGCGTGGCCCGCACCGGCAGCGGCACGTTGCACAGTTCGATGTGGCCGGATGGCAGCTTGGTCCATGGGTCGCGACGATTGCGCTTGGCCTCGACGATCTCGGCGAAAGTTGCTGTGTCGGTGCGCAACACGTCGAGTGCTGTGCGTTCGGCTTCGGGCACGTCGGCGGCGACACGCATGGCCTTGATCGCGGTGCGCTGTTCGGGTTTCTCGTAGAAGCCCATCGGCGGTGCGCCGCGCGGCATCGTGCTCAGCAGTTCGATGCCGCTCAACACGCGCCCGACCAGGGTGATGTTGCGGTCGAGGTGGCGCGGCGCGTGGCCGGTGACGACGTAGAGCTGCGCACCGTTGCCGGAATCGGTCTCGTTGCCGCGTGCCACACCGACGGTGCCGTAGCAATGCGCCATCCAGATCTCGTGCGCCTTCGGGTCGCGGCCGACCCAGAAGCCATCCGACACGCCGACCACGGATGCGTAGCCATCGTCGTCGGGCAGACGGGTGAAGGGCATGTCGTCGCGCCACGGCACCGTGAACTCGCCATCGAGCTTTGCCTTCGCGGTCTTGAACGGCCGCGCCTTGGCCTCGTCGTCGGCCTCGGGATCGCCCCATTGCACGACGTAGTTGTCCTGCGAGCGCAGGATGGCGAGGCCGTCGAAATAGCCTTCGCGGACCAGGGCGCGGATGTTGATGTCGTGCTTCGGTGCCAGCCACGGCGCGAGTTCGATCACGACTCGGCCGGACGCCAGTTCGAGATAGAGCGTGTGTTCGGGATCGGGCTGGCGCCAGTCGGTCGGCGCGCTGGCCGCGACGATCTCGTTCACGGTGCGATACGCCGGCGCTTCTTCGGCCGACGCGGCGAATGGGGCCATTGCGCCGAGCGCGAACAGGAACGAGGACGGGAATGGAGCGAGTCGCGACATGGAGCCTCCGGGTACGAAGCCCGAAGCCTAGCCGCCCGCCGCGTCGCGCGGCAAACCGTGCTCAGGCGGCGAGTCGGCCGGAGCCGTCGTGCAGGCTCAGGCCGACCGCGAGGCGACGCTGATCGAGTGGCGACAAGGTGCCGAAGAAGGCCGCGGCGGTTTCCTGATAACGGCGGGTGCCCAGACGTTCGCGCCAGTCGGCGAGTTGGCGGGCGAGTCGGGCGTCGTGACCGATATGGCCGGTGCGCAGCAGGTCGGCGAGCACGGTATGCAAGGGTTCGGTGAACAGGGCGACGGACATGGCGATCTCCTCGTGGAACGACGGCGAACCATGCCGTCCTGTTCCTGCTGACGAGGCGCGAGCTTCGAACGTGTCAGCGCGGGAAAGACATTCAGCCGGTGTTGAGCTGGGCTAGCCACTGCATCAGCTGAGGCAATGGCAGCGCACCGGAGACACGCCCCAGTTCGCGTCCGCCGCCGAACACGGCCAGGGTCGGGATGCTGCGGATGCCGAAGGGTGCGGCCGCCTGCGGATGCGCTTCGGTGTCGAGCTTGAGCAGGCGGAAACGGGGTTCCAGCCGGCGTGCGGCTTCGGCATAAGTCGGCGCGAATTGTCGGCAGGGACCGCACCACGGCGCCCAGAAATCGACGACCACGGGCAATGCGTCGCGCTGCAAGTGCTTCGCGAGTTGTGCGCCGTCGACTTCGCGCGGCTGGCCGACGAACAGCGCCTGGTGGCATCGACCGCAATTCGGTCCAGCCGCCAGTCGTGCTTCGGGCAGACGGTTCACCGCATCGCAATGCGGGCAGACGATATGCAGACCGGATTCGCTCATGGATTCACCTCGAACGACGAGATGCGGGCCGCGTTGCGCGAATCAAGTTCAAGGCACGTCGCGGTTGCGCCAGCTGCGCGCGGCCACGATCACGACGACGACCGCGAGCAGTGCCGCGACGGCGTAGACCGGTGTCGCGAGTGCGCGCGTGCTCTCGGCCTGTGCCGCCGACAGCGGAAAGAACCACGGATAGAACTTCATCCATTTCGAACTCGCGGCGATGACGAGACCGATCATCGCGACGATGCCGCTGCCGAGCGACACGGCGATCGCCGGCCAGCGCGCTGCGATGGCGACGTGCAGGGCGACGATCAGGGTGCTGGTCGCCGCGACCTTCGCGAGCAGCAACGCGCTGCCCGCACCGGGCATGCCGAACGGCATGCCGAGCTCGGACACGGTGAGTGCGACGATGTTGCCGAACACGACGGTCCAGACCCACAGCGACGCGAGGCTGGCCAGCACCAAGGCGAAGACCACCAGGGTTTTCGCGGCAAACAATCGGGTGGCGTCGATCGGCGCGGCGAACAGCCGCTTCCAGCCGCCGTGATGGTGTTCGATGCCGACGACGAGCGCGGCTTCGAGCGCGATGAACAAGGTCAGCCCGAGCATCACCCAGCCGGACAGGCTGGCCTGGAAAAGCGCGCTCCAAGCCTGTTCCGGTGTACCCATCAAGGCCTTGCCGCGCTGCGCCAGCATCAGTGCGTACAGCAAGGCGATGACGCCGGGCAGGACCGCTGCGACGAACAGCGCCAAGGTCCGGCGCAGCTTGAACAGTTCGACCACGATCAATCGATGCAAGGAGATCATGCGGTCGCTCCGGCGTCGGTGAGTTCGAAGAACATGCGGGTCAGGTCGGCGCGCACGGGATGCAGCGCGTGCACGTCGATGCCGGCATCGACGAGACGGCGATTGATCGCCGATGCAGGCTGCGCGTCGAGTGGCACATGCAGCGCATCGTCGCCGTCGCGTGCATCCAGGCCCATCGAGGCGAGCACGGCCTTGGCGCGGGCGTGTTCATCGCAGTCGATGCGCAGCTCCGGTGCGAATCGCTGGTGCAAGGCGCCGATCTCGCCCTGGAACAGCAGATGGCCGTCGCGGATCACGCCGACATGGCTGGCGATCTGTTCGACTTCGCCCAACATGTGACTGGACAGCAGCACGGTCAGCGGCATGCGTTTCGGCAGCTCGCGGATCAGTTCGCGCATCGCGACGATGCCGGCCGGATCGAGGCCATTGGTGGGTTCGTCGAGAATCAACAGTTCCGGCTCGGCCAGCAAGGCGTGCGCGAGGCCGAGGCGTTGTTTCATGCCGAGCGAGTATTCGTGCGTCGCGCGTTGCGCATCGTTGCGCAGGTCGACGATGTCGAGCACGGCGTCGATGCGTGCGCGCGGCAGGTCGAGCAGCATCTGTGTCGCGCGCAGGTTGTCGTGCCCGCTCAGGTGCGGATACAGGCTCGGCATTTCGATCAGGCTGCCGATGCGGCGCAGGATCGAGGCGCGATGCGTCGCGAGGTTGTCGCCGAACACGCGGATGTGGCCGCTGCTCGGGCGGGTCAGGCCGAGCAGCATGCGCAAGGTCGTGGTCTTGCCGGCGCCGTTCGGACCGAGGAAGCCGTAGATGGCGCCGCGTTCGACGCGCAGGTCGATGGCGTCGACGGCGACGTGGTTGGGAAAACGCTTCGACAGCGCTTGGGTTTCGATCAATGCGGGCATGGGTCCTCCGGTGTGCGCATGCTCGACGAAGCGACGCCTGCGTTCACCGGGCCAAACGTCACGGCGCGTGCGATCGTTTCGTCGCAACGCGGCCGAATCGCGGCGGAAATGCGGGCAAGGTCAGATGCGCGACACCGTCCACGACTGCATGCGTCCGTCGCGATACGGCATTACGCCATGGAACGGCCGCGGGTCGGCATCGAACACCAGGGGCAGGAAGTGGCGGTCGCCATCCCACAGCGGCAGCTCCATGATCCGCTCGATCGGCACCCATTCGAGATCGCCCTCGGCATTCCGCGTCGGCGGCGTGCCTTCGTAACGCGTGATCAAGAACACGAAGCCGAACCAGTCCTCGCCGTGCTTGCCGAAGCCGGGCCAGGAAATGGTGCCGCGCAATTGCAGTTCCGGGCAGTCGATCTGCGCTTCCTCGCGGATCTCGCGGCGCATGCCGGCGACGATGTCCTCGTCCGCTTCGAGCTTGCCGCCGAGGCCGTTGTACTTGCCGAGATGGGCGTCGTGGGCGCGGGCATTGCGATGCACGAGCAGCACCCGGGTGCGATCGGGCGAGAGCACGTAGCCGAGCGTGGCGAGGATGGGCGTGTAGGGCATGGTCGCGATCGAGGCCAGGACGAACGCCGACTATAATGCGCGCCGCATTCAAGCCGGCAGGTGCCGATGTCCGAAGTCCGTGAATGGGTCGCGAGTCGTGGCGGCGCCTGCTGGCCCGCTTCCAACGACCAGTTCCTGTGGGTCTCCGCGGATCGTCGCCGCAGTGTCTTGCTCGGCCGCGCCGAGGCGGTGTTGTGGCAGATGGCCCTGACCTTCCAGTCGCGTGACGCCTTGCTGGTCGCAGCACAGCAGCGTCAATCGATGCCGCCATCGGTTGCGGCCAGCGCCTTCGCCCGGTTGCAGGAACTCGATCTGCTGGTGACGCCGATGGCGATGATCGGCGACGCGTCGAGCCTGCCGCCGCCGCCCGCGCCGGTCGTCGCGGTGCGCACCTATCGACGCCCGCAGGCGTTGGCGCGACTGCTCGATTCGGCCCTGGCCATGCAACAGCGCGGCGCCCCGGCACGGCCGTGGCTGGTGATCGACGATGCCCGCAACGATGCCGACGCGGAGGAGAACCAGGGCGTGGTCGCGGCACGCGCACGCCTGGGGCTCGACCTCATGTACCTCGGTCCGGCGCAGCGAAGTGCGGCCCTGGCGTCGCTCGCAGGCGGCGACGATGCGCGTCTGTCTCTGCTGCTCGACCCGGCCGTGCTGGCCACGGCCAGCGGTGCACGGTCGTGGAACTGGGCGATGTTGCTGACCGCAGGCGGCACCGCATCGATGATCGATGACGACTGCTTCCTGCCGGTGCGGCGTCCCGAGTCCTGGCAGCGTGCGTGGTCGATGCAGAACGCGTCCGCGAACGAGGGACGATTCTTCGACGGCCCGATGCCGCTGTTGCAGGAGATGCAGGAAGACCCGTGGGAAGAAGCGCTGGCCGTGCTCGGGCAGTCGCCTGGCGCGCTGGCCCGACGCGACGGTCTGGCGGTCCATCAGGTCGCGGGAAAAACGCTGGAGCAATTGTCGTCCTGGCAGGCTGGACGACGCGTCGCGGCGGTGATCGCCGGCATCCACGGCGGGCACGTCTTCAACAGTGCGCTTTATCTGAATATTGCCGACGCCCACAGTCTGCGCGACCTGCTGCGTGCGCCGTTCTCGCTGCAGCGCCTGCAGGGCGATGCGTTATGGCAGGGCGTGACGATGCCGCGCCTGACCAGCAGCGCGGTCTACACGCCGTTCCTGATCGACAACCGCGAACTGCTGCCTTGCACGCCGACGGCTGCGCGCGCCGATGACACCGTCTTCCTCGGACTGTTGTCGGCGCTTGCCCCGGACAGCAGCTACGCGATGTTGCCGATGCTGGTCGGGCATGCGCCGGTGGAACATCGCGATCGGCTCGACGCGATGTTTCGCGACCTGCTGGTCGACGGCAATACCCACCTGTCGAGCCAGGCGCATCAGATCGCGGCCCATTTGCCTGGGCGCACACGCGAGGCGCGCTTTGCCGCCATCGCCGCCTGGGCCGATGCAGTCGCATCGCACGATGCCGCTGACTGGCAGGTGGAGGTCTCCGTCTGGCGCGACCGCGTCATCGCCGGGGCGCTCGATGCACTCGAGCAGTCCAAGCGCCTGGCCGGTGCCGATGCGCCCGACGAATGGCGTCAGGTGATCGAGCGCGCGATGGCGGTCAATCGCGCGACGATCGGACAGCCGGCGCCTGAATCGCTGGTGGCGGAAGCGCGCGCCTGCTGCACCCAGTTGGCGACGACCGCGAGTGCCTGGCAAGCGTGGTGGTCGGATGCCGCGGCGGGTTGGGCAGCGACGTGGCGGGAACGCCTGCGCGTGCCTCGCTGAGGTTCACCACAACGGGCGATTGAAGTCGAACTCGGGCTGCGCGAGCGCCGGGCCGAAGGCATCACCGACACCGTAGTCGATGCCGAGGCGCATGAAGATGTGCGCGTGTTCGAGCGTGTTCATGCCCGGCGCGACGACCATCGCGCCCAACTGGTGCGCCTTGCGCACGAGTGCGATCAGGGTCGGGCTGGTGCTGTTGGCCGACGCCGTGGCGTCCAGCAGTTCCGGGTCGAGCCGCAACACGTCGACCGGCAGTTGCGTCAGCACATGCACCGCCGCGAAATCACGGCCGTAGTCGCTCAGTCCGAAGCGGAAGCCGGCATCGCGCAAGCGTGCGATCGGCGCGTTCAGGGCTTCGCGATGATCGAGCAGTTCGGCCCCGGTCAGTTCGAAGGTGAAGCCGCCGCCAGCGAGCTGGCGTTTGTCCATCGCCTCGAACAGCCAGTCCAGTTCGGACCGGTCGAGCAACCACTCGCTGGTCACCGGCATCAGGAAGCGCAGGGCGTGTCGGCCATGGCGTGCTTCCTCGCGCACCCCGAAGGCGATTTCGAAACGGGCGCGCTCCAGGGTGCTGCGCATGCCGAGTTCGCTGGCCACCCGTGCGCACAAGCCGTAGCTGCCGCGGCTGCCGCCGTTGGCCGCGCTGCCGAGGAAGAACTGGAAATCGAACTGGTCGTGCAGGCTGCCCTTGAGCGGAATCAGCGGGCGGTACTCCACGCGCAGGTTGCGTCGGTCGAGCGGTCGGCTGAGGATGGCGCGCACCGCCAGAACCGGGTCGGCGGGTGCGACGTCGTCCACCGCCGACCACAGCGCGATGTTGCCGCCGCGGGCCTTGGCATCGGCGCAGGCGCGCTCCGCAGCCTGCACCGCGGTATCCGCGTCGGTGGGGGCATCGTCGAGCGCCACCAGACCGATGCTGGCCGACACCGGCACGACGGTATTGCCGATCGACAGCGGCCGTTCGACGATGGCGAAACGTACCCGTTCCGCCAATTGCGACAGCAGTTCGCGGCGATCGCGGGTAAGCAGCACCAGCCAGGCGAAGTCGCGCAGGCCGCAGGCCATGTCGTGGTTCGCGAGCAGGTCGCGCAGGCGCGTGCCGATGTCCACGTCCACGGCGGCGAGCGCACTCAGGCCAATCTGGCTGCGCAAGGCGTCGACGTCGTCGAACTGGATCATCATCAGCGCCGAACCCTGGGTGCCGATGCGACCGGAGATGCGTTCGATGACCAGTGAACGCGAATACAGCCCGGTCTTCGGATCACGCGCGGCACCCGCCTCGGCCTGCGCGCGCAGCCATTGCGCCCGTTGCACGCGTGAACGGATGACGCCGACGACGTGGCGCGCCTTCAGCGGCTTGACCAGGACCTCGTCGGCGCCAGCGGCGATGGCGTCGAAACGTTCAGCCGCATCGCCGGCCTCGGCGGCCATGACGATGGGCAAGGTGGCGTGTTCGGCCTGCTGGCGCATGACCTGGACCAGATCGATGCCGCGTGCGTCCGGCAAGGTGGCGTCGATCAGGACCGCGTCCGGCTGGAAGTCGTTCAATGCGGCGATGGCAGCAGAACCATGCGCGGCGACGCGTGCGGTCATGCCCTCTGCCGCGATCCATTGGCCGCACTGCACCGCGAGTTCGCGATCATCCTCGACGATCAGCACGCGGTACGGCGGCGCTTCCTGGCGACCGAGCAGTTCGTCGATGCGCGCGGCGATGCGGTAGCTGTCGAGCGGCGTCGCGAAGAAGGCCGCGGCGCCGGCCCGCAAGGCCAGCAGTCGATGCGTCAGGTCGCGGTCCGGAGACAGCACGACGACCGCGGGCGGCGAAGGGGCGTCGCGCCAGCGCGCGATCAGGGCCGGCAAGGCGCGCAGCTGCTGGGCGGTCATGACCACGGCGCCCGGCACGGTGATGTTGAGGAATTCGCGCAGGCCGATGGCGTCGCCGAACAGCTTGAGGTCGTAGCCGCGTTCGCCGAGTGCGGACTGCAGGCCCGGTGCCAGCTTGTCGCCTACACCGAGCAGACAGAGCGTATTGCGCGAGGTGCGTTGCCGACTCGCCGCCGCCAGGGCCCCCTGGATCGACGTGACGTTGTCAGCGCTCTCCGGCGCCGGCGCTTCGGTGACTGTCGCACGAGGCCTTTCCGCCTCGACGTCCGTATCCCGCGGTTGCGCCTGGAAAAACAGTTCGGCCAGGCGAATGCGCTGCGCCGTATTCGGTTCGCGTCCACTTTCGACGAAGCTGGCCAGATAGGCCGCCAGATCGCCGAGGCGACCGGCTTGCGCGCCTTGGGCGGCGTCGAGCCAGGCATCGACGTGTTCGGCAAACGCCTCCGCCTGTGTCTGGGACCACTGTTCGGACAATTCCGACCACAACTGCGCCGCCGCTTCGGTGTGGGCGGGCGGGGCGTCGGCAGGGGCAAGGGCGGGCGACGTCATGGGGGCGATGCTAGCAGTGCCGCGAGTTCCGTTCGGAGCGTTCGATCTGATGCCGTCGTCGCAGGAATCGTGCCGAATCCGGACTATGCTGGCGATGCCGAACGACCAAGGAGGTCTGGTGAAGTTGCGCATGTTCCAGTGGTTCCTGATGCCCGCCGTGCTGGCGACGGCCAATGCCTTGTACGGATGGGGTGCGTTGACGCAGCTGACCGATCTCGGGCCGATTGCCGAGCTGTCGGCCAAGCGCGAGGGCGCATTGACCTGGACCTACATGCAGGGCGGGCGATGGCTGATCGAGACCTTGAACGGACAGGCCGCAGCCGCGGCGCATGCCGAAGCGCTGTTCGCGCCGGCCCGCGACAGCCTGCGCGACAATCCGGCCGTTGCCATGGACGTGTTGCACCGCGAGCATTTCGGATTCCAGCACCAGTTGCTGCTCTGGTCTCATTGGGGCGCGCCGCTGTTCTGGTTCGCCACCCTGGTTGCCTACGCCCTGCGCCAGAAGGCGGTGGTGTCGACGCGTTCGTTGCGCTGAGCGGCTACGCTTCCCGCCTTCACGGATTCCGGAGTGTGCAATGCCCTCGTTCGATGTCGTTTCCGAAGTCGACAAGCATGAACTGACCAATGCGATCGACCAGGCCAACCGAGAGTTGTCGAACCGCTTCGACTTCAAGAACAGCAACGCCAAGTTCGAACTCGACAAGCTCGTCGTCAAGGTGCAGGCACCGAGCGAATTCCAGTTGCAGCAGATGCAGGACATCCTGCGGGCGCGACTGGTGGCGCGCAAGATCGATGCACGTTGCCTCGACATCGGCGAACCCGAGGTCAATCTCGCCGGTGCGCGCCAGCAGATCACCGTGAAGCAGGGTATCGAGCAGGCGGTGGCGAAGAAGATCGTCGCCGCGATCAAGGACGCCAAGCTCAAGGTCGAGGCGCAGATCAATGGCGACAAGCTGCGTGTCACCGGCAAGAAGAGAGACGACCTGCAGGTCGCGATCGCGCTGCTGCGCCAGTCCGAGTTCGAGTTGCCGCTGCAGTTCGACAATTTCCGCGACTGAGCGCGCGCCCCTGTACGCGCGCCCAGTGCGGAATGCTTACAACGCGTCGCCGTCCAGTTCGCCGGTGCGGATGCGGATGACGCGGTCGAGGTCGTAGACGAAGATCTTGCCGTCGCCGATCTTGCCGGTGTTCGCGGCGTTCTGGATGGCTTCGACGACGCGGTCGCACTGGTCCGAGGTGACCGCGACTTCGAGCTTGATCTTGGGCAGGAAGTCGACCACGTATTCGGCGCCGCGATACAGCTCGGTGTGGCCTTTCTGGCGGCCGAAGCCTTTCACTTCCGAGACCGTGATGCCGGTGACGTTCACTTCGCTCAGCGCCTCGCGCACGTCGTCGAGCTTGAATGGCTTGATGATGGCAGTGACCATTTTCATGTCTGGGCGCTCCGCTTAGAGGTTGTAGCCGCGTTCGTTGTGCAGGGCGAGATCGAGGCCTTGGGCTTCGTCCTCCGCGTCCACGCGCAGGCCGATGGCGAGATCGACCAGCTTCAGGATCAGCCAGGTCACGATGGTCGTGTAGATCAAGGTGACGGCGACACCCTTGAACTGGATCCACAACTGCGCGCCGATGTCGGTGACGGTTCCGAAGCCGCCGAGCGCCGGTGCCGCGAAGGCACCGGTCAGGATCGCACCGATGATGCCGCCGACCGCATGCACGCCGAACACGTCGAGCGAGTCGTCATAGCCGAGCTTGCGTTTGATCGTGGTCGCGGTGAAGAAGCAGAACACGCCGGCGATGAGACCGATCGCGAGGGCGCCGATCGGACCGGCGGTGCCCGATGCGGGCGTGATCGCGACCAGGC
>JAKJFE010000109.1 GCA_022705045.1 Pseudomonadota bacterium | reverse complement strand
CTCGTTCGCGAGCCAGGCGACCAGCGGCGTCTTGCCGGTGCCGCCGACGGTGAGATTGCCGACGATCAGCACCGGCACCGAAACACGGGTCGAACGGCGCAGTCCGAGGGCATAGGCCCAGCGGCGCAGTCCGAGCAGGCTGCGATAGATCCGTTCGCCCAGATCGGCCCACAACGGTACCGCTTCGCCCTCGTACCAGATGCGGTTGAGCCGTGCCTCGAGGCGCGCGCGCGCGCTCATCCCGCGTCCTCGCTGTCGCGAAATTGCAGGCGATGCAGGCGCGCGTAGGCGCCATCGCGGGCGATCAGTTCGGCATGGGTGCCGGTTTCGACGACGCGGCCGGCATCCAGCACGACGACCTGATCGGCGTGTTCGATGGTCGACAATCGGTGCGCGATGACGATGGCGGTGCGCTCGGCCAGGATGCGGTCCAGCGCCTCCTGGATCAGGCGTTCGCTTTCGGTGTCGAGCGCCGAGGTCGCCTCGTCGAGGATCAGGATCGGCGCGTTCTTCAGGATGGCGCGCGCGATCGCGATGCGCTGGCGCTGGCCACCGGACAGCAACACGCCGCGATCGCCGATGCGGGTATCGAACCCCTGCGGCAGCTTCTCGATGAATTCCAGCGCGTTCGCGGCCCGGGCGGCAGCCTCGACCGCGTCGCGCGACGCGCCGGCCAGTTCCCCGAAGGCGATGTTCGCGGCGATGCTGTCGTCGAACAGGACCACGTTCTGGCTGACCACGGCGATCTGGCGACGCAGGTCCGCCAATCGATAGTCCGCCAGTGCCACGCCATCGAGCAGGATGCGGCCCGATCCGGGTTCGTAGAAACGCGGCAGCAATTTCGCCAGCGTGCTTTTGCCGCTGCCCGAACGGCCGACGATGGCGGTCGTCGTTCCGGGCGCGACCCGGAATCTCACGCCATCCAAAGCCCAGCCCTTGCCGCCGGCGTAGGCGAACGTCACGTCCTCGAACTGCAGCTCGCCGCGTGCGCGCTCGATGCGGGTCTGGCCGTCGTCGCGCTCCGCCTCGGCATCGAGCACCGCAAAGACCGATTCCGATGCGGCGATGCCGCGCTGGATCATGCTCTGCACATTGGTGATCTTCTTCAGAGACGGCAGCATCGCCATCATCGCGCTGACCAGGGCCATGAAGCTGCCGGCGGTCATGCCGTCACGCACCGCCTCGCGCCCGGCGACGTAGACGATGGCCGCGAGCGCGCAGGCAGCGAGCAGCTGCACCAGCGACGAACTCATCGCCTGGGTCGCGATGACCTTGAGATTGAGCCGGTAGTTGCGCTGCGCCAGTTCGGCGATGCGCGCCCGTTCGACCGGCTGCGCGCCATAGATCTTGATCGCTTCCTGCCCGGCCAACGCCTGCTCGGCACGATGCGAGAACTGCGCGAAGGCATCCTGCAACGTGGTGTTGATGCGCCGGTAACGCTTGCCGACCGTGCCCACGATCAGCGCGATCAAGGGCACCATGAAGAACATCGTCACGGTCAGCTTGACGCTGTTGTGCAACATCACCCCGAGCAGGAACAGGATGGTCAGCGCGTCGGTCAGCACGATCTTGACCGCTTCCGCCGCCGCGTAGGCCAGCTGTTCGGTGTTGTAGGTCAGGCGCGAGATCTGCGCCGCCGGTGCCTCGCGATCGAACCAGCCGGACGGCATGCGCAGCGACTTTTCGATCAGGCGGTCGCGCATGTCGCGGACCACGCCGCGACCGATGCGCGCCATTGCAACGTCGGCGGTGAAGGTGGCGATGCCGCGCAACACGAAGATCGCGACGATGACGGCCGGCAACCAGCGCACGACCCGGGTGTCGTGGTTCACGAAGGTGCCGTCGATCAGCGGCTGCATCAGCCAGGTGAAGGCACCTGCGGCCGCCGCTTCCATCAGCATGCCGGCGAGTGCGACCAGCGCGATCGGCCAATACGCCTTCGAGAAGCCGAGCAGGCGGCGATACAGCGCCATCGTGCCGATGCGCGCGGGCGTGGCGGCCGCGTCCATCGCTTACTCGGCGTCGGCCTTGGCCGGCACGGTCGCGATCGACAGGCGCGCGAAACCGAGTTGGCCAAGTGCATCCATCGCCGTAACCACGGCCTGGTGCGGCGTACGGCCGTCGGCGCGCAACGTGACCGGGCGTTCGCGATCCTCGCCGGCCTCCTGCTGGATCGCTTCCTTCAGCGTCGCCAGGCTCGGATTGATCACCTCGTTGGCACCGATGAAGAAGCGGCCGTCGCGATCGACGAGGATTTCCAGGGCCTTTTGTGCGGCCGCGGTTTCCTTGGTGTCGGCCTCGGGCAACGCGACTTTCATCAGCGAGCGATGTTCGAAGGTGGCCGTCATCACGAAAAACATCAACAACGTCAGCATCACGTCGATCAGCGAGATGACGTTGATCTCGAATTCGTCGTTGGCCGAACTGGACCGCGCGATCCTCACTTCGCGGCTCTCCGTGCGGCGGCGACCTGCACCGGCACTTCGGCTTCGATGACGTCGATCAGCGCGACCACTTCCTTCTCCAGTTCGATGCCGAGCCCGGCGACCTTGGCGCGCAGGTGGCGGTGGAAAATGTAGGCAGGGATCGCCACGCACAGGCCGGCCGCGGTGCAGACCAGGGCCTCGCCGATGCCGCCGGCCATCTGGTTGGCGTCGCCGATGCCGGAATTCAGGATCGAGAGGAACATGCGGATCATGCCGATGACGGTGCCGAGCAGGCCGAGCAGCGGCGAGATCAGCGCGATCGTGCCGAGCGTGTTCAGGAATTTCTCCATGTCGTGCATGACATGGCGACCGGCGTCTTCGACTCGTTCCTTGATGGCCTCGCGTCCGAGGTGACGCGCACGCAGTGCGGCCGCGAACACCGCACCGAGCGGCGAGTTGTCGGCCAGTGCCTTCAGGTGCTCGTCATCGAGACGGCGATGCTGGGCCCAGTTGCGCACTTCGCCCGGCAGGTTCGGCGGCAGGATTTCCTTGCGGCGCAGCGACCAGAATCGCTCCAGCACGATGCCCAACGTCAACACCGCCGCGATCCCGATCGGGATCATCGCCTTGCCACCTGCCGCCAGAAGTTCCCACACGCGCCCTGCTCCCGAAGTCCAAAACGCGCGGATTCTAGCAGTGCCGAACGCGGTTACCGCGTGGCCGATGCCGGTTGATCGCTGCCGTGTTCGCGCCAGAACACGGTACTGCGGTCGCGCTCCGCATCCAGCACCGGCCCGTGCGTCGAAAATGTCACGCGAATCGCCCCTTGCGCGGCCGTATCAGCCACGGCTGCGCCGGATTCCTGCCAGCGGGCCGCGATCTCGGGCGCAGGGTGTCCGAATCGATTGCGCCAGCCGCGTGCGAACACGACGGTTTCGGCCGACGTCGCGGTCACGAATTCCGCGGATGACGAATGCTTGCTGCCGTGATGTGCGGCAACCACGACATCGACGTCGATGGCCGAGCGCTGTTCGCGCACCAGACGCTGCTCGATCAGTGCACCGATATCACCGGGCAGCAAGGCGCTGCCATTGCTCGATCCGATGCGCAGCACGCAGGAGTTGTCGTTGTCGAGATCCGGGAAGTGCTGCGGCGGATGCAGCACGGTGAAGTCCACGCCGTCCCAGGTCCACTGTTGCCCGGCTTCGCAACGCGGTGCCGGGTCGGCGTCGTTGCCGACACTTTGGGCGGCATCCGGAAACGCCTGCAGCACCGAGTCGCGGCCGCCGGCGTGATCGTCGTCGAGGTGGCTGATCATCAATCGGTCGAGCTCGCGTACGCCGAGCGCGTGCAGGCTCGGCACGACCACGGCATCGCCGACATCGCGGTCTTCGGACCAGCGCGCACCGGTGTCGTACAGCAGGCTGTGATCGCGGGTTCGCACCAGCACCGATAAGCCCTGGCCGACATCGAACACGGTCAGTTCGAACTCGCCCTCCCGCAGCGGCATCCGTGCCGGCCACAGCAGCGGCAGCATCAGCACCAGACCTGCCCAGCGCATCGGCACGCCGCGCGGCAACAGGGCCCAAGCGGCGCCGATCAACGCCAAGACCAGTGCCCATCCGCCGAACTGCGCGAAATGCCATTCCGCCAGCGGTGATCGTGCTGCCTCCGACAACGCCCACCACAACGGCGCCAGCAACTTCGCCGGCAACACGAACAGGCCCGACCAGCCACTGATCGCATCGACGCCCATAGCCAGCAACAGCACTGGCACGATGACGAAGGTGATCCATGGCACCGCCACCAGGTTCGCGACGAAACCGACGATGCTGGTCTGCGCGAACCACCACGCACCGATCGGCAACAGGCCGACACTCATCGCGATCTGGGCCCGCCACAGGCCGCCGAAGCTCGCTTCCGAGCCGGTCATCGCCCACACGAGGAACGCAACACCGACGAAACTGAGCCAGAAACCGGCGCCCAGCAACGACAAGGGATCGATGGCGAAGACGACCAATGCGGCCAGCAGCAACGCGTCGACGCCGCGGATCGACCGACGCAGCAAGGTCGCCAGCAGCGCCACGGCGATCATCAGCAAAGTACGCAAGACCGGCACACCGAGGCCGGCCAATGCGGCATAGGCACTCGCCGTGATCAACGCACCCACGGCCATGGCCTGCGGCCGCGGCCAGCGCAACCCGAGTCGCGGAAACATCCGATAGACCAGCGTGAACCACCATGCGCCGAAGGCGGCGACCAGACCGACGTGCAGGCCCGAGATCGCGACCAAATGCCCGGTACCCGAGGCACGCAGCGTGTCCCAGTGATCATCACGCAGGCCACGCACGTCGCCGATGGCCAGGGCCCGCAGCAAGGCGGCGATCACCGGATCATGAACGCGCGCATCGATGCGCGCCGCGATACGTGCACGCAGCCGATCGATCGCCCCGCTGCCCTGCCCTTCGAGTACCTGTCCGGTACGCACATACCCCACTGCAGCGATGCGGTCGACCAGGGCCTGTCGCTCCGCATCGAAACCGCCGGGATTCATGAAACCGCGCGGCCGGCGCAGACGCAGCGTCGCGTCGATACGGTCGCCCGGTTGCAATACCGGCATCGGCGCATACCAACTCAAACGCAGCTTCGCACCCGCAGCCAAGACGCCCGAATCGACGACGCGCGCCTGGAAGCGTGTCTGGCGTTCACCGGATTCCGGCAGGCCGATCACTTCGATGCGCGCAGCCACGTCCTGTCCGTCGCGTTCTGCCGGCAGGCGCGCCTGCATCGCTTCTCGAGCGTTGAAGCCGAACCACAGGCCGCCCGCCAACAGGACGATGGCGAGCTTGGCCAGTCGTGGCATCGGTGCCTCAGCGTGCGACGAGCTGGCCGCCGCGCAGTTCCAGCACGCGATCCATGCGCGAGGCGAGTTCCTGCGAATGCGTGACGATGACGATGGCCGTGCCGAGATCGCGCTTCAACGCCAGCAACATGCTGCAGATTCCGTCGGCATTGCCGGCATCGAGGTTGCCGGTGGGTTCGTCGGCCAGTACGCATTTCGGCTGCGTGACCAGAGCGCGCGCGATCGCGGCACGCTGGCGCTCGCCGCCGGAAAGTTCGCCGGGCTTGTGATCGACGCGTGCGCCGAGCCCGACGCGTTCGAGGATGCTCGCCGCCGCTGCACGCGCCTGCGCCACGGACTGTCCGCGGATCAGCAGCGGCATCGCGACGTTTTCGAGTGCAGTGAATTCCGGCAGCAAGTGATGGAACTGATAGACGAAGCCGAGTGCCTCGTTGCGCAGACGTCCGCGTGCGGTATCGCTCAAGGCCGACATCTGTTGGCCCGCTACGGTGATCTCGCCGCGATCCGGTACGTCCAGTCCGCCGAGCAGATGCAGCAGCGTGCTCTTGCCGGCGCCGGAAGCACCCATGATGGCGATGGCTTCACCGGCACGCACCGCGAAGTCGATGTCGGAGAACACCGGTGTCTCGACGCGGGTTTCGCGATAGGTCTTCGACACGCCACGGGCGGCGAGCACGATGTCGGCGGTCGTATTCATTCGTAGCGCAGGGCCTCGACCGGATGCGTGCGCGCGGCGCGCCAGGCGGGATACAGGGTCGCAATCAGACACAGGACGAAGGCCAGACCGACAATGGTCGTGACGTCATCCCAGCGCAAATCGGAAGGCAGATCGCTGATGTAGTAGATATCGGCCGGCATCAGTTCGAAACCGAAGATCGATTCGAGAAAATGCATCACGTTGGTCACGTTGTCGGCCAGCAACACGCCACCAATGGTGCCGAGGACGATGCCGACCAGGCCGATGATCGTGCCCTGCACGACGAAGACGCCCATCACCGAACGCGGGCTGAGGCCGAGCGTGCGCAGGATCGCGATGTCGCTCTGCTTGTCGGTCACCAGCATGACCAAGGACGACACCAGATTGAAGGCGGCGACGGCGACGATCAGCGAGAGGATGATGAACATCACCGTCTTCTCGGTCTGCACGGCGCGGAAGAAATTGGCGTGCTCGCGCGTCCAGTCGCGCACGCGGTAGAAGCCGCCGAGTTCGTCGGCGAGGTCGGCGGCAACTTTCTTGGCCTGGAACATGTCGTCGAGCTTGAGGCGCACGCCGGTGACCTTGTCACCCATGCGGAACAGCTTCGCGGCGTCGGCGACATGGATCACGGCCATGCCGCGGTCGTATTCCTGCATGCCGGCTTCGAAGATGCCGACGACCTTGAACCGCCGCATCTGCGGCAACACGCCGGCCGGCGTCGCACGCACTTGCGGTGCATAGACGAGCACGTCGCCACCGAGTTCGGCGCCGGCCCACAAGGCTAGTTCGCGCCCCAGCAGGATGCCGTATTCACCGGGCTTCAACGCGCCCCAGGAACCTTCGACGACACGGTCGGCGATCTCGCTGACTTCGCGCTCCATGGTCGGATCGACACCACGCAGGATGGCGCCGCTGACGCGTCCGCCCTGCAGCATGGCCTCGCGCTCGATGTAGGGCGCGGCGCCGATCACGTGCGGCACCGTCTTCGCGGTGGTGATTGCGGTCTCCCACTTTGCCAGCCCATCACCGACGCCGGCGACCGTCGCATGCGACACCATGCCGAGGATGCGCGCTCGCAACTCGCCCTCGAAACCGTTCATCACCGAAATCACCGTGATCAACGCCGTCACGCCGAGCGCGATGCCGAGCATCGACACCATCGATATGAAGGAAATGAAGTGGTTCCGGCGTTTGGCGCGCGTGTAGCGCAGGCCGATGAACAGTTCGAGAGGTCGGAACATGCGGACGCTTGGTGGCAGGCCGGCAGTGTAGCGGTGCGACGTGAACGCTCAATAGCGCGCGGTTCGACCCAGCCAGACCCGCAATTGCCGACGCGTATCCGGCGGGATCGAATCGGGCCAGAGCGCGAGGTCGATGCGCTGGCCGCTGTCGGTTCGGAAATGCAGCGCGATCAGGAAGCCAAGATCATGGCTGCGTTCCAGTGTCGCGCTCTGTTCGCTACCCGCGAAGGCGATGGACCAGCGGCCCTCGGCTTGGCGAGTGCAGCGCGGAAGCGAAGTCGCGGCAAGCGTTCGCACGGCCAGCGCCAGCGCGATCGCGATGAACGCGGCGAGTCCGATTTTCGGACCCACCGGCATGCCGCTCGCGTAGACCGCGCCTGCCGCGAGCAGTCCGATCAGCAACGTCAGCACCAACGCGAGGCGCGAGCGACGCGGCTCAAACGAGAGGTTTGGCGCGGATCTCATCGATGAGCGCCTTCAGGTCGTCGCGTTCGCAGTCGTAGTATCCGAGGATCCAACGCTGGAGCTCGCGGTCTTCGCAGGCGAGCACGGCTTCGAAGCGGGCCAGTTCGGCTTCATCGGCCGAATCCGCGTGCTCGTCCAGCCAGCGTTCAAGCAGGCGATCGAGCTCGCGCGTACCGCGCCGGCAATGCCAGCGCATGCGCTTCAGGCGGATCTCGTCGACCACGATGGCGAGGTCAGAGCGTGCGACGCGCCACCATCAGCTTCTTGATCTCCGCGATCGCCTTGGCCGGGTTCAAGCCCTTCGGGCAGGTCTTCGCGCAGTTCATGATGGTGTGGCAACGATACAGGCGGAACGGATCCTCGAGGTGGTCGAGACGATCGCCGGTGTCCTCATCGCGCGAATCGATGATCCAGCGATAGGCCTGCAGCAGGATGGCCGGACCGAGGTAACGGTCGCCGTTCCACCAGTAGCTCGGGCACGAGGTCGAGCAGCAGGCGCAGAGGATGCACTCGTAAAGACCATCGAGCTTGGCGCGGTCTTCCTTCGACTGCAGGCGTTCGGCATCCGGAGGCGGTGCGCTCTGGGTGCGGATCCACGGACGGATCGAGGCGTACTGCGCGTAGAAGTGCGTCAGATCGGGCACCAGATCCTTGATCACCGGCATGTGCGGCAGCGGGTAGATCTTCACCTCGCCCGAACCACATTCGTCGATCGACTTGGTGCAGGCCAGCGTGTTCGTCCCATCGATGTTCATCGCGCAGGAACCGCAGATGCCCTCGCGGCAGGAACGGCGGAAAGTCAGCGTCGGATCGATCTCGTTCTTGATCTTGATGAGGGCGTCGAGAACCATCGGGCCGCAGTTGCCGACGTCGACTTCATAGGTGTCGGTGCGCGGGTTCGCGCCGTCGTCCGGGCTCCAGCGGTAGACCTTGAAGCGGCGTACCTGCTTGGCCCCCGCTTTCGCGGCGTGGTGCTTGCCGGCGGTGACCTTGGAGTTCTTGGGAAGCGAGAATTCGGCCATGGCGGACCTCAGTGCTGATCGGTGTGCTGGCCGGCGAGATTGCGCGCCCAGCCACCGGTGAATACGAAACGGGGAAAGGTGATGAACTGCTCGACGAAGATGCGACCGATCACGTCGAGCGGACCTTCAAACGGAATCGGCGCTTCGGCCTCGCGCTTGTGGCCGAGGCCTTGCACGATGAACGCGACCGCGGCGAATCCGAGCATGACCGCGGCCTGCACGAACAGGCCGAGCGTCAGGAAGCGGACACTCGAGAGCACGCCCGCGATGAAGGCCGGCACCGCGACGAAATGCAGCACGAGATTCAGACGATCGCGATGATTGCGATCGTAAGTCGCCCACTGCCACGCGATGAGGCCGCCGGGACGCGCCATCGCGGCCTCAGTACTTGCGTTCTTTCGGCGGGATCGGATCGACGCCGCCAAGAGTCTGCATGTGCACCGGACGGTAGTCGAAACTGCAGACGCCCTGTTCGCTGACATTGACCAGGGTGTGCTTCATCCAGTTGGCGTCGTCGCGGGTCGCGAAGTCCTCGCGGGCATGCGCGCCACGGCTCTCGGTGCGATGTTCAGCCGAGAAGATCGTGGCCACCGCCTGACCGAGCAAATTCTGCAGCTCCAGCGTCTCGACCAGGTCCGAATTCCAGACCATCGAGCGGTCGGTCACTTTCACGTCGGCGAACGAAGCGAACACTTCGCTCATCTTGTTGCAGCCGTTCTTCAGCGACTCGCCGGTGCGGAAGACCGCCGCGTCGCGCTGCATCGTACGCTGCATGTTCATGCGAATGTCGGCGGTCGGCGTGCCGCCATTGGCATGACGCAGGCGGTCGAAGTTCGACAGCGACGCATCGAGTGCATCACCCGGCAGTTCCTTGTGCGGACTGCCGGCCTTGACCACGTCGCCGCAGCGATTCGCGACGGCACGGCCGAACACGACCAGGTCGAGCAGCGAGTTCGAACCGAGGCGGTTCGCGCCATGCACCGAGACGCACGCCGCTTCGCCGATCGCGAACAGGCCGGGCACGACCGCGTCCGGGTTGTCGCCCTGCTTGGTCACGACTTCGCCGTGATAGTTGGTCGGGATGCCACCCATGTTGTAGTGCACGGTCGGGATGACTGGGATGGGTTCCTTGGTCACGTCGACGCCGGCGAAGATGCGGGCCGATTCGGCGATGCCGGGCAGCTTCTCGTGAATGGTCGAGGCGCCAAGGTGTTCGAGATGCAGATGGATGTGGTCGGATTCCGCGCCGACACCGCGGCCTTCGCGAATCTCCATGGTCATGCAGCGGCTGACCATGTCGCGCGGCGCCAGATCCTTCACGCTCGGCGCATAACGCTCCATGAAGCGCTCGCCTTTGGAATTGGTCAGGTAACCGCCTTCGCCACGCACGCCTTCGGTGATCAGGCAGCCGGCGCCGTAGATGCCGGTCGGATGGAACTGCACGAATTCCATGTCCTGCAAGGGCAGCCCGGCGCGCAGCGCCATGGCGTTGCCGTCGCCGGTGCAGGTATGGGCCGAGGTGCAGGAGAAGTAGGCGCGGCCATAGCC
>JAKJFE010000240.1 GCA_022705045.1 Pseudomonadota bacterium | reverse complement strand
AGACTAGGCCGTCACTTCACCGGACATCGCCATGGAACCCTTGCCGCCCGACGCGTCTGCCGCCGAAGTCCTGCCTGCCGCACCGAAGCGGCGACGCTGGTTCTGGCGCGGTCTGTTGGCCCTGCTGGTGCTGGTCGCGACGGTGTTCGCGGTGTTGATGTGGCGCTGGAGCACGCCGCCGGCAGCCTTCGATCCATTGGTCCAGGCCAAGGCACGCAACGGGTCCGGCGCGCTGGTGGTCGGCGTCGCCACCACGGCCACGCTGGCCCGGGTCGGCGAACTGCTGCTCGACAAGAACGGCGGCTATCTGTCGAACGACGTGACCCCGCCGAGCCTGTTTCTCGACGACATGCCGAACTGGGAGTTCGGCGTCATCGAGCAGAGCCGCGACCTGGCGCTGGCGCTGCGTCGCGACTTCTCGCGTTCGCTGACGCAATCGATCGAGGACAAGGACCTGGCCGAGGCACAGCCACTGTTCTCGACCACCAACGATCGCTGGCTGCTGCCGTCGACCGAAAGCCAGTACCGCGCCGCGATCGAGCGCATCGACGCGTATCGCACCCGCCTCGGCGACGGCGATGCCAACGACGCGCAGTTCTACGCCCGCGCCGACAACCTCGCCGCCTATCTCGGCATGGTCGAGGCGCGCCTCGGCAGTCTGTCGCAACGCCTGTCGGCCGCCGTCGGCCCGACGCGTCAGGGCACCGACCTCGCCAACGATCCGGCCGCACGCCAGTCGAAACCGAACGCCGCGCCGCGCGAAATCCGCACCGCCTGGCGCGACATCGACGACGTGTTCTACGAGGCGCGCGGAAGCTGCTTCGCGCTGGTGCATTTCCTCAAGGCGATCGAACACGACTTCGCCGAAGTGCTGAAGGACAAGAACGCGACGGTGACGCTGCGCCAGATCATCGCCGAGCTCGAAGCCACGCAGGAACCGCTCGGCAGCCCGGTCATCCTCAACGGTTCGCCCTACGGCTTCTTCGCCAATCATTCGCTGGTGATGGCCAACTACATCGCTCGCGCGAACGCATCGATCATCGAACTGAGAAAGCTGCTGGAACGGGGCTAAAGATCGCCGTCAGACCAGCAACCGCGGCGGAAAAACCTGTGCCTCGCGCAGGCTCCCGGCCAGACGCAAGGCCTGTGCGAGTGTGCGTGCCGATGCGGTGCGGCCAGCCAGATTCGTCGAGGCGAGATAGAACACACGCAGCGCGGTGCGCATTTCGGCCAGTGCCAGATGATCGGGAATCGCGTCCTCGTGCAGGTCGCCGTCGATCCAGTCGATCAGCATCGACAACACGTCTTCACCGGCACCAACCTGTGTGCGCGCGGCGCTGAGCGCGAAGGCGATGCGGCCGACACGATGGCCGAAACTGCGGAACAATTCGGTGGCGAGGTGCGCCATCACGGTCTGGAACACCTTGTGCGCGGCCGGGGTCGATTCGCGCGGCGTGACGATGGCCGAATCCGGCACCGAATGCAGGCCGAAATCGGCGAAGGCGCTGATCTCGGCCGGAATCGGATGCGCTTCCTCGACCTGCGGCTCTTCTTCCATGCCGACGAGATGGGCCGGATAGCGTGACAACGCGTCGTAAGGCCGCGCCATCGCGAAATACATGGCCTTGGCGATGCGATGGCGTTCGCGGTCGTCGATCAGTTTGCGCTGTTCGGCATGCAACAGGAAACGGTTGACCAGGAATTTCGGCTCGACCGTGCAGAAGGCTTCGCAGTAGCTGAAAAGGTCATGGACGCGATTGGCGTCGTTCAGCACGTCGGTCAGTGCCGTGTAGACCGCACGACGGCGGTGGTTCACGCCGATGGTCGGAGGACTGCCGCCACTCATGAATGCCTGGGCCATGCGGCGATGATGGAGCCATCGCCGCGGGCTTCGCAAGCCGGGATCAGAAGTGCGGTTTGTCCGGGGCCGCCTGGTAGCTGGCGATCGAGGCCATGATCTCGGCGCGCGCCGCTTCCGGGCCTTCCCAGCCTTCCACCTTCACCCACTTGCCCTTCTCGAGATCCTTGTAGTGCTCGAAGAAGTGCTGGATGCGATCCAGCGTGTGCTCGGGCAGGTCCTGCACCGTGGCGACCTTGGAGTAGGCCGGGAAGACCTTGTCGACCGGCACCGCGATGATCTTGGTGTCTTCGCCCGCCTC
>JAKJFE010000239.1 GCA_022705045.1 Pseudomonadota bacterium | reverse complement strand
ATGCACCCTGCGGCTGGCGGTCGAGCCCAAGCCCGAGCGTGGCGACGATCAGGATGTGGTTGGTGTCGTTGTAGCCGCCGAGGCTCGGCACCTGGTCCGGCGCCGACTGCAGCTGGTTTGACACGACGTTGAGGTTGCTGCGGTCGAGCACCACGAACCAGTAGCTCGGGTTGTTCGACGCGACGTTCTGGTTGAGCACCTTGCTGCCGACTGCGATGGTGGCGTATGCACCGAAGCTGTTCATCGCGGCACTGCTGACGATGCTGAGCGGGACGGTCTGGGGATCTGCCATGTTCTCTCTCCTTGGTTGAACAACATGGATCGCGCGTGGCGACCCGTGGGACAGACCACGCCCCCCGGCGGTGGTCGGAAACTGGTTCTGCAACTCAGCGGTGTGTGGCCTCCATCGGCTCGCCGATCGGTTGCCAGCCGAGAAAGTGATAGACGCCGCGATCCTCGATCAGGCTGAAACCCAGGCGCGCATACAGCCGCTGCGCCGGATTGTTCGGTTCGACATGCAGCGTGATCTGCCTGCCCTCGCCACGCGCCGCATCCATCAGGCCACGCAGCATGCGGCCGCCATGGCCGCGACCGCGCCACTCGGGCACGAGGGCGATGTCCATCAACCGGAATTCACTGGGCGATGCGTAGAGATAGAAGCGGCCGACCGGAACGCCGTCGCGTTCGACGACACACAGTGCGGCACCCGGATAATTGCGTCGATAGTGATCGGCCTGCAGACGCGACTGGTCACGCAGGAAATCGCGCTTCGCGGTGTCTGGCCACGGGATCGCGGCGAGTTCGTCCCAGCGGATCGCGATGTAGACGGCGTCGACGAATTCCCGGTCGGCGTCCGTTTCCTCGCGCAATCGCCATGTTGCCCCGGGCTCTGCCAGCGCATCGCCCACGGCAGCCAGCGCCGCTGCGAGTGCCGCCGCGCTCACGCGGCAGCAGCGCTCACGTCGAGATCGACCGCGGCCAGCGGCTGGCCGTCGCGCATCAGCGACAATCGATACGCGCCGGGTGTCAGCGTCGTGGCTTGCGCGTCGTCGACGCGACAGGCGGAGACGGTCGTGCAGTCGTCGAAGTGACGGCCTTGCCCGAGCTCGAAACCGATCAGGCGACGCGCATCGGTCGAGAAACGCAGACGCTGGCTGGCGCCGTGGCGACCGAACGAGGCCAGATCGAAGGCCGTCGCACCGCGGTCCGCAGCAAACCAGGCGCGAACGCGCAATGCGTCCTCGCAGTTCGCAAACTGCTGCGGCGCGGCCCGCACCTGCAACACCGGCGATGCGGCCGACCCATCGGCCGCGGCCAGTTTCTCGAACTTCAACTCGACTTGGCCGGGCGCAGCGATCTCGCCGGCGAACGCGTCGCGAAGCGGCGAGAACAGGCTGGCGCAGGCGCCGACGCAAGCGGCATTTCTCAGGAACGATCGACGTTGCATGGAACTTGTCCTCAGGTGCGCGGCGGGAACACGCCTTGCAGCGCGATGCAGAAGTAGAAGGTCAGGTACGGCATCATGTTGTTGTGCGGCTGGTCGCCGCCGGCGGGCGGCAACGCCAGATCCGACATCGGAACCATGGCGCCCGGCGTGGCGTACAGCAAACCACCCGTCGAGCGCGCCAGGGATTCGGTGCTCGCGACAATGCGGTCTTCACCGATGTCATTGCGCGTCATGAACGTGTGGGCATGCGACGGAATCTCGGACTCCAGCAGGCTCACGGTTTCGCTGCCGCCGGTTTCGCCGAGATCGTGCAACGACAGGCCCGGACCCTGCCCTGGATGCATCGGCGCGCGCCCCTGCAGATCAGGCAGTGCGAAATTGCTCTTGCCATTGCCACCGTAGGTCGTACCCAGCAATGAGAACAGCGCCGTGTTCTGTGACAGCGGCAGCAGCTGCCCATCGCACCACGCCCAGCCACGCGGCGCGAAGTTGAACGGGAAAATCCTGATTTCTGCGACAAACGGGTCCATGCTCGTTTCCTCAGGTTGGGCTCGGGAAGATGCCGAACAACGAAATGATGAAGTTCACGCACAGGTAGGGCTGGAAGTTCGTGTGTGGCTGCGAACCGCCGACGCTCGTGATCGTGACCGGCGCCAAGGCCACATTGGGCACATCCTGGAAGAACGGCGTCGCCGTCAGCGGTGTACCCATCGTGTTGCTGGCCGCGTTC
>JAKJFE010000108.1 GCA_022705045.1 Pseudomonadota bacterium | reverse complement strand
AGCAGGCATTCGCGCAGGTCGCGTGCACCGACGCCCGGCGGATCGCATTGCTGGAGCAGGGTGCGCACGACCGCGACTTCATCGGTCGTGACCTGCCAATCCGCCGGCAATGCCAGCAGGATCGCGGCATCGTTCTCGCGCAGATAGCCGTCGTCGTCGATGGCGTCGACAAGTGCGGCGGCGATGGCGCGGTCGCGTTCGGACAGCGGCCGCAGTGCCATCTGCCAGGCCAGTTCGGCGCGCAGATCGGGCGCATCGGCGGCACGTTCGCGTTCGCCGTCGTCACCGTCGAAGTTCGATGTCGAACCGGAGGGTTCGTTCCAGTCGCCGAATTCCTCGAAATCACGCAGGTCGAGGCTGTCGTCGATGCCGTCCTCGGGCTCGGATTCACGATCGTCGCTCGGCGCGGGTTCATCGCCGAATTCGTCGCCCGGCAGGTCTTCCTCGCGCTCCAGCACCGGGTTGGATTCGAGCAGGCTGGTGACTTCCAGCTCGAGTTCCAGCGTCGACATGGCCAGCAGCTTGATCGCCTGCGTCAGCTGTGGCGTCAGCTTCAGGCTCTGGCTCAGTCCGATCTGGAGAGCGGCTTTGACCACGCTGGGGCGGCCCTCCGTGCGGCCTGGAAGCAAGATTCGTTCCAGTCGATTCTACGCACTCCGCGGATTTCGCCAAGCGCCCTGACACCGCCTGTCGCGGTCAAATCGTGAACTTCTCACCCAGGTACACGTCTCGCACCCGCTGGTTGGCGAGGATGGCCGCGGGTTTGCCTTCGGCCAGCACAGTGCCGGCGTGCAGGATGTAGGCGCGGTCGCAGATGCCGAGGGTTTCGCGGACGTTGTGGTCGGTGATCAGTACGCCGATACCGCGGTCTTTCAGGTGCGCGACGATGCGCTGGATTTCGGCGACGGAGATCGGGTCGACGCCGGCGAAGGGTTCGTCGAGCAGCATGAAACGCGGCTTCGCGGCGAGCGCGCGCGCGATCTCGACGCGGCGGCGTTCGCCGCCCGAGAGGCTCTGGCCTTTCTGCTTGCGCACGTGAGCGATCTGTAGATCGGCAAGCAGGGCTTCCATTTCGTCGCGCTGCTGCTTGCGGTTCAAGC
This sequence comes from Pseudomonadota bacterium, assembly GCA_022705045.1. Lineage (GTDB taxonomy): Bacteria > Pseudomonadota > Gammaproteobacteria > Xanthomonadales > Ahniellaceae > JADKHK01. The sequence continues at coordinate 9,323 of JAKJFE010000108.1, read as the reverse complement.
CGGGACGCAGTTCGAGCACGGCCAGCAGGTTGTCCTCGACGCTGAGCGTGCGGAACACCGACGGCTCCTGTGGCAGGTAACCGACGCCGCGGCGTGCGCGTTCGTGCATCGGCATCGTGCTGAGGTCGGTGTCGTCGAGCAGGATGGCGCCAGCGTCGGCACCGATCAGGCCGACGATCATGTAGAAACAGGTGGTCTTGCCGGCGCCGTTCGGGCCGAGCAGGCCGACGCACTCGCCGGGCGCGACGTTGAGCGAGAAGTCGGAGACGACTTCCCGGTCCTTGTAGCGTTTCTTCAGGTGTCGTGCGCTGAGCATCAGGACTTCGGTGCTTCGGTCGCGGGTTTGGCCGCTTTCGGTTTCGGCGCGATGGTCATGTTGACGCGGCCGCCGGGTTCGCCGGCTTCCATCTCGCCGCTGTCGAGGTGATAGACCACGCGCTCGCCGGTGAGCACGCCACGCGGACGTTCGATGCGCACACCGCCGGTCATCACGACCTTCTGTTCGGACAACAGGTACTCGATGCGCTTCGCATCCGCCTTCAGGCGTCCCTGGTTGTCGATGTCCTGTTCCAGGTGCACCGGCGCGCCGTCGAGCACGACGCGGTTCACTTCGCCTTCCTTCTGCTCGAATTCACCCCGGTCGGCACGGATCATCAGCGAGCCCTGGTCGATGCGCACGTCGCCGCTGAGCACCGTGATGCCGGTCTTTTCGCTGGTCTGCGACTGGTTCGCGCCGACCTGCATCGGCTGTTCGCGATCGGTCTTGGCCGCGAACGCGGGTGAAGACAGCGACGCGATGACGACAAGCGCACTAGCGCTTCGGGGCAAATTGACCATGCACGTCCGCCTTGAGTTCGAAGGTTTTTGCGTTGAGATCGGCCGATAGACCGCGGCCGCGCAGTATAGAGCCCGGCTGCAGCACTTCGACATCGCGATCGGTCTCGATCAGACGTGTTCCGGTATGGGCGACGAGACGCTCGGTGGTCAGTGACCAGGCATCGGCTGCGACCTCGGTCTCGCGCTCGATCGCGACGTCGGTATCGAGGTCGATGCGCTTGGCCACGGTGTCGATCCACGCCGTCGCGCTTTGTGCGATCCAGCGTTGCCCGTTGTCGCCGAACAGGTGGAACACCGGCGTCGTCACCGCCATGCCTTTCACGCGTTCGTCGTGCAGCAGGCGCGGTGCCTTTGCGCGGAACGCGATCCTGCCTTGCTCGTCGAAGGCGTTGAGTTCGAAGTCGATCAATTCGTAGCTGGGGCGCGACGGGCCGGAAAAGCGGTCCGGGCGCGCCTGCTTGAAGTCGCGGAACAACATCCATCCGGTCGCCGCGGCGATGAGGGCGAGCACCAGGGCGACGAACATCTGCAGCCGGCTCATCCGCGGAACCGTTGGATGGCGCCGCCGAGTTTTCCTTGGGCGGCGAGCAGCAGTTCGCAGACCTCGCGCACGGCGCCGTGGCCGCCGTTGCGCTGTGTCCGCCAGTGCGCGACATGGGTGATGACCGGGTGCGCGTTCGCGACGGCGATCGCGAAACCGACCGTGCCGAGCAAACCGAGATCCGGGAAGTCGTCGCCGACGTGGGCGACGTCCTCGATGCCGAGCCCGAGTTGCGCGGCTAGGTCGAGCATGCAGGCGCGTTTGTCCGGCACGCCCGCGAAGACGTGACGGATGCCGAGATCCTGCATGCGCTTCGCGACGGCCGGCGTGTCGCGCGCGGTGATGACGGCAACGTGGATGCCGGACTCGACCAGCATCTTCAAGCCCAGTCCGTCCATGACATGGAATCGTTTCGACTCATGGCCGAGATCGCTGTAGTACAGGCCGCCGTCGGTCATGACGCCGTCGACGTCGAAGCAGGCCAGTCGCACGCGTGCGGCGCGGGCGACGATATCTTCGGGGATGCCGTCCAGTGGCGACCAGGGCGTCATGCGTCAGACCACACGGGCGCGCAACAGGTCGTGAATGTTCAGCGCGCCGACCAGGGTGCCATCGGTTTCGACGACCAGCAGGGCGTGGATCTTGAAGTCTTCCATCAAGCGTGCGGCTTCGACGGCAAGCTTGTCCGGCGTGATGGTCTTGGCGCGGGTCGTCATCAAGGCATCGACCGTGGTGCCGCGCAGGTCGACTTCGGCGTCGTCCAGGGTGCGGCGCAAGTCGCCGTCGGTGAACACGCCGAGCAGGCGGTGTTCGCGATCGACGACGGCGGTCAGACCGAGACCCTTGCGCGTCATTTCCAGCAGTGCGTCGGAGACGCTGGAACCGCTGGCGATGCTCGGCACCTGTTCGCCGGTGTGCATGATGTCGCTGATGCGCAGCAGCAGCTTGCGGCCGAGCGAGCCGGCCGGATGCGAGCGTGCGAAGTCGTCGGCGGTGAAGCCGCGGGCTTCGAGCAGGGCAATGGCGAGTGCGTCGCCCATCACCAGTGTGGCCGTGGTGCTGGAGGTCGGTGCCAGATTCAGCGGGCAGGCTTCGACCGGCACGCTGACGTCGAGATGCACGTCGGCGATGCGCGCCAGCGAGGAATTCGGATTGCCGCTCATGGCCACCAGCGGCACGCCCTGGCGCTTGATCAGCGGCAGGATTGCGAGCAGTTCATCGGTTTCGCCGGAATTGCTGAGTGCGAGGACCACATCCTTCTCGGTGATCATGCCGAGATCGCCATGGCTGGCCTCGGCCGGATGCACGAAGAAGGCCGGCGTGCCGGTGCTGGCGAGTGTGGCCGCGATCTTGTTCGCGATGTGCCCGGACTTGCCCATGCCGGACACGACGATGCGCCCGGTGCAGTCGAGCATCAGGGCGCAGGCACGGAAGAAGCTGGCGTCGAGCCGGGCGGACAAGCCGCGGATCGCGTCGGCTTCGATCTCGAAGACGCGGCGGGCACTGGCGGACAGGCGGTCGGGATCGAGCATCGGATGCATCATGACCGGCGTGGCCGGCTTCAGTTGGGCGTTCACATTGTTTCCCGGGCGCTGGGGTGGCGGTCGTGCTCGTTCCGCGGGACGGAATCGGCTAGACTTCGCGGCCCTCATTCTAGCCGCAAGCCGCAGGCGTCGTCCGAACGCCGCCTGACGCCCGCGAAACCGCATCGCCGCTCCATGGACGCCGCCCGAATCCGTGCTTTGATCGAACAAGGTCTTCCCGACGCCGAAGTCAGCGTGCAGGGCGAAGACGGCGTGCATTTCGAAGCGCGCGTGGTCAGTGCGTCCTTCGCCGGCAAGCTGCCGCTGGCGCGGCATCGCATGGTCTACGCGACGCTCGGCGACCTGATGGGCGGCGCGATCCACGCGCTGGCCCTGAAGACGCTGACGCCGGACGAAGCCTCGCGCGGCTGAAGCCCGCGGCTCAATCTATCCAAGGAGCAACGATGGCCAAGATCGTGATCGGCGGCGGTGAGCCGCTCAATGGCGAAGTCTGGATTTCCGGCGCCAAGAACGCCGTGCTGCCGATTCTCGCGTCGACCCTGCTGTGCGACGAGTCGATCAGCATCGGCAATGTGCCGCATCTGCACGACGTGACCACGACGATGGAACTGCTCGGCCAGATGGGCGCCCAGTTCATCATCGACGAGCGCATGAAGATCCACGTCGATCCGCGGCACACCAACAACTTCCACGCGCCTTACGATCTGGTGAAGACGATGCGTGCGTCGATCCTGGTGCTCGGTCCGCTGGTTGCGCGCTACGGCGAAGCACACGTGTCGCTGCCGGGCGGTTGCGCCATCGGTTCGCGCCCGGTCGACCAGCACATCCGTGGCCTCGAAGCGCTCGGCGCCGAGATCACCGTGGAGGGCGGCTACATCCACGCCAAGGCCAAGCGCCTGAAGGGCGCGCGCGTGGTGATGGATCTGGTGACGGTCACCGGCACCGAGAACATCATGATGGCCGCCGCCCTCGCGAGTGGCACCACGATCATCGAAAATGCCGCCCAGGAGCCCGAGGTCGTCGACCTCGCCAACTGCCTGAACGCGATGGGTGCGCAGGTCTCGGGCGCAGGCACGAATACAATCACGATCCAGGGCGTCGAACGCCTGCATGGCACGCATTACGACGTGCTGCCGGACCGTATCGAAACCGGTACGTTCCTGGTCGCCGGCGCCATCACCAGCGGCCGCGTGCTGCTGAAGAAGACGCGTCCGAACACGCTCGACGCCGTGCTCGCCAAGCTCGAGCAGGCGGGTGCACACCTCAACGTCGGCGAAGACACGATCGAACTCGACATGCGCGGCAATCGCCCGAAGGCGGTCACGCTGACGACTGCGCCGTATCCGGCTTTCCCGACCGACATGCAGGCGCAGTTCGTCGCCATGAACACGGTGGCCGAAGGCGTCGGCATCGTCACCGAGACGGTGTTCGAAAACCGCTTCATGCACGTGCAGGAACTGCAGCGACTCGGCGCCGACATCCGCGTCGAAGGCAATACCGCGATCATCCGCGGCGTGCCGGAAATGACCGGTGCGCCGATCATGGCCACCGACCTGCGCGCCAGCGCCTGCCTCGTGCTCGCCGGCCTGGTCGCGAAGGGCGACACCACCGTCGACCGCGTGTATCACATCGATCGCGGTTACGAGTGCATCGAAGAGAAGCTGGGCATGCTCGGCGCGAAGATCCGTCGCCTGCCGAGCTGATCGGCACGTCCTGACCTGAATCAAGGCGGCGCCACAGCGGCGTCGCTGCAATGCCGGCTCACACCGGCGCGTGGCGCCGCGAGGGCGCGCGCATGGGTTCCGGATCTCCGTTGCGGTTCATCCGGTCCGGTATCGATAGGATTGACGACAGCTTCGTCGTGCTGTTGGCCTTGCGTCAACGCCTCGTGCGTGCGGCGATGCGCACCAAGGACGAGACGGGTATGCCTCGTCGCGATCCCGGACGAGAGATTGAAGTTCGCGAGCGTGCCCGCCGGCTTGCGGCGCGACTCGATCTGGATGCGGTCGGGGTCGATCGGCTGATGGCTGGCGTCATCGGCATAGCCCGACAGGCGCAAGGACTTCCGTCTGATGCGGATCAAGGCGAAGCGTTGGCGTCGGCGCCGATCATCGCGTCCATGACCGAACTCACACCCATCCGCGATCGCTCCGCCAACGACCGCTGGCGCTGGTTGCCGCCACCGAAGCGGCTGGCGCCGTTTCTGAAACTGCTGCCGCAACGTCTGCAGTGCCGAGTGCTGGACACGCTGGTCGCACATGCGTTGGCAAAGCCGATCGCGGACGGCTCGCTCGACGTCATGTTCGACCGGCGTCTCGGACTGGAGGTGCCGGACCTCGGCTTGCGCTGGGTCTTCCTGTTCCGCGACGGCCGCATGCATGCCGGCGACGGACCGGCGGATGCCACCGTGCGTGGCGGCGCGACCGATCTGCTGTTGCTCGCCAGTCGCCTTGAAGACGCCGATACCTTGTTCTTCCAGCGTCGCCTGGTATTGACCGGCGACACCGAACTCGGACTGACGGCACGCAATCTGCTGGATCGTCTGGACTGGGCCGACCTCCCGCTGGGGTTGCGTATCGTGCTGAACCACGCCGCACGCATCGCGCAATCGGCACGCGATGGCCATCGTCGTCGCATTGCGGCATCGACGACCACCGGGAACACGCCATGAAGGCCCAGGCACTGGCCCGGCCGGCATGGCGCGAGGGCATGGACGCCGAATACGCCGATGTCGCCGCGAAGCTCGGTGCGCTCGCGTCCTGCATCGAGTGGCCGCTGCACCTGCCGTGGATCGATGCGATCCGCCAGCTGAAGCGCGAACGCGGCGCCGTGATCATGGCGCACAGCTACCAGTCGCCCGAGATCTTCCACGGCGTCGCCGACGTCACTGGAGACTCGCTGGCGCTGGCGCAGGCCGCGGCCGATTGTGATGCGCGCATCATCGTGTTGTGCGGCGTGCACTTCATGGCCGAGACCGCCAAGATCCTGGCGCCGGATCGCACCGTGCTGATTCCCGATCCCGAAGCCGGTTGCTCGCTCGCCAGTTCGATCACGGCCGACGACGTGCGCACCTTGAAGGCGCGATATCCGGGCGTTCCGGTGGTCAGCTACGTCAACACGACTGCGGCAGTGAAGGCTTTGTCGGATGCGTGCTGCACGTCGGCCAACGCGGTGCAGGTGGTGGAGGCCATGAACAGCGACCGCGTCATCTTCCTGCCCGACCGTTTTCTCGGTGCGCACGTGCAGACGCAGACCGAGGTCGAACTGATCCTCTGGAACGGCGTCTGCGAAGTGCATGAACGCTTCACCGGCCAGCAGGCGCGACACGCGCGCGAACGCTTCGACGCGAAGCTGGTCGCGCACCCCGAATGTCCGCCGGACGTGCTCGCCGAAGCCGATTTCGTCGGTTCGACCTCGGCGATGGGGCGCTGGCTGGCGCAGGAGAAACCCGAGCGCGTCGCATTGATCACCGAATGTTCGATGGCTGACAACCTGCGCACGCAGTTTCCGCAGATCCAGTTCGTGCAGCCCTGCAATCTGTGTCCGCACATGAAGCGCATCACGCTGCCGAACATCCATGCCTGCCTGGCCGAACTGACGCATGAAGTTCGCGTGCCGGAAGACATCGCGATCGGTGCGCGACGCGCGCTCGCGCGCATGCTCGAGGTCGGACGAGGCGAGCGAACATGAACACGCCGCGCGCGCCGCTGATCGTCGTCGGCGCCGGCATCGCCGGACTGAGCGCGGCGCTGGCTGCGGCGCCGCATCCGGTGTTGCTGCTCAGTCGGACACGCCCGGTGCGCGACGTCTCCAACGACGCCGCGACCGCCTTGGCGCAGGGCGGCATTGCCGCTGCGCTGGCGGCGACGGACTCGGCGGCCGCGCATGGCGAAGACACGCTGATCGCCGGAGCACATCACAACGATCGTGAAGCCGTGCGTTATCTGTGTGGCCAGGCGCCGCATGCGATCGACTGGCTGCGGCAACTCGGCGTCGACTTCGATTGCATCGGCGACAGCGATGGATTGGATCTGGGTCGCGAGGGTGGCCACCGTTGCGCACGCATCGTGCATGCTGGCGGCGATGCCACCGGCGCCCGCGTGCTCGCCGCGCTCGGTGAGCGCGTGCGCGCCGCGCGCCACGTGCAATGGCGTTGCGGCGTCGAGGTCGATGGCCTGCTGATGCGCGGCGATGTCGTGGCCGGCGTGCGCGTGCGTACCGCCCAAGGACAGGAGCAATGCCTCACCGGATCGGCCGTGGTGATCGCCACCGGCGGCATCGGCGGTCTCTTCGCGGCGACGACCAACCCGATGTCGGCGCAAGGTCGCGGTCTCGCGCTGGCGCTGGCCGCACAGGCAGTGTTGCGCGATCCGGAATTCGTGCAATTCCATCCGACTGCGCTCGATGTCCCGGGGCGTGTGCAGCTGCCGTTGCTGACCGAAGCCTTGCGCGGCGCCGGGGCGAGGTTGTGCGATCGTCACGGGCGCGCGCTGATGCAGGGCGTGCACCAAGACTCGGATCTCGCGCCGCGCGACGTCGTCGCACGTACCGTTTCGGCGGCACTGCGCGACGGCCGCGGCGCGTTCCTGCACTGCGCCGGACTGTCGATCGATTGGGCGCGCGCATTCCCGACCGTGTTCGCGCACTGCCGTGCACAAGGCCTGGATCCACGCACGCAGCCGCTGCCGATCCAGCCCGCGGTGCATTTCCACATGGGCGGCATCGACGTCGATCTTGACGGCCACAGCAGCGTTCCGGGCTTGTATGCGGTTGGCGAAGTCGCCTGCAACGGCGTGCACGGCGCGAACCGATTGGCGAGCAATTCCTTGCTGGAAGGCGTGGTGTTCGGTCGTCGCGTCGGTGCCCATGCCGCGGTCGCTGGCGCACCGCAGATCGCCAATCCTGCGCGGCATACGCTGTGGATCGCAGGTGCCGGGCCGTCGTTGACGCACAATCGCCTGAACTGGCTGCAGCGTTGCCTGGGTGATGTGCTGGGTCCGGTGCGCGTGCATGCGCGCATCGTCGCGACACGCAAGCGCATCGCTGCGGATCCGGAGCTTGCACGCAGCAGCCAGGGCCGCGTCGCATTGGCCATGCTGGATGCTGCAGCGGCACGTCGCGACAGCCTGGGCGCACATCATTGGTCGTCGGTGACGGTGCCCGAATCCGTCGACGCCGTGATCCGGAAGCGCGATGTGGCCGAAGCGGGTGCATCGATGTCGGGTGCCTGAACAGTGGCCGATGCCGCCGGTCTTGTCCGTTGCCTGGTTTGGATCGACACTCGCTCGCCATGAGCGAACCCGTTTGTCCCGCCCAGATCGCCGCATCCCTGACCGAACTCTGGTCGCCGCGCGTCGTCGCCGAACTCGACGACGCCTACGTCAAGGTCGCGAAGGTGCACGGCACCTTGTGCTGGCACAGCCACGACGACGAGGACGAACTCTTCCACGTCCTGCACGGCCGTCTGCGCATCGAGATGGAAGACTGCAGCGTCGTGCTGAATGCCGGCGACGTCTTCGTCGTCCCGAAAGGCGTGCGCCACAACCCGGTCGCCGAGGAGGAATGCCACATCCTCCTGATCGAGAAGAAGTCGACCCTACACACCGGCAGCGAAGTCACCGACAAGACGCGTTCGCTCGACGAGCAGTTGCGGGCGGTGTGAGTCGGCCAACAACCACCTCACCGAACTCGAACTTGGTTCCTTTTGGATCGACCCGCGCCTTGCAAGGTAGACGCCGCGATCGGTCGTAGGCTGGGTTGAGCGAAGCGAAACCCGGCACACTCTTCGCAACGCTGGGTTTCGCTTCGCTCAACCCAACCGAGGGATCCGTACTCAACTCATCGGAGGAATTCTCGAGATGCCGAATCAGATCAGTCATGTGATCAAGTTGTCCCTGTCGGGGATGGTCGTATTTTCCGCGGCATGGTTGGGTATCTATCTGGGCGAGCATTGGACGTTGGTCTTTTTGCTGCTCGCGGCGGTCGCAATGATGACTATCGTGCCGATGCTTTCCGTTCCAGGATGGCGTGGAAAGTTGTTGTTGCTGGCGGTGATTGCCCATGTCGCGGCTGGTGTATTCGTCATCGCGGGTGACCGCTTGTAGTTGCGCGGGCTATGCCGGGTTTCGCTTCGCTCAACCCAGCCTACGCGTTGAATACTCGCGGCCTCGACATTGGATTACCGAACGATCGTTCGTGCGAGTCCATACGCCCCCGCACGCTACGCATGCGTATGGCGAAAGCGTTTGACGCGTGTCACCGAAGCCGCGTTTACTAGCAGGCAGAATCGTCTTTCTTCTGATCGCAGGTCTTCCGATGAAGCTTCCTTCTTCGCTCTCGTTCGAGCAGTTGATCGCGTGCGCGCGCGGTGAGTTCTTTGGTCCGGGCAATGCCAAGTTGCC
>JAKJFE010000107.1 GCA_022705045.1 Pseudomonadota bacterium | reverse complement strand
TCGAGTTCGAGGGCCTGATCGATCAGCGGTTGCAGCTCCGCCCAGCGGGAAGCGTCCAGGGTCATTCGTGTGCCTCCGTCCCGCGCCGCCTGTTCAGGACAGGTCGCCGAGCAGGTCGGCGAGCAGAGTGCGCGCCTTGACCCAATCCCGGCGCACGGTGCGTTCGGTCACGTCCATCGCTGCCGCGATCTCGGATTCTTCCAGTCCGGCGAAATAGCGCCAGACCACGACTTGGGCGAGACGCGGGTCGATGGCTTCGAGCCGGCGCACGGCAGCATCGACGGCGAGCACTTGCGCGGCATCGTCGATCGCTTCAACGCGTTGCGCCTCGGGCGCGTCGAGATCGAGGTTCGCCACGCCGCTGCCGCGCTTCTCGGCCTGACGTGCACGCGCGTGGTCGACCACGATCTCCCGCATTGCCTGCGCCGAGATGGCGAGGAAGTGTTCGCGATCGGCGATGCGGTTCGGCGGCGCGCGGTTCAACTTCATCCACAATTCGTTGACCAGGGCGGTGGTGCACAAGGTATCGCCGGGATCGAGACGGGCACGCTGGCGACGCGCGACCTGCTTCAGTTCGCCGCGCAGTTCAGCGAACAGGCGGTCGAGCGCGACACGGTCGCCGGCGCGGCTGCGCGCGAGCAAATCGGGCACCGCGCCGACTGCAATTTCCGACGCCGGCTTGTTAGTGTCCTCGGTCATGAACGCCATTCTGCCGCAACCCGAAGCACCGACACCGCGATGCGCGCCCTGATTTTCGCCGCCGGGCTCGGCGAACGCATGCGACCGCTGACGCTGACCACACCGAAGCCGCTGCTGCCGGTGGGCGGCAAACCACTGATTTGCTGGCACATCGAACGCCTGCGAGGGATCGGCGTGCACGACATCGTCATCAACACCTCGTGGCTGGCCCCGCGGTTTCCCGAAGTCCTCGGCGATGGCGCCGCATTCGGTGTCCGGCTTCATTACAGCTACGAGGGCGAAACCCCGCTCGAAACCGGCGGCGGCATGCTGCGCGCCCTGCCGCTGCTCGGTGATGCGCCCTTCATCGCGATCAATGGCGACATCTGGAGCACGCATCCGCTCGACACGCTGCCACGCGAACCGGTCGGATTGGCGCACGTCGTGCTGATTCCGCTGCCCGGGTTCCGCAAGCCGGGGGCGTTCGAAAGCGCCGCGTCGCCGCTGCTCCGCACCGACGCCGGACTGCACACATTGGCCGGCATTGGCGTGTATCGCCCGGAACTGGTCCGTGACCAGGTGCCCGGCAAGTTCTCGATCACGCCGCTGCTGACGGCCGCTGCCGAATCCGGCCGGCTGAGCGCCGGGAAACACGATGGCGAATGGGAAGATGTGGGTACGCCGGAGCGGCTGGCCGCCCTCGATGCCCGCGTTTTTGCCGCGGCGCAACAAGACTTGTCTGCAACGAACCGTTAAAAAGCGCCCGCGCATCGACCGTGTCACAGAACAGAGCCGGGCACCGGCCTCAGGGACGCGTCACAGAATGGAAGCAATTCGCGGATAGCGTGCGCACGCCATCACCCGGGGGAATCCATGCTTCGTTCGACGCGTTTGCGCGCGACTGCGGTCGCGCTTGGCCTTGCTGCAGCTTTTTCTGTCCAGTCCGCCCGTCCGGTCAGCCCGGACCATCATGAATTCGAAGCGGCGATCCATGCGCCGTACGCGGCCGAGAAGTCGGCGGCACGCGAATTCACCCTCTACTTCAGCTGGATGGATGCCAAGGACCCGTCCACGGTGGCGTGGAAGGTCGAGTTGTTGAGTCCGGACGGCAGCCGCGCGCTGCGCACCTGGCATGGCGAGGAACGTCTGTTCCAGAAGCAGATCGAAGCCGTGCTGCCGTTCGACGGCCGCGACGGCAACCAGCGCGCGTTGGCGGATGGTTTCTACAAGGTGCGCCTGACCGCCACCGCGGGCGACCCGACCGCCCATCGCGCCCGCGGCGGTTCGCTCGCGAAGCGCGTCGACGCCGCCCTGATCGAGGACGGCCACGAAGTCCATGTGCAGGAATGGGACATCCGCGTCGGCGCCATGCCGAAAGTCGCGATGCCCGAATTCCGCGCATTGCCGACCGCCAACTCGCCGAAATCGCAGGCCGCGACCGCTTCCCTGCCCTACACCGTCTACTTCGGCAACCTGCACGGCCAGAGCAACGATTCCGATGGCGGTGGCGCGATCCCGGGCTGCACGTCGTCGCAATCGGCCCAGTCCGGCGCATTCGGCCCGGCTGATGCGTTCAACTACGCCCGCGGCCGCGGTCTCGACTTCCTGCTCGAGTCCGAGCACAACCACTACTTCGACGGTTCGTCGAGCACCAACACCTCGGCCAGCCCGACCACGGCAATCAATCGCTACGCCGCCGGCCGCACCGCGATGGCGACGTCGAACACGAACAACCCGAGCTTCCTCGCGCTGTACGGCATGGAATGGGGCGTCATCAGCAACGGTGGCCACCTCAACATCATCAACGGCGACAAGCTCGCCGCGTGGGAATACAACAGCTCGAACCAGCTGCTCGGCGACCTCTTCGTCGCCAAGAACGACTACGCGACTCTGTACACGACGATGAAGGCGCGCGGCTGGATCGGCCAGTTCAACCATCCGAGCACGTCCGACAGCCAGTTCAAGATCGGCACCACGGTGTTCGGCTATCACGTCGACGGCGATGAAGTGATGGTCGGCGCCGAGATCATGAACACCTCGGCGTTCTCCTCAAACACCACTGAGACCGAAACCAGCCGCAGCAGCTACGAAGGCGCGTTCAACAAGCTGCTCGAGAACGGCTTCCACGTCGCGCCGACGACGAACCAGGACAACCATTGCGCGAACTGGGGTGCGAGCTACACCAACCGCACCGGCGTGTTGCTGCCGACCGGCACGACGCTGAACGAAGCGAACTTCGTCGCCGCGATGAAGGCGCGCCGCATCTACGCGACGATGGACAAGAACTCGCAGCTGATCGTCACCGCCAACGGCAACCTGATGGGCAGCCGCTTCAACAACTCGGGCGCGCTGAACCTGGTCGCGAACTTCGCCAACTCGGCGGGTCGCACGGTCTCGCAGGTGCAGTGGTACGAAGGCGTTCCACAGCGCGGCGGCACCGTCACCCTGCTGGCCTCGACGGCCACGCACAGCTTCACCCCGGCGGCCGGCGCACACTTCTACTACGCCAAGGTCACGCAGGATGACGGCAAGATCCTGTGGTCGGCGCCGGTGTGGGTGACCCAGGGCACCGGCGGCGGCGACACCACGCCGCCGACGGTCAGCGCCTCGGTGACCGGCACCTCCGGCACGATCACGCTGAACGCGACGGCCTCAGACAATGTCGGCGTCAGCTCGGTCGAGTTCTTCATCGACGGTGTCACCCGCGGCAGCGACACCACGTCGCCGTACAGCCTGAGCTTCAACTCGACGACGCTGACGAACGGCACGCATTCGCTCACCGCACGCGCGGTCGATGCCGCCGGCAACGCCACCACGTCGAGCGCAGCCAGCTTCTCGGTGAACAACACCACGCCCGACACCACCCCGCCAACGGTCAGCGCCTCGGTCACCGGCACGTCCGGCACGATCACGCTGAACGCGACGGCTTCGGACAACGTCGGCGTCAGCTCGGTCGAGTTCTTCATCGACGGCGTCACCCGCGGCAGCGACACCACCTCGCCGTACAGCCTGAGCTTCAACTCGACGACGCTGACAAACGGCACGCATTCGCTCACCGCACGCGCGGTCGATGCCGCCGGCAATGCCACCACCTCGAGTGCGGCCAGCTTCTCGGTCAGCAACACCACGCCCGACACCACGCCGCCGACGGTCAGCGCTTCGGTCACCGGCACGTCCGGCACGATCACGCTGAACGCGACGGCCTCGGACAATGTCGGCGTCACTTCGGTCGAGTTCTTCATCGATGGCGTCACCCGCGGCAGCGACACTACGTCGCCGTACAGCCTGAGCTTCAATTCGACGACGCTGGCGAACGGCAGCCATTCGCTCACCGCACGCGCGGTCGATGCCGCCGGCAACGCCACCACCTCGAGCGCAGCCAGCTTCTCGATCAGCAACACGACCACCGGCACCGAGCGCATCGTCAACGGCGGCTTCGAATCGGGCAGCACCAGCTGGACGGCCACCAGCGGCGTCATCACCAATGACGCCAGCTTCGCCGCCTACGCCGGCTCGTGGAAGGCATGGCTGAATGGCTACGGCGCCACCCACACCGACTCGGTCTACCAGAGCGTCGCGATCCCGAGCACGGCCACCGAGGCCACGCTGAAGTTCTATCTGGACGTCGCGACCGACGAGACCACCACGACCCAGGCCTACGACACACTGACGGTGCAGGTGCGCAATTCGTCGAACGCGGTGCTGGCGACGCTGGCGACCTATTCGAACCTCAATGCGGCCGGCGGCTACAGCCTGAAGAGCTTCAACCTGCTCGCCTACAAGGGCCAGACGGTGCGGGTGTATTTCCTCGGCGTCGAAGGTTCGCAGGTCGCCACCTCGTTCGTGGTCGACAATGTCAGCCTGATCACCAAGTAATCCGCATCATCCGCAACACAGGCGACGGCCCGGGACTTCCCGGGCCGTTTGCTTTTCGGGCACAGCACTGCGTATAAGCCGCGAATGTCATGCCCTCGTGATTCAACCGCCGCTCGCCCCGAGTCTGTCAAAGGGCGCCTGCGCACATCGATGCTGTGGATGCCGTTGCTGCTGATGCTCGCCGGCAACGCGCTCGCCGATGCCGTGCTCGATCGCGGCAACGGCCCCGAGCCGACGACGCTGGACGCGCATCGCGGTTCCGAAGTGAATGCGCAGAACATCCTGATGGACCTGTACGAAGGACTGGTCACTTTCGCCGCCGATGGGCGCATCGTGCCGGGCATGGCCGAGCGCTGGGACGTGTCCGCCGATGGCCTGACCTGGACCTTCCATCTTCGCGATGGCTTGCGCTGGTCGAACGGTGACGCCCTCGATGCGCCGCAGTTCGTCGCCTCGATGCAGCGTGCGCTCGATCCGGAAACCGCGGCACCGCTGGCTTCGTTGTTCGCATCGATTCGCAACGCACCGGCGGTGATGCGCGGCGAGCAGCCCGCGACCGCGCTCGGCATTCAGGCGCCGGACGCGCGCACCGTCACGATCGAACTGACGCAACCGACGGCGTTGCTGGAACGACTGGTGCTGCCGATCGCCGCGCCGATCCATCTGCCCACGTTGAAGCAACACGGCGCCCAGCACACGCGTCCCGGCCACCATGTCGGCAATGGCGCCTATCGGCTGGTCGAATGGACACCGCAGGCCAGCTTGCTGCTGGAACGCAATCCGCATTTCCATGCGGCCTCGCAAGTCGCGATCGAGCGTGTGCGCTTCCACGTCACCGAAGATGCGAACACCGAGCAGAAGCGTTTTGTCGCCGGCGATCTCGATCTCACCGAAGTGGTGCCACCGGGCCGGCTCGATCGCCTGCGCGAACGCTTCGGATCGCAGCTGCGCATCAGCCCGTATCTCGGCAGCTTCTACCTCGGCTACAACCTGCGGCGTGCACCATTTGCGGACCAGCCCAAGCTGCGCCGCGCCTTGTCGCTGGCCATCGATCGCGACCTGCTGACCCGTTACATCACCGCGCTCGGCGAAACACCCGCGTATTCGCTGGTGCCGCCGGTGATGTTCGGCGAGTTCGCGGTCGCGCCGACGGATGCATCGATGACACCACGCGAACGCGTGGCCGAGGCGCAACGCCTCTACGCCGAAGCCGGTTATTCGAGTGACACGCCGCTTGAACTTGAGCTGCGCTACAACACCTCGACGCCGCATCGCCGGCTCGCGCTGGCGGTCGCGGCGATGTGGCGCGAGCAACTTGGCGTGCGCACGCATCTCGTCAACGAGGAATGGAAAGTGTTCGTGCAGAACCGTCGCATCGGGCGGCTGACCGAAGTCTTCCGCGGCGGCTGGATCGCCGATGTCGATGATCCGCTCAGCTTTCTCGAGGCCTTCGATGGCCAGAGTCCGACCAATTGGACCGGCTACGACGACGACGCGTTCTCGCAGGCCCTGGCCAAGGCCCGCGCCACGCCCGATCGCGCGCAACGCCTGCAACGGTATGCCGGCGCCGAAGCATTGCTGATGCAGTCGCAACCGATCCTGCCGATCTATTTTTACGTGTCGAAACATCTGGTGCGCGACGAAGTCGAGGGCTATGTCGCCAATCCGCTCGACCGCCATCCGTCGCGCTGGATGCGGCTGCGCGGGGATGCACCGTGAGGCGCGGGTTGTTCCGCTTCGGTGAAGCACTGCTGACGCTGTGGCTGCTGGTCACGCTCTGCTTCGTGCTGATGCGTGCGGCCCCGGGCGGTCCGTTCGACGTCGAACGCGAGGTGACGCCGGAAATCCGCGCGCGTCTGGAGGCGCGGTACCACCTCGACGAACCGTTGCCGAGTCAGTATCTGCGCTACCTCGGACAACTCGCGCAGGGCGATCTCGGCCCCTCGTTCCAATATCCGGATTACACCGTCAACGAACTGATCGCGGGTGGCTTGCAGGTGTCGGTGCCGCTCGGGTTCGCCGCACTTGTTCTGGCCTTGCTCGTCGGCGTGCCGCTCGGCCTGCTCGCCGGTTGGCACGAAGGGCGCATCGGCGATCACGTCGCCAGCGGGATCGGTCTGATCGGACTGGCGCTGCCGAAATTCGTGCTCGCGCCGCTGCTGGTGCTGTGTTTCGCGGTCTGGCTGGGCTGGTTGCCCGCGGGCGGCTGGGATGCGACCGATCCGCGCTACGCCGTGCTGCCGGTGATTGCACTCGCCGCGCCGAACCTCGCCTACGTGGTGCGCCTGACGCGCGTCAGCCTGATCGACGTGCTCGCCACCGACTACATCCTCGCCGCCCGCGCCCGTGGCATCGCGGGTCGCGACCTGCTGCTCCACCACGCATTGCGTCCGACGCTCGCGCCCGTCATCGCCTGGATCGCACCCGCCACGATCGCGCTGGTCACCGGCTCGGTCGTCGTCGAACAGGTCTTCGGCATCCCCGGCATCGGCCGCTACTTCGTGCAAGGCGCCCTCAACCGCGACTACACCCTCGTCATGGGCGTCGCCCTCACCGCCGGCGTCGCCATCCTGCTCGTCAATCTCGTCGTCGATGCACTGCGCGGGTGGATGGATCCGAGGCTGCGGCAATCGGCTGATTGACCGATTCTGGCAAATCATAGGACAGCTCCTTACACTTCATATCAAAGTAAGGAGATGCGCATGTCCGAAGCCACCGTCACCAGCAAAGGCCAGATCACCATCCCCGCCGATATCCGCAAGGCCCTGGCGCTGGAATCCGGCACCAAGGTCGTCTTCACTCGCCTGAGTGACGGCACCACGGTCATACGCAGCAAGTCACGCTCCGCACTGGATCTGGCCGGCATGCTCAAGCCGTCCCACAAAGGGCGGAAAATTCCGGTATCGGCGATGAAACTCGGCCACAGTTGATGCCCGGCCTCGACACCAACCTGCTGGTGCGTCTGCTGGTTGCCGATGACGCCGTTCAGTTGCGCCAGGTCGAAGCCTTGATCCGATCGGCGCAACGGCGACGTGAGTCACTCTTCATTCCGATCACCGTCGCGCTGGAACTCGAATGGGTGCTGCGTTCCCGCTACGGATTTGCGAAGAGCGCGATCATCGAAGTCTTCAACGGCATGCTCGAAACCCGCGAATTCGACATCCAGTTTGAAGCCGCGGTCGAAGAAGCCCTGTACCTGTTCAGGGAAAGCACGGCCGACTTCTCCGATTGTCTGCACGTGGGCTTGTGCGCAGCCGCCGAACGCTCGCCGCTACTCACGTTCGACAGCAAAGCAGCGCGCATTGGTGGTGCCAGACTGCTGAGCGATTGATGCTCGATCACCCCCGCGCCACGCCACCCTGGCGGCGGGCGACGACCATGGCTTTGAGGGCGTTGAGGGCGGCGCTGAGGGCGTAGTCGGTGTCGAGTTCGGGGTCGCGCTGGGCATCGGCGGCGGCATCGGGTTCGGTGGCTTCGAGATGGCCGCTGAGCGTGGCTTCGGATTCGAGGATCTGCGGGCCGCGGTCTTCCTGTACCAGTTGCACGTCTGGCAGCACGATGTCCGGGGTGATGCCCTGGGCCTGGATCGAGTGGCCGCTCGGCGTGTAGTAACGCGCCGTGGTCAGCTTGATGGCGCCGCCGGACTCGAGCGGCAGGATGTTCTGCACCGAGCCCTTGCCGAAGCTGCGCTTGCCGATGACGAGTGCGCGCCCATGGTCCTTGAGCGCACCCGCCACGATCTCGGCTGCGGAAGCACTGCCGCCGTCGATCAGCACCACCACCGGCGCGCCGTCGAGCAGGTCGCCCGGGCCGGCGGCATAGGTGCCGTCGGCCGAGGCGAGACGCCCTTCGGTTTTCACGACCACGCCGCCATCGAGCAGCGCATCGCAGACTTCGACGGCCGCCTGCATCACCCCGCCGGGGTTGTCGCGCAAATCCAGCACCAAGCCGCGCGGTGCGCCGCCGTCGGCCTTGAGCTTGCGCAGGCGGTCGCGGAATTCGATGCCGGTGTTTTCCTGGAACACGCTGAGGCGCGCATAGGCATAGCCGGCTTCGAGCCAGCGCGTGCGCACCGACTGCGCCAGGATGACCTCGCGGGTGAGCTTGAAGCTGAGCAGTTCGTCGCTGCCGTCGCGTTCGATGGTCAGTTCGACCGGTGTGCCGGCGGGGCCGCGCAGCTGATCGAGGGCTTCGTCCTCGCGTTCGGCCACGGCCACGCCGTCGATCGCGACGATGCCGTCGCCGGCCCGGATGCCCGCGCGCGCCGCCGGCGAGTCGTCAATGGGTGCGATCACCCGCAACACGCCGTCGACCCCGATGACTTCGATGCCGAGGCCGCCATAGATGCCCTGGATGCCTTCGTCCCATTCCTGCAGTTCGTCGGCGCTGAGGAAGGCGCTGTGCGGATCGAGGTCGCCGAGCACCCCGGCGATGGCGCCCTTGAGCAGGGTCTGGTCATCGACCGAGTCGACGTAACCATCCTTGACCGCGCGCAGCACCGACACGAAGGTGCGCAGGTCCTCGGGGCGGATCTCGATCGGCGCCCTCAGCGGCTGGCCTTCGACCGGCGGCACCTCGGTTTCGGCGGCGGTGGCGAGCAGGGGGAACATCAGGAACAGGTACAGGAAACGGCGCATCGACGGCTTTCCGAGGGGATTCGAGGGCACGATAGCCCGCTTGCGCCGCGGCGTCACCGGTCGTTGTTCCCGGGCTGTTTGTTTTTCGTTGGGGGCACGGATACAATGCGCGCCCTTTTTTCCGGGTTCCCCCGGGTCTGCATCTCAACGGAGAGATCATGCCAAGCGTCAAAGTCCGCGAAAACGAACCTTTCGAGTTCGCCCTGCGTCGTTTCAAGCGCACCTGCGAAAAGGCCGGCATCCTGGCCGAGACCCGCAAGCGCGAGTTCTACGAGAAGCCGACCCAGGAGCGTAAGCGCAAGGCCGCCGCGGCCGTGAAGCGTACGCTGCGTCGCGTGATGCGCGACGTCACCAAGCGTCAGCGCATGTATTGATCGGTGCCGGGAGCGCAAGTTCCCGAGCCGATTGCAAGACCGCACTCTCCGTAGCCGGCGCTGCTTTCGCACCGCCGGCTTTTTGCGTTCCGAATTTTTCGAAGATTTCTACCCAAGGATCAGCCATGAGCCTCAAGCAGCAACTGACGGATGACATGAAGGCCGCGATGAAGGGCGGCGAGAAGGACAAGCTGCAGGTGATCCGCCTGATCAACGCGGCGATCAAGCAGCGCGAAGTCGACGAACGCATCCAGCTCGACGACACCCAGGTCCTGGCCGTGCTCGAGAAGATGGTCAAGCAGCGCAAGGATTCGATCACCCAGTACGAAGCCGCGGCGCGCGAAGACCTGGCCCAGGTCGAACGCTACGAACTCGGCGTCATCCAGACCTACCTGCCGGCGCAGATGTCGGCCGACGAAGTCGAGGCCATCGTCGTCGCGTCGATCGCAGAAGCCGGCGCGACCAGCGCCAAGGACATGGGCAAGGTCATCGCGCTGGTGAAGCCGAAAGTCGCCGGCCGCACCGACATGGGCAAGCTCTCGGAGCTCGTGAAGCAGAAGCTCGCAGCCCTGGGTTGATCTCTTCCTTCTCCCCGTGCAGCGGGGAGAAGGTGCCCGAAGGGCGGATGAGGGGCCGCCGAAAGCGTCGCCGCATCACGCCGCAGTCGCTAGTCTGAGTCCATGGCCCGCATCCCCGACCGTTTCATCGATGACCTGCTGGCGCGCGTCGACATCGTCGAGGTGATCGAGTCGCGCGTGCCGCTGAAGCGCGCCGGGCGCGACTACACCGCGCGTTGCCCGTTCCACGACGAGCGTTCGCCCTCGTTCTCGGTCAGCCCGAACAAGCAGTTCTATCACTGCTTCGGCTGTGGCGCGCACG
>JAKJFE010000106.1 GCA_022705045.1 Pseudomonadota bacterium | reverse complement strand
CGCGAACAACAGGTCGCAGCCAGCAGCCGCGAGACCCGCTGCGTCCGCATCCAGCGTGCGCGGATACGCGGCGAAGTCCTCGTTCGGCCCGAACTGGGTCGGATTGACGAACACGCTGGCCACGACGCGATCGCATCGCGCCCGCGCTGCCGCGATCAATGAAAAATGCCCGGCATGCAGATTGCCCATGGTCGGCACGAAGCCGATGCGTGCGCCCTCACGTCGCCACGTCGACACTCTGCTGCGCAACGACGTCGCGTCGACCGCACGTGCCAGATCACTCGGCATATTCGTGCTCCGCAGCGGGGAACGCGCCCTCGCGAACTTCGGCGACGTAATGCTTGAACGCATCGAGCACGCTGTCGCGGCCCAGAAGGTAATTCTTGACGAAACGTGGACGCCGGCCCGAACTGATGCCGATCACGTCGTAGCAAACCAGGATCTGGCCATCGCAATGCGGGCCGGCGCCGATGCCGATGACCGGGATCGCCAGATCGGCCTGAATCGCCGCGGCGAGCGGGCTCGGCACGCACTCGAGCACCAGCATCTCGGCGCCCGCCACCTGCGCCGCACGCGCGGCATCGCGGAGTGCCTGCGCCGCGGCGTCACCACGGCCTTGCACCTTGTAGCCGCCGAGACGCAGCACCGACTGCGGCGTCAACCCGAGATGCGCACACACCGGCACTTCGCGATCGACCAGATAACGGATGCATTCGATGACGTGGCCGCCGCCTTCGAGCTTGACCATGGCGCATTCGCCCTCGCCGATCAGTCGTGCGGCGTGCTTGAACGCCGTCTTCGGATCGGGATAAGTCGCGTACGGCATGTCGGCGATACGCAACGAGCGCTTCGAACCACGCACCACGGCACGTCCGTGGTAGATCACGTCGTCGACGGTCACCGACAGCGTGCTGCGCTTGCCGTGCACGACCATGCCGAGCGAATCGCCGACCAGCAACGCGTCGACATCGGCCTCGTCGGCGAGCTTGGCGAAGCTCGCGTCGTAGGCGGTCAGGGCCGCGATCTTGCGACCGTCCTGCTTGAACTGCCGCAGCATCGGCACCGTGATCGGTGGGCTGCGCGTTTCGGTAATACCGGCGTACATGGCCATTCTCGCAGGGACTGCGATCACTCGCAGGGGCCGCGATTATCGGCAGACGTTCGCCGCGGACTCAAGCCTCGATTCTTGCGATGTCATGGCACGGCATCCGCGCGGCAACATCGGCGACCCGCTGTCCGCCGATTACGGCGTCGGGCGCGACTTCCGCCCACGGCACCATCACGAACGCACGTTCGATTGCGCGCGGATGCGGCAGCTGCAACTCAGGCGTGTCGATAAGGCGCGCGTCGTAGGTGATCAGGTCCAGATCAATGCGTCGCGGGCCATTGCGCTCCGCACGCACGCGCCCAAGTCTCGCCTCCAGATCGAGCAATGCCCGCATCAGCGCGAGCGGCGTCAATGGCGTCTGCAGCGTCACGACGGCATTGATGAAATCGGGCTGGTCGAGTTTGCCGACCGGCAACGTGCGATAGAGCGAGGACCGCGCGACGATCCGCCCGAACGGCGTCGCATCGAGCCAACCCATCGCCTCGCACACACGTTCGACGGGTGAATCGATGTTGGCGCCGAGCGCGACGCAGGCCAGCGCGGAGGACGTCGTCACTCGGGCGCCGCAGCGCCGGCACTCTCGTCGGGCTTGCGGCGACGGCGGCGGCGTTTCTTCTTCACCGGATCGACTCCGGACTGTACTGACTTGTCCGGCACGGAAGCCCCGTCGAGCACCGCATCCGGACCTTCATGCTGTGCGCGGTCCCAGCGCTGCGCGAGCTCGACCAGTTCCAGGTTCGCGCTCGAGCGCAACAGCAGAAAATCGTAAGCGGCACGGAAGCGCGGATGCGCAAGTAACCGCTGCACTCGCTTGCGCTGGTTGGTGTTGAAGCGCGGCTGCAGCTCCCAGATTTCCTGCATCGGCAGCGAGAAACGCTTCGGCAACGCGATGCGCTGCGCCTGCTCGGAGACGATCTGCGCCGCGGCCTCGCCTTCTGGGTCGCCATGACCGCGCTCTGCAATCAGCGCCGCGCGATATTCGACGGCCGGCCACAACAAGGCCGCGAACAGGAAGGCCGGTGTCACCGGCTTGCCGAGCGCGATGCGCGCGTCGGTGCTGGCCAGCGCCGCTTCGATCAAAGCGCGTCCACGCGGATCTTTCCGGATGGATTGCGAGGATTCGGGGAACAACACGGCGAACAGGCCGTAACGTTCCATCTCGCGGAATCCCGACAAGGCATGACCGGCGAGGAACAGCTTCAGCATCTCGTCGAACAGGCGCGCCGGCGGTGCATCGACGATCAAGGGCCCAAATCCGCGGATGCCAACGGCGACATCGTCGGCGATCGAGAACCCGAGCTTCGCGGCGAAACGAACGGCACGCAACGCACGCACCGGATCTTCGCGGAAGCGGCGTTCGACGTCGCCGATCAGGCGCAACTCGCGGCGCTGCACGTCGTCGTAGCCACCGACGTAGTCGCGCACCGAAAAATCCTCGATCGCGTAATACAACGCGTTCACGGTGAAATCCCGGCGCACCGCGTCTTCCTCGATGCTGCCGTAGACGTTGTCGCGGGTCAGGCGGCCATCGACCAGTTCACGGTCGCCCGAACCGTCGTCGCTGATGCCACGGAACGTCGATACCTCGATGATCTCGTCGCCATAATGCACATGCGCGAGACGGAAGCGCCGCCCGATCAGGCGACAGTTCCGGAACAGCCCCTTGACCTCTTCCGGCGTCGCATTCGTGGCGACGTCGAAATCCTTGGGGCGATTGCCGAGCAAGAGGTCGCGCACTGCCCCGCCCACCAGGCAGGCGGTAAATCCGGCGTCGCGCAAGCGGTACAACACGCGCAACGCATTCGGGCTGATGAATTGCCGCGAGATGCAATGTTCGGCGCGTGCGATCACGCGCAACTGCGCGGCGACACGTCTCCGCACGTCGGCGGGATCGGAGGTCTCAAGAAAATCCATGCTGTCCCGATGGCTGCTGTCCGCAACCGTTGATTCGTGGCACGCACCAACCGATGCGCGCATCGACCGCTCGACACCCAAGATGCCTTGAGATCGCGGCCTAGACCGCTATACTACGCCGCTCTGCAAACTGGCCTCAAGCCGCGCTCCCATCGTCTAGCGGCCCAGGACATCGCCCTCTCACGGCGAGAACAGGGGTTCGAACCCCCTTGGGAGTACCAACCGAGTTCCATCCATGCCGTTCGTTGTCGTCGAAAACTGCATCAAGTGCAAATACACCGACTGCGTGGAAGTCTGCCCGGTCGACTGTTTCCATGAAGGTGCGAACTTCCTGGTCATCGACCCGGACGAGTGTATCGATTGCACCTTGTGCGAACCGGAATGCCCGGCGAAAGCCATCTATCCTGAAGACGACGTCCCGGCCGGCCAGGAGCATTTCACGCCGCTGAATGCCGAACTGTCGCGCATCTGGCCGGTGATCACGACACGCAAGGACCCCTTGCCGGAGGCGACCGAATGGGACGGCAAGCCGGACAAGCTCAAGGATCTGATCCGCTGAGCCCGTCCGCCGCCGTAAGCAGGTGCGGCGCCGCCCGTCACTCCCACTGGATGCGATCACGCAACGCGCTGAGCACACGCTGGGCGTACTCGTCGTCGATGCGCACGCCGCTGTTGCCGTCCTCGATCACGACACGACTGCCCACGGCATCTTCGACGACGTGCGCGCTGCGCCGGATGGTGCTGACGCGCGTACCGTCCTTCCACCACCAGCGCTTCTGTTCCTCGGTCTTCTCGAAACGCAGTTCGATGCGACGCGCCTCCTGGTCGGTATCGCCCATCGTGGCGATCTGTGCCTGTTCCAGCGCGGCCACGACCTGAGCAAACGTCTCGTCGGGCGACAGACGCACCTTCAAGCGGCTCTGCGGATCATCGGCATCGACCAGCAACGACGCCACGGGTGCGTCCGGCACCGCCACCAGTTCGCCGTTCGCATCCGGAACGCGCATCGATTCGCGACGATCCGGCGTGTCGAGATCCGCAGGAATCGCCAGCGTTTTGCCCGATTCGGCATCGAGATAACGCTCGCGGAACTCGCCCTTCCCCAACCAACTGCAACCCGCGAGTGCGAGCAGCACACCGGACAGCACGAACGGACGCAAATGGATCGTCGACATGGCAGTTCTCCTCAACCCGCGAGCGCCGCATCCAGCGATGCGAGCGCAGCGAGACAGTGATCGATGGCGGCATGGTGCTGCGCCGACAACGGCGTCAGCGGCAGCCGATGAATGGCGTCCAGATAACCCAGGCGATGCAAGGCCCATTTCGCCGGAATCGGATTCGATTCGAGCCCGAGCACGCGATACAACTCGTACAAGGCCCGGTCCAGATCCTGGGCCGTCAGTCGCGTCGCCTCGTTCGCGGATGCAGCGCGCTCGCACAACGCAGCAAACGCACGCGGCGCGACATTGGCCGCGACTGAAATCGTACCCTTCGCACCGGCCAACATCGCGTGCAAAGCGGTCGGATCGTCGCCACTCAAGACTGCGAAATCCGGTGACTGCAGTTTGAGCAGCGCGGCCATGCGTTCCGGCTCAGAGCGCGCTTCCTTGACGCCGACGATGCGCGGATGGGTGGCAAGTGCCGCCACCGTTTCCGGCAACAGATCGCAGCCGGTGCGACCGGGCACGTTGTACAGAATGATCGGCAGCGGAGATGCCACGGCCAGATGCAGGTAGTGCGCAATCAGCCCGTGCTGCGTCGGGCGAACGTAATACGGCGTCACCGCGAGCACGGCATCCGCGCCGGCTTCGGCCGCGATTCGCGCGTAAGCGACCGACTTGCGCGTGCTCGGCGAACCAATGCCGGCAATGACAGGGATGCGCCCCGAGACGCGCTGCACCGCATGCGCGATCAAGACGCGGTATTCGTCATCGTCCAGCAATGCGGCTTCACCAGTCGAACCCGCGAGCACAAGCCCGTGCGTGCCGCTGGCGAGGTGCCAGTCGAGCAATCGGTCGAGCGCGAGGAAATCGAGCTGTTCGCGCGCGTCGAAGGGCGTGACCAGCGCGCAAATGCTGCCGTGGAGTTGCATCGCGGAGAATCTTCGGAGACAGCACGATGTTACTTGCGGCCCCATGGGGCCACAAGTATTCTGCGGCCATCCATTCAGCCCACACGAGCACTCCGTGGCGCGACCGACATCGAACGAAAACTATCTGGTCGTCATCGCGATCGCCCCGCAAAAGAAGTCGCCCCTGCTGCAGCTCACCCGTCGTGTCGGCGACAGCGGCTGTCATCTGCTCGAATCGCGCCTGTCCACGCTCGGCGACGATGTCGCGATCAATCTGCTGCTGATGGGCTCCTGGGACGCCATTGCCAAGTTCGAAACCGCGGCGCCGCGCATCGAGCGCGAAGAAGGCATCCGTCTGATCCTCCAGCGCACCGCGGCCAAGGAAACCCAGACCACGATGCTGCCCTACCTGGTCGAGGTGGTCGCGGCCGACAAACCCGGGATCCTTCACTTGCTGGCCGAGTTCTTCATCGATCACGGCATTTCGATCGAAAGCCTTACCTCGAACCGCTACCGCGCGATGCAGACCGGCGCCGAGATGTTTTCGGCGCAGATCACCATCGGCATTCCAGCAAAAACCCATATCGCTTCGCTGCGCGACGACTTCCTCGAATTCTGCGACGCGCAGAATCTCGACGCGATCATGGATCCGATGAAATTCTGATCTCCCCGATATTGGATTCCCCACCAGGAGGTGTCGTGATGATGTCCGAACGCAAGCGCATCTACGTGCTCGACACCAACGTGCTGATGCACGACCCGACCGCCCTGTTCCGCTTCGAGGAACACGACGTCTTCATTCCAATGACGGTGCTGGAAGAGCTCGACAACGGCAAGAAAGGCACGTCGGAAGTCGCGCGCAACGCCCGCCAGGTCAGCCGTTTCATCAATGAACTGATCGAGGCACACGGGGCCGAGAAGATCGAACGCGGCCTCAAGTTGATGCGTCCGAAGGGACTGAACCTGCGTCGCGATTCGCAGATCGGGCGGCTGCTGTTCCAGACCAGCACGCCAGACCCGGCGAAGTCGCGCATGAAGAAAATGCCCGACAACCAGATCCTGGCTTCGATCCTGCAACTGCACGAGCAGCATCCGCAGACCGAGGTCGTACTGGTGTCGAAGGACATCAACCTGCGCATCAAGGCCTCGATCTTCGGTGTGCCCGCGGAAGACTACGAAAACGACCGCGCCCTCGACGATTTCAGCCTGCTTTACGCCGGACACACCGAACTGCCGACCGACTTCTGGACCAAACACGCCAAGGACCTGCGTTCCTGGTCCGAGAAAGGCCACACCTACTACGAACTGAAACTGCGCAAGAACGAAGACTGGGCCCCGCACCAGTTCCTGTATCTGGCGGGTGACGACGAGCCCGAATTCCGCGTGCTCAGCATTCGCGACGGCATCGCACGGCTGCAGATCCTCGATGACTTCACCGGCGGCAGCCATTCGGTCTGGGGCATTCATGCGCGCAATCGCGAGCAGAACTTCGCGCTGAACGCGCTGATGGACCCCGAGATCGACTTCGTCACCCTGCTCGGCACGGCCGGCACCGGCAAGACGTTGCTGGCACTCGCGGCAGGCCTTGCGCAAGTCATGGACCAGCAGCGTTACCGCGAGATCATCATGACCCGCGCCACCGTGTCGGTCGGCGAGGATATCGGCTTCCTGCCCGGCACCGAGGAAGAGAAGATGACGCCCTGGATGGGCGCCCTGACCGACAACCTCGAAGTGCTGGCCAACCCTTCCGAGGGCGGCTCCTGGGGTCGCGCCGCGACCAATGACCTGCTCGCTTCACGCGTGAAGATCCGCGCCATGAACTTCATGCGCGGACGCACCTTTCTGAGCCGCTACGTGATCATCGACGAAGCGCAGAACCTGACCCCGAAGCAGATGAAAACCCTGCTGACCCGCGCCGGGCCTGGCACGAAGATGGTCTGCCTCGGCAACGTCGAGCAGATCGACACGCCGTACCTGACGGAAACGACCTCGGGCCTCACCTATGCCGTCGACCGTTTCAAGGGTTGGCAACACAGCGCCCACATCACCCTGCGTCGAGGCGAACGCTCGCGCCTGGCCGACTTCGCTTCCGAATCGCTCTGAACGACGACCAAAAAAATGGGCTCCGAAAGGAGCCCGAAATGTTCTTTAGCCCTGTAAAGCCTTCAGAATTCGACGCGCCAACGCGCTTCGAATTCGAATTGGTCGCCACCGGCATCACCGCGCCCGAGCGCCGACGTGTTGCCGAGGAAATACTCGACCGGCGCATGACTGGCCGCGAGGCGCAGTTCACCGGCACGATCAAAACGATGCGTCACGCCGATCGCCACATTGCGATCGGTGAATTCCTCACGCAGCGCGTCGAACAGCAGGGCTGAACTCGGCTCCGGCTGCTGCTGCGTGGAGTAACGAAGATCGATCCGCGAGGATCGGCCCAGCGCGTAATCGAGCGCGAGGTTGTAAACGGTGAGATCGCGCCAAGCGAAGACCGGCGAGGTGCCATCACCAAGCAGCGACAGGAAGCGCTCAGGCAACGCATAACTCGAGAACGCCTTGAGTTCGCTGTACATCACGTGTTGCGTGCCGACGGTGATGCCCCATGCCGGCGACAATGCGACACGCGCCGAAATCTCGGCTTCGGCAGGAATGTCAAAGTCACCCGGATCGCTGAACACGCCGCGATAGGACTGGAAGGGCTGCATGTCGATCTTGGACTGCAACGCTGCCTGTACCGAAATTTGTTCCCCAAACGGCTGGGTGTAGTTCAGGCGCACGCCCGCTGCCGTGGATGACTCATTACCCAGCAAACGCATGCGTTCGCCGTTGTCGATCTGCTCGGAGCCGAACCCGAACGCGGCGAACTGCTGTTCGGCCACCACGACGCCGGCGCCAACACGCGCACCACTCTCGAATTCATGCGCCAGCTGGAGACCTGCAAGTTGCCGGTTCAAGCCCGGCGTCGCGTCATCGAACAACGACAACGAGGCGACATTCGACGCCAGCAGCTCATTGCCCCGGCTTTCGGAGAACTGGACTTCAAGCGACTTGTGCGCCACCGCAAGCCGGAACTCGGCCCGCATGTCGTCAGTCAGCGCACTGACCATCGCCTCACGCGCTTCCGGCGCTTCCGCCACAGGCGCCTCGGCCCATGCATAGGTCGGTGTCATCGCCGAGCGTGCATAGTCGCGCCATTCATTCGCATGCACGGTGATCGGACCAACGGCCAAACCGATGGTGATCAAAGCCGGCAGGAGGGATGGGCGGGCGTGCATGCGATAAGGTCGGTTTGTTGCGGATGCGCGACATCGTCGCAAAAAAACCACAGCAGGTCAACGGGGGCTGAACGAGGGAGATTCGGTGCCTTGCCGCCTGACCATTATGCTAACGGCCGACTTGGGGGAAGAACGCAGTGGGCGACCTAACCGACTGGCTGAACCGGGCCCGCCGCGGGGACATGGCAGCGGCCGATCATGCGTTTGCCGAAGTGTATGGCGAGCTGAAACGCATCGCCCAGCGCTCATTGGGGCAGCAAGGTCCTGCAACCCTGTCGGCCACCGCACTGGTGCACGAAGCCATCCTGAAGCTGCTTCCGGATGCATCCCGTCCTCTCAGCGATCGCCAGCACTTCTTCCGACTCGCCGCGAAGGCCATGCGTCAGATCATCATCGACGAGGCGCGCCGACGATCGGCCGAGAAACGCGGCGGCGACGTGATCCGTACCGACCTCTCCGGCGCCGTCGGTCTGGCCGGCGAGACGCGCGTGAGCGATCTGCTTGCCATCGACCAGGCATTGAATCGACTGGAAGCGCGCGATGGCCAACTTGCACACATCGTTGAGGCCCATTTCTTCGCCGGGCTGAGTTTCGAAGAAATCGCCACCGATCTCGGCATCAGCGACCGAAGCGTGCGCCGCGACTGGGATACCGCCCGCGCCTTCCTGTTGCGCGACCTCGGCGCTGCAGCTCCATGAGCGATGCCTCGGACTGGGCGCGCATCAAGGCATTGTTCCAGCGCGCACTCGACGTCACCGAGGATCGCCGCGAAGATTTTGTCATCGCGGAATGCGGCGACGACATCGTGATGTTGCAGGAGGTGCGATCCATGCTGGACGCCCATGCGAGCCATGCCACCCTGCTGCAAGGCGAAGCTAGGGAACTGCTCGACACCCCGACGATCGACCACGATGTTTTGCCGGCCATCATCGGGCCATTCAAACCAGTGGCACGCATCGGTCGCGGAGGCATGGGCGTCGTCTATCGCGCCGAACGCGACATCGACGGCGGCACTCAGACAGTGGCGTTGAAGCTGATTGCTGCCGGATTCAGCGAACGCGCGCTGGTCCGACGCTTCGAGCGTGAGCGCTCGATTCTCGCCCGGCTGCAGCACCCGCACATCGCGCATTTCATCGACGGTGGCATGACCGCAGACGGTTCGCCTTGGTTGGCGATGCAGTACATCGACGGCCAGGACCTGCTGCGCTGGTGCGATGCGCACCAGCTGCGGCTGCGCGAACGCGTCGCGTTGTTCCTGCAGGTGCTGGACGCGGTCGGCTTCGCCCATCGCAATCTCGTGGTGCATCGTGACATCAAGCCATCGAACATCCTGGTCGATGCAAACGGGCAGGTGCAGTTGCTCGACTTCGGCATCGCCAAATGGCTCGACGACGTCGCCGATCCGGCGCTGACCGGCACTGCCGCGGCGCCGATGACGCCTGAATATGCCGCGCCGGAGCAGATCCTCGGCGGGAACGTCAGCACCGCCACCGATGTGCATGCCCTGGGCATCGTCCTGTTCGAACTGATGTGCGGGCGACTGCCCTATGTGATTGGCAGCGGCAGGCACGTCGCCGCAGCCATCTGCGAGCAGGAACCGCAACGGCTGCGGCAGGCATTGTCCCGTCGCAACGATGCCTCGTCACGGCGAAATGCCGAACCGGTCGACATCGCCCGGCAACGCGCCGTGTCGGTCAAGGAATTGCGCCGCACGTTCGATCGCGATCTGGAGCAGATCGTCGCGACTGCCATCGCGCGCGCCCCCGAAGACCGCTACGGCAGCGCTGAAGCCTTCGCCGAGGACTTGCGGGCATGGCTCGATGACCGCCCATTGCGTTCGCGCCCGGCGGACTGGCATGAACGCGTGCGCAAGTTCGTGCGACGCCATCGCGTTGGCGTTGCGGTCTCCACAGCGTTGATGGTCGTGGCCTTGACCGGTATCGCGGCGACGTTGTGGCAGGCCGAGCGCGCGAAGGCGCAAGCCCTTCGTGCCGACGCCGCAAGACGCGTGCTGAGCGAACTGTTCCAGGCCGCGGACCCGCAGGCGATGGATGGCCGCGCCCTGACCGCACGCGAACTGGTCGACCAGGGCGCG
>JAKJFE010000105.1 GCA_022705045.1 Pseudomonadota bacterium | reverse complement strand
TGACGTGTTCGCGTGACGTGTTCGCGTGACGTGATCGCACGACGTGTTCGCATGACGTGTTCGCATGACGTGTTCGCATGGCGTGATCGCGAGCATCCGCGGGTCTGTCGGGAATCGACCGGCGATTCGCCGGGTTCGGCCCGGGACGTTGCCCCGGGCTCCCGTTGGATCGCCCCTTCGGGGCTTTACAGCGCGAGAAACGTGTAGACGCTGGTGTAGCGCTTGCTGCCGTTGGTCTTCTCGGACGTGATGGTCCACGTGCCGTCTTCCGCTGATTCGCCACTCATCCGGAAGCTGCCGTAGGCGGCCTTGAGGCGGGCAGTGAAGCTGCGCTCGGCGGGCTTGTACTTGCCGACGCAGACGAAGCTGTCGGCATCGAACAACGACTTCATGGCGACGGTGGGCGTCAGCCGGCCACGACTGCTTTGCCACCAGACGCGGCCGTCCGCGGAGAACGCGAGATAACTCCAGCTCTCGCTGAGTTTCGATTCGTAGACGCCATCGAAACGCAGTCCGGAGATCGCGCAGACGGTCGGACCTTGCGGCGGAATCGTGGGCGGCGGCGGTGTACGTCCGGCTTCGCTGCCATCGGCGAGATAGAGCACATGGCCTTCGGGATCGAACAGCATGACTTGGTGATGCGCGGCGATGGCGCGCAGTTGCTGCAGGCGCGTCGCGTCGAATTCGCCGAGTTCGAAGACGAGTTGCAACACAGCGCCGGAAGGCTTGTTGTGTGCGAAATCCTCGTGCCAGACCTGACCCTGCGAACCGTCCTCCGGCCAGGTCTGCAGCAGCCGGACGAAGAAGGTCGCGATGCGCGCGGTCGGCGCCCCGGTGCTGTCCTGCCACCGTTCGACGAATCGCGCCGCGGCGTCCGCGGTCTTCACGCGCGGCGCGTCGAGCGCGTACAGAATGGCTTCGCCCATGAATTCTCCTTATCGCCAGTTGGCGTGCGTGCGCCAGAACTCGACGCTGCGTGCATACGCGGCCCGGTCGATGGCGACGCCGGAGCCGCCTTCCTCGACGCCGAGCGCATTGCGCAGCATCGTGATCGGCGCCATCGGGATCTCGTCCGGTTCACTCGTGTACATGCAACCGACGACACCCCAATCGGCGTCGATCGGTGTGCCTTCCTTCGCCATCTGCGCGCGGTCGTAGAGGATCACGACGAGATAGCCCGCGACCGGCGGTTCGATGCCTTCGAACCAGCGCACCAGTACCGGCAGTTCGGCGCTGTTGCGGGCTTCGTAGTCGGAGCGCAGCAGGTGCCGGTTGTCGTCGGTGATCGGCACCGTCAGGCAGCGCGTGCGGGTCCAGTTGCGGTGCACATGCAGTTTGCAGAACGGCGCGTAGCCGTCGAGCACTTTCAGCGGCGCATGATCGTTGAGATGGCGCTCGAACTGCTCGGCGGTGATGTCCTGGATGGTGTTGCGACGCGGCTCGCGCGGGAACAGGCGCGGGCGCGCGAACTCGGTGAGGACGATGGACATGCGGTTCAGAACGAGGCCTTGGCGACCCGCTTCGACAGCTCCGGGACCAGCATCATCGCCGCGCTGCCGTACCAGGGGTGGTATTCCGCGACCATTTCGCCCTGGATGATGACCGGGTCGGTGGCGGTCAGGGCCTTGGCTGCCTCGATGTCGCTTACGGCGAACACGAACAGACCGCGCCAGCCGTCCTCGTTCTTGCCGAACGGTCCGGCCACGGCAAGTTTGCCTTCGTCGGCCAGGCGACGGATGTTGGCCATGTGTCCGGCGAACATCGTCTTGCGCTTCTCGGGATCGGTCTCGGGCGTCGGGCCGGTCTTCAGGATCACCAGCACGTATTGGCGCATGCCGTGTTCGTCCGCGCCCGTCTTCTGCGCAAGTTCGGCATCGAAGACCGGTGCGGCAGCAGCAGTCGTCTGCGCCGTCGACGGATCGGGTTTCGGTGCGTCCTCAGCCCATGCATGGGTCGCGAACAACGATGCGGTCAGCAGGACGGCGGCGATGGCGGTGTTCATCTCGGTGCTCCAGCGGTGGGGTGCGACACGATGAGATCAATGCGCCAACGCGAAATCCAGTGCCGCGCGCACGGCGACGGCCTGGGCCTCATTGCACTGTTCGGGCGTGGCGCGCGGGCTGTCCGGGTAGACCTCGGTGGTGGTGGTGTAACGCGCATCGGTCAAGCCTGCGCAAAGGCCGAGGGTCTTGAACGGATATTCGATGACACCGTGCGCGACGACCTTGTCGCCAATGATCTGGCCGTTGTCGTCGGCGGGCGCGATATGCGTCACCTGTTCGACCGCGGCGATGATGGCCGACTGGAACGCGGGTTGCGGCTTGGCC
This sequence comes from Pseudomonadota bacterium, assembly GCA_022705045.1. Classification (GTDB taxonomy): domain Bacteria; phylum Pseudomonadota; class Gammaproteobacteria; order Xanthomonadales; family Ahniellaceae; genus JADKHK01. The sequence continues at coordinate 8,159 of JAKJFE010000105.1, read as the reverse complement.
GCGTCGTCGACCAGATAGAAACCATCGGGAATGGTGTCGGGCTCGTAGGGCTTGCCATCGCGCGCAGCAAGCGCGGGACGGAACTCGGACTCGTCGGAGTCGGTGGTTTCGTGCAGGTCGACGTGAACGAAGATGCGATCCTGCAACGGCGCGACGAGGCGCATCAGTGCCGCGGCCTCATCACACAAGCCGCCGTCACGGAACGACCGGTTCGGGTCGATGGCCCTGGCATTCCAGCGATGGATGCGTTCGTACGCCCACGGACTGACGCAGGGCGCGACCAGAAGGTTGATGCGACCGGCATATTGCGCAGCCAACTCGTCCAGGAACTTCAACGCGCCATGCACACCACTGGTTTCATACCCGTGCACGCCGCCGGTGACGAGTGCGATCGGCAAGCTCTCACTCCAGTCACGGTTGCGCACCGCGAACAGCGGATATCGCTCATCGCCGTAAACGATCTCGCCGTACTGCTGCACGTCGAAGCGCGCACGCGACGCATCGATCTTGCCCACGACCTCGTCGACGTAACTGCGCAGCTTCGACTGCCGCGCCAGCCAGGCCGCACGCTCGGCAGCGCCCCAGGGTTGGCCGGGAACACCGATGGGATAGAAGGCAGTCGTGGACATGGGCGCACTCGCAGCAAAAAGAGGCGCGACTGTATCGCAGGCCCGCAGCCGCGAGAACCGCCGTGGCATCGGTCGTGAAGCGATACCATTGCTCCAACCACGTAGGGACCGACATGCCGCGGAACGCCATTCGCAAAGCGCTCTTCACACTGTTGGCAGCAGTGTTCAGCACGGGCGTCCACGCCAATACTATCGTCGTCACTGATCTCGGCGATACGACCAGCGACCTGGTCTGCGATGCGCAGTGCACGCTGCGCGAAGCGATCGCCGCCGCGCAGGACGGCGACACCATCACCTGGTCACCGTCCCTCTCTTTTCCGGCGACGACGCTGTTGGTGCCAGGCTCGGGCGGACTGTTCGTTGCCAAGAACTTGACGATTCTGGGGCCGGGCGCACACCAGCTCACGATCGATGCGCAGAACCAGTCGCGCGTACTGACGATTGCTCCGCCCGCAACTGCGGTGACGATCGATGGCCTCGCAGTCGCGCGTGGTCGCGTGCAGGGCGCCGAAGGCGGGACGCAGTGCGACGAAGATCCCTTTCTGGGCATCATCTGCAGCATCGGACTGCCGGGCGAGAGCACGGCCGGCGGCTGCATACACGCCAGCATCGAGCAACTCACGCTCTCAAGCATGGACATCCACGATTGCGCGTTGAGCAGCGGGCGCGGCGGCCACGGCGGCTACCTGTTGCAAACGATTTTCTCTTTCGGACGCGGATTCGATGGCGGCGCCGGAGGAAATGCCATGGGCGGCGCGATTTACTCGACTGGCGCCCTGACGATGCGCGATTCGTCCGTGCATGGTGTTTCAGCCACGGCCGGCGGCGGCGGCAACGGCGGACCGTCGAAACACAGCCTTGAATTTCCAGACGCGCCGCCGGGACCTGCGGGCAACGGCGCATCGGGCGGCAATGTTTACGGCGGCGCACTCCATTCGGCGGGTGGCGCCACATTGATCAACGTCACGCTGATCGCCGACAGCGCGGTCGGCGGGTTTGGCGGTTATGGCGGCACCTACTACGACCCGGGCGACATCCCGGTGGGTGTCGGTCCTGGCGGCAACGGCGGCTGGGTCGTCGGCGGGGTCTGGCTCTGGCAAGGCAGTAGCAAGGCCAGCTTTTCGACCTTCCATGCCGGCGACTACGACCTCGGCGCTGGCGGCCTGAACGGCGGCGCCAACGGCGTATTCTCGGGTCGATTTGCGGCGGCATCGGATGGCAGTTCACCCATGACGATCACGAAATCCGTCTTCAGCGCGGCCGCCGCGACCGATCCCATTGCGCCTGCCAGCTATTGCGACGGCAGCGCAATCACCGTCAGCCACGGCATCGCCGATCATGCCTGTGGTGGCGCCATCGTCGCTGCACCCGAACTCGGCCCGAAAGCTATCGGCGCGCTCGGCATCGTCACCCTGCCCCCGGTCTCCGGATCAGGCCCGACGATCGACGCCGCGCCCGATTGCCTCGACGCCAACGGACAACCTGTCACCCACGACGCCAACGGCGAACCGCGTCCACAGATCGGCGCCTGCGATCTTGGCGCGCATGAAGTGCCGAACGCGGTGTTTGCAAACGGGTTCGAATGAACCGTCCGCAAGCGCTTCGGCAACGCGTCCAGAATTTCAACAGATTCGGCTGCCGACCCATCCAACCGCCGGAGAAATTGACGTCCATCAATATGCACGCCGACATGCTGCAGGAAATTGAGCCCATCTAATCGAGAAGGGGCTGTTCCGATGAGCCGGCTGATGTGGATTCTGCATGCACTGATCTCGACCACGCTGATGGGCGTGGCGATCACTGCCGTATTGGTTGCCGAACTTTCCGGATGGAAACCCGTCGCCATTGCGGCAATCACCGGTTTCGTGATCGCGCTTCCGATCTCCTACGCCATCGCCAAGAAGATCGTCAGTCTTCCGGCCTAGGCGAAAACGCATCGTCCGTTCGCCCTCAGCCCGTCGAAGGATGCTGCGATACCGCGAACGACTATCGCAAAGAAATTGGCGGAGAGAGTGGGATTCGAACCCACGGTGACATCGCTGCCACGCCGGTTTTCAAGACCGGTGCCTTAAACCGCTCGGCCATCTCTCCGTTTGTGCCGACGACACGGTTGTCGCCGGCTTGACTCCAGGCAAACCGCTCGGCCGTCTCTCCGTTGTGGGTGAACGGATGCGTTGCACGGGCGGGTGCCGGGATTCTAGCGGAAGCCGCACGATGGTTCCGAGTGGATTATTCGAATCCGTCGCGCAGCAGGTTGACGAGCGACGACTCGCTCATTTCGAAGGCACCGGCATCCTGCGGTCCGAACTGGTCCGTGCGCGACAGATCGAGCACGCGCTGTTGTCCGTTGCGCGTTTCGGTGCCATAGGCGGGTGCGAAGTCGAGCGCCTGCGACAGAATGGACGGGCGATAGTCGCCGTTCGCTGCATCCATGAATGCAGGGTCAGACACGATGTTCTGGACCGGATCGGAAATCGCGATGTCGCCGACATCGCTCAACAGGTTGTAGCGCACGTTTGTGGCGGCGATGGTGCCTTCCAGACTGTCGAACAAGTCCCTGCCCGGTTGCCACAGTAGCGAATTGCGGATGAAGGGTGCGCGCTTGACCAGCAGCACCGAGCCGGACGGACTGCTGAAGCTGTTTCCGGCGACGGTGGTGTTGACGAGATTGACGTATTCGCCATTGTCGCCAGCGGAAATCAGCGTCGATGTCATTCGGTTGCGATCGATCAACGCGCCGTCCGTGCTGAAGTAGGCCCATCCGTTGTTGTTCGAGATGAAGTCCTGATCGGCACTGTGCCGGACCAGATCGATCCCTTCGTTGTCGGCAACGCGCGTCCCAAGCAGATTGACGGCGCACTCTCCGGATGATCCGGAAAAGGTTCCGGCAGCGGTCGATGACAGGCGGAATGCCGCGCCCACTTGCAGCACGTTCGACGGATTGCTCGCCAGATTGGCGGCGATGCGGTTGCAGTCGAGCCAGGTGCCGCAACGCCTGGACGCGGGCCGCGTCGGCAGCGACCTGCCGTTGGCCTCGAAATAGGTGGTGTCGATGTTCATGTCGATGTCGCCCGAATAGAGCGCCACTGCGCCACCGCCCTGATAGGCGCGGTTTTCATCGATGATGACATCCCATGCGTACACGTCGGCACCATCCTCGATCGACAGCCCGCCGCCATAGGTGTGCGAGGTGTTGGCATAGACCTGGGTCGGCACGGTGTCGCTGAGGTTGTAGAGATCGACCCGCGTGCCGCGCCCGGACGCCATGATGCCGCCACCCGCACGCGACGCCTCGTTCAGCGCGACGGCGAACAGGCCGCCCGCGATTTCGGCACGGCAATTGACCAGATAGAGCCCGCCGCCGTAGGCCGAAGGATTGTCGTCCGACAGATCTCCGGCCCGGTTCAACAGGATGCTGACCGGCGCGGATTCGGTGAGCAGAGTCGCGTCGCGACAGTAGATGCCACCGCCACCCGTCCAGCCGAGATTGTTGTTGACGCTGGTGTTGGCCGCGAGCACGACCGTCACCGCCGAGGGTTGCGACGGCGTGCCGTTGCGGATGCTGATGCCACCACCCACACCGGCTTCGTTCTGGGTGACCAGTACGTCTTCCAGATGGATCCGCTGATGCGGCCCCTGAGTGATGTCGATGGCACCGCCGTAACTGCTTGCGTCCAGTTGTTCATGGCCACCCTGCAGGGTGATGCCACGCAACGCGACGTTGGTCGTCGTGCCTCGGATGTTGATGATGCTGCGGCTGGTGCCGCCCGCGCCCGACAGGACGGTGTGGACCGTATCGGGCGTGCCGTCGGTGCAGGACTCGTATCCGCCGAGCAACTGCACGTTCTTCGAGTCGATGTCGATGGCTTGCGCGGTGTAGGTCTGGCTGCGCGTGACCCGGATGCGCGTCACGCCGTTGGCCGCATTCGCGCCGTTGATGGCCGCCTGCACGGTCGGGTACTGGCAACCCGTACCGATTCCGACGGTGACATCGACGTCCGCGATCGCTGCTGCCGACCAAATGCAGAACAATATGCCGAACCCTTTCGCTGACATCGACACGTGAAACTCCCGAACCCGCCGACGCGGGTGTCGATGCGAAAGCGTCATTTGGCGCGGCATCACGACACTGCAGGTTCAACTCATGCGTTCGGCACCGCCCATGTAGGGGCGGAGCACATCCGGAATCGTGATCGAGCCGTCTTCGTTCTGGTAGTTCTCGATCACCGCGATCATGGCGCGACCGACGGCGACGCCGGAGCCGTTGAGCGTATGCACGAGCTCGGGTTTGCCAGTCTCCGGGTTGCGGAAACGCGCCTGCATGCGGCGGGCCTGGAAGGCTTCGCAGTTCGAGCAGGAGCTGATTTCGCGATAGCGGTTTTCCGAGGGCAGCCAGACTTCGAGGTCGTAGGTCTTGGTCGCGCCGAACCCCATGTCGCCGGTGCAGAGCAGCATGCGGCGATAAGGCAGGCCGAGTTTTTCCAGCACGGTTTCGGCGCAGCGCGTCATGCGCTCGTGTTCGTCGTAGCTCTGCGCCGGAGTCGTGATGCTGACCAGTTCGACCTTCTCGAACTGGTGCTGGCGGATCATGCCGCGGGTGTCGCGACCGGCGGAACCGGCTTCGGCACGGAAGCACATCGAATGCGCGGTCATGCGCAGCGGCAGCGTCTCTGCGGCGACGATCTCGTCGCGCACGATATTGGTCAGCGGCACTTCCGAGGTCGGGATCAGGTAGCGCTTGTCTTCACCCGCGGTCGCGAACAGGTCTTCCTCGAACTTCGGCAACTGGCCGGTGCCGCGCATGCTGGCGGCGTTGACCATCAGCGGCACATTGGTCTCGAGATAGCCGTGTTCCTGCGTGTGCAGGTCGAGCATGAACTGGGCGAGCGCTCGGTGCAGGCGCGCGAGTTCGCCACGCAGCACCGTGAATCGCGCACCCGACAACTTCGCCGCGGTTTCGGCATCGAGCCAGCCCTTGCGCGCACCGAGGTCGACGTGGTCCTTCGGCGTGAATGCGAACTGGCGCGGCGTGCCCCAGCGATGCTGTTCGGCATTGCCGTGTTCGTCGCTCCCGAACGGTACCGATTCGTGCGGAATGTTCGGCACGTTCAGCGACAGCGTCTCGATCGCTTCGATCAGTTCAGCCTGGCGCTGCTCGCCGGCCTTGAGTTCGTCGCCGATGCTCGCGACTTCGGCCATCAGCGCCGTGGTGTCTTCACCCTTGCCTTTCGCAATGCCGATCGCCTTCGAACGCGTGTTGCGCAGGTTCTGCAACTCCTGCGTGCGCGTCTGCACCGCCTTGCGTTCGGCTTCGAGGGCCTCGAATGCGGCGACATCGAGCGCGAAGCCGCGGGTGGCACGCAGGCGCTCGGCCGTATCGTGGAGTTTCGAGCGGAACAGGACGGGGTCGAGCATGGCGAATCCCAAAGAAAAGGCCGCGGATTATATCGTCCGCGGCCCAGATTCTGCGCAAGACAAACTCAGGCGTTTGCCGGTTTCACCATCCTGGCGATGATCAGACCCGCCAGCAGCCCACCGACCGCATGTTCCAGCGCGCCGACAAATGCGAAATTGCGCGGGAAGTAGTACCAGTTGAACTGCGGCAACGAGATCGACAGCCAGGCGAACAGTCCCATCAGGACCGCGATGCCGACCCGCTTCGAATAACTCCCGGGCACCGCACCCAGCACCGCGGCCATCAGGAAGGCGGCGATGATCGAGGTCAGCAGCTGGTGCAGGATCTGCGGTCCCATCGCGGCCGGATCGCCGGGCAGGCCGTTGGCCTTGTACACCACCCAAGCGTAGGGACCGGCCTTGGCCTTCTCGCCCCAGGCCTTGGTCGCGGCTTCATCCCCATGCTCGCCGAGGTTCATGCTCGGCAGGATGTAGATGCCATCACCCTGGGTGAACTCGGACTTCATCGCCGACATCACCGCCTGCTCGCCGGGCACGGCGTTCTTGAAGTCCACGACGCCGAACGGCGTCAGCATGTGGAAGACCGCGCCCCACATCCAGATGACGATGCCGCCGAGCACGGCGGCCAGAATCTTCTTCATGTCGATCTCCCCATCGAGCGCGAAATGCGCCGGCGCACGCTACGCCAATGGCGAATCCTGTCAATGGACGAATGTCATCTGCCCGAGTTTCCAACCGGCCGCGACCGCCAGCACACCGACCGAGACATGGGCCAGCACGGTCATCGCGAACAGATCGACGCGATTCGCGCGCAGCAACTGGAAACCTTCGACGCCGAGGGCGGAAAACGTCGTCAGTCCACCGAGGAAGCCGACCATCAATAGGTTGCGCCACCACGGCGCGTCGTGCAGGCGGGTGTCGAGCCAGACCAGCAACAGGCCGGCAAGAAAACAGCCGATCACGTTGACTGCGAAGGTCGCTGCGGGCAAGCCATACCAGCCTTGGCGCACGAACATCTGGTTGATGCCGTAACGCGCGCTGGCACCGAGTGCGCCGCCGCCGGCCACGGCCAGCAGATTCATCCAGCTCACGACTTCACCGCCTTCGCGCGTTCGCTGCGGATGTGTTCAAGACGCTCGCGGATACGCGCCTCGATGCCATTGCCGGTCGGCGCATAAAGTCGCTGCTCGCCGAGTTCGTCGGGGAAGCAGCGCTGGTCGTAGGCGATGCCGCCTTCCACGTCCGGGTCGTACCGATAGTTCGCACCGTAGCCGAGTTCCTTCATCAGCTTGGTCGGCGCGTTGCGCAACGCCACCGGCACCGGCAACGAGCCGGTATCGGTCACCAGCTTTTTCGCAGCGCCATAGGCCGAATACGCGGCATTGCTCTTCGGCGCCATCGCGAGATAGACCGCGACCATGGCCAACGCGAGATCGCCCTCCGGACTGCCCTGGCGATCATAGGCTTCCCAGGCGGCGATGGTTTTCTCCAGTGCCGACGGATCGGCCAGACCGACATCCTCGACCGCCATGCGCGTCAACCGCCGCGCCAGATAGGCCGGGTCGCAACCACCGTCGAACATGCGCGCGATCCAGTACAGCGCCGCGTCCGGATTCGAGTTGCGCACCGACTTGTGCAGGGCCGAGATCTGGTCGTAGAAGGCCTCGCCACCCTTGTCGAAACGGCGCACGCGATCGGCCAGCACCTGATCGAGCACGTGGGTTTCGATGCGCCCTTCCTCGGCGAGTTCGGCAGCGATCTCGAGCAGGGTCAGGCCGCGGCGCACGTCGCCGTCGGCAGCACGCGCGATTTCCGTCAATGCTGCGTCGTCGATCTGCAGATCCAGCGCACCGAGGCCGTGTTCGCGATCCGCGAGCGCACGTCGCAACGCGGTCACGATGGCCTCGACCGAGACCATGTCGAGCACATGCACACGACATCGCGACAACAACGCGGAGTTCAATTCGAACGACGGATTCTCGGTCGTCGCACCGACAAACACGATCGTGCCGCGTTCGATATGCGGCAGGAACGCATCCTGCTGCGCCTTGTTGAAACGATGCACCTCGTCGACGAACAGGACCGTGCGTTTGCCCGCGGCGAAGTGCTGGGTCG
>JAKJFE010000104.1 GCA_022705045.1 Pseudomonadota bacterium | reverse complement strand
GAGCTCCATGAAGTCGATCGCGCCTGGCACGACCGACTCCAGCGGCGTCAACAGGCCACGCCGCAGGCCCAGGCCGGCACCCGCGATCGGCGCATGCGCAGCGGTCGAGGGGCCGGCATTCATCGGCTTACTGCTTCGGGGCTTCTTCGGCTTTCTTCTCGCCGCACTTGCCCTCGCCACACTTGCCTTCACCGTCGGCCTTGGCGGCCTTGTCGCCACCACACTTGCCTTCGCCGCATTTGCCTTCGCCACACTTGCCTTCGCCGTCGGCTTTGGCGGACTTGTCGTCACCGCACTTGCCTTCGCCACATTTGCCTTCGCCGCACTTGCCTTCCTCGGCCTTGGCATCGGCAGTCTGGGCGTCGGCGGCCTTGCCTTCACCACACTTGCCTTCACCGCATTTGCCCTCGGCATGTTCTTCGCCGGTCAGCTGGTAGCCGAAGCCGAGGTCGTTGACGCGGAACAGGTCGCCGGCATTGGCGACAGCCACGGAACCCAACAGCGCTGCACCGACCGCCACCGACAAGGACTGGATGATTTTCTTGGACATGGAACGCTCCACAGAGTTTGATCAGGACGGGATACGCCCGCCCACGTCGCCGCTGCCGCGGCACCGGATGCAGGGCCGCAGGATGCGGCGCCAAGCCCGGCCGAACTTACGCCGGTCGACCCCGCACGACAACTGCGCGAGGTCACCGGTCGACGTACTGGACCGTGGTTGCAACCGATCCCTTACACGCGGCCCGACCTGTCTTTCGTCAGGGCATGGGCGGTACGCCCGGCGTCTTCGGCTTGAAGGCGCACAGGTCGCGGATCACGCAGGTCGGACACTGCGGTTTCAGCGCCTTGCAGACGTAACGGCCGTGCAGGATCAGCCAGTGATGGGCGTCCTTCAGGAACTCCTGCGGCACGTTCTTCAGCAGACCTTTTTCCACCGCGAGCGGAGTCTTGCCTTTCGCCAGTCCGGTCCGGTTGGCGACGCGGAAGATGTGCGTGTCCACCGCCATCGTCGGTTCGCCGAAGGCCGTGTTCAACACGACGTTGGCGGTCTTGCGTCCGACCCCGGGCAGGGCTTCCAGTGCTTCGCGATCGCGCGGCACCTCGCCGCCATACTGCTCGACCAGGATGCGGCAGGTCGCGATCACGTTCTTCGCTTTCGCGTTGAACAGGCCGATCGTGGCGATGTACCGCTTCAGGCCCTCTTCGCCGAGCGCGAGGATCTGCGCCGCGGTGTTCGCAACCGGATAGAGCTTGCGCGTCGCCTTGTTGACGCCGACATCGGTGGTCTGCGCCGACAGGATCACAGCGATCAGCAGTTCGAATGGCGTCGTGTAGTCGAGTTCGGTGGTCGGGTGCGGATTCAGTTCGCGCAGGCGGCGGAACAGTTCATGGCGGGCAGCGGGTTTCATGGCGGCATTGTCGCGTGTCAGTTCCGGTGCGACCAGCCGGTCTGCTTCGACTTCGAACCCGCGTTGAGGTGCCGCATGCACAGAATCGGATGGTGCGCGATGGCGATGATGGTAGCGGTCGGCGCCCGGGCAGAGGCACCCCAGCTGTTCGGCTTCGCGCGCGCTGGCCTGACATCGAGTGGTGCGCCCCGCTCCTGGATCGACGGTGGGCTGGGCCGCCATCTGGCGTCCGCCGAGGCTTCGTCGACCGATGTCGAAGCGCAATTCGCGCTGCTCTGGGAACCGGATCTGGATTGGCGTGTGTTCGCCCAGGCATTGGCACGCGGCGACAGCGCCGGGCAGGGCCAGCACGCCGGCCTGGTCGAAGCCTATGGCGAGCGCACGTACTTCCTGCGCAACGACCACCGCCTGCGGGTTCGCGTCGGTCAATTTTTCCTGCCGAGCTCGCGCGAGGCTGTCGACCCGTTGTGGCAGTCGCGCTACACGCTGGGCCTGTCGGCGCTGAACAGCTGGGTGGCCGAGGAAGTCCGACCGATCGGCATCGACCTGAGCTGGCGCAACGCGGTCGATGCGGCACACGAATGGGAATGGGCGGCAACGGTCTTCGGCGGAAACGACAGCAGCGGCGCCTTGCTCGCCTGGCGTGGATTCGCCCAGCACGACCGTCTCTCCGTGCTTGGCGAAGTGCTTGCCCTGCCGGCATTGCCGACCCTCGCCGACGGCGCCGAATTCGGTGGTCAACGCAATGACGGCAGCCGACCCTTCGGGCCCGATCTCGACGGGCGACCAGGTTATGCGCTGCGCACGAGATTCGGGGATCCGCGCAGGTTCCGCCTGCTTGCAAGCGGGTTCGACAACCGCGGCGACCGTGCCCTGCATCGCGGCGAATATGCCTGGCGCACCCGTTTCGCATTGATCGGCGGCGAATGGTCGCCAGATGAGCACTGGAGCCTGGCAGGTGAATGGATGCGCGGCGATTCCGGCATGGGTTTCGCGCCCGGCCCCCGCGTCGACATCGATTTCGACGCGGCCTATGTGCTCGCCAGCTACGCATCCGACGACCTGTGGCGATACTCCGCACGCGTCGAATCGTTCACGATCCGGGATCGCGATGGCGTCGCCGAGAACAATGACGATCGCGGTCACGCCGTCAGCGTGAGCCTGCTGCGCAATGTCGGCGCGAACTGGCGGCTTGGCATGGAGTGGTTGCACGGCAATTCGCGCCACGCTGCGGCTGCGCTGCTCGGCAGTACCGAGGACACCGGCGGCGATTTCTGGCGGTTCGAGGCGCGCCGCATGTTCTAGCGGAACGTGCCGTCCCGGGTCTGGCCCGCTACGCTTGCCCGATGAACGAACTGAACTTCCTGTCCGAGGCCGAACTCGCAGATGCCTGCGCTGCCCTGCGGCGCGGCGAGGTCATCGGCCTGCCGACGGAGACCGTCTACGGACTGGCCGGCGATGCCGCGAACGCCGACGCGGTGCGGCGCATCTTCGCGACCAAGGGTCGACCGGCCGACCATCCGCTGATCGTGCATCTGGCGGACGCGACGCAACTCCCGGACTGGGCTTCCGATGTTCCGGAAGCGGCACAACGACTGGCTGCCGCATTCTGGCCGGGGCCGCTGACGATGATCCTGAAACGTGCTCCGGGTGTGCTCGACCTCGTCACGGGCGGGCAGGACACCGTTGGTCTGCGCGTGCCGAACCACCCGGTCGCACTCGCCCTGCTGAACGCCTTCGGTGGCGGCTTGGCGGCGCCCTCGGCCAATCGTTTCGGTCATGTCAGTCCGACCACGGCACAACACGTGCGCGACGAATTCGGCGAGGCCGTGCCGGTGGTGCTGGATGGTGGCCCGTGCAAGGTCGGCATCGAATCCACGATTGTCGATCTCAGCGGCGACATCCCGCGCATCCTGCGTCCGGGCCAGATCGGTGCCGACGCGATCGCACAGGTGCTCGGTCAACCGATCGCGACCGGCGCGCAACAGGCCAGTCCGCGCGTGTCGGGTTCGCTGGCCAGCCACTACGCGCCCGATACGCCGGCCGAACGTGTACCGACCGAACGCCTCGACACGATGATTCGGCAAGCACATGGCAGCGGCGAATCGGTGCGTGTGCTGGCGCTGCGGCATCTGCCGAACGGCGTGCATGGGCTGGTGATGCCGAACGATCCCGAGCAATACGCCCGCCATTTCTATGCAGCCTTGCGCAGCCTCGATGCCGAAGGCGCGGAGCGCCTGCTGATCGAGCTGCCGCCGGACGAGCCGCGTTGGCTCGCCCTGCACGACCGCATCAGCCGCGCGACCGTGGCGCCAAGCGACGACGACGCGCCCTGATCGATTAGCGCTTGGACTTGCGCGCCTTGCGCTTGGCCGTGGGTTTGGACGCGGCCTTGGCCGGCGCTTCGGGCTCGGCTTTCGGCGCCTGGTCGCCGATGATGGACTTGGCCGGACAGACCGCGAAGATCGGGCAGCGCTTGCAGCCCACGGCGACGGCAACGGGACAGATCGTCATGGCGAAGGCTCCGGTGGATGGGCAGCCAGTCTAACGCGATACTCGCGCCCTGCCCGATGGAGTTGCCCATGACGACGACGCTGCGTGCCGCGACGCGCGAGGACGTGCCCCTGATCCTCGAATTCATCCGTGCACTTGCCGAATACGAAAAGCTGCTCGATCAGGTCGTGGCGGACGAGGCGATGATCGACGCGAACCTGTTCGGCGAGCGCCCGCAGGCGGACGTGGTGATCGCCGAGCACGATGGCCGACCCGCCGGCTTCGCCCTGTTCTTCCACAACTTCTCGACCTTCCGCGGCCGTCGCGGCCTGTACCTGGAAGACCTGTTCGTGCGTCCGGAATACCGCGGCTTCGGCATCGGCAAAGCCTTGCTCGCGCATCTGGCAAGACTCGCGGTCGAACGCGGCTGCGCGCGCTTCGAATGGGCGGTGCTGGACTGGAATGCGCCGGCGATCGGCTTCTACCAGTCGCTCGGCGCACGGGTACTCGACGACTGGCGCGTGTGTCGACTCGACGGCGAAGCGCTGTCGCGCCTCGCCGCACAGGCCTGAGGCTTACGCGAACGGATCGCGCAGGATGATGGTGTCGTCGCGGTCGGCGCCGGTCGCGACCAGGGCGATCGGACATTCCGCGAGTTCTTCAACCGCGCGCAGATAGGCACGCGCCGCCGGCGGCAGCTTGTGGAACTCACGGATCCCCTGGGTCGGCTCCGACCAGCCCGGGAATTCGAGATACACCGGCTTGCACTCGTCCCAGCCGGCCGCATCGAGCGGCGCCAGCGTGCGCTGCTTGCCGCGATATTCGTAGGCGATGCAGACCTTGATCGTCGGCATGCCATCGAGCACGTCGAGCTTGGTGATGGCGAGGCCATTGATGCCGTTGACCTGCACGGCGCGGCGCAGCGCGACCAGATCGATCCAGCCGCAGCGGCGCGGACGCCCGGTGGTGGCGCCGAATTCGTGGCCACGCTTGCGCAGGCCTTCGCCGACCTCGTCGTTCAGTTCTGTCGGGAACGGACCGCCGCCGACGCGCGTCGCATAGGCCTTGCAGATGCCGAGCACGTAGTCGATGGCGTCGGCGCCGACGCCGCAACCGGCGAGCGCGCCGCCAACCGTGGTGTTGCTCGAGGTCACGTACGGATAGGTGCCGTGGTCGATGTCGAGCAGCGAGCCTTGTGCACCTTCGAACAGCACACGCTTGCCGGCCTTGCGCAGGTCGACGAGCAAGGTGGAGACGTCATCGACCATCGGCTTCACGTAGTCGCCGAACGCGAGCGCGTCCGCCAGTACCTTGGCGTAGTCGACGGTGTCGGCCTTGAGCCAGTTCGCGAGCACGAAGTTGTGGTACTCGCAGGCCGCTTTCAGCTTCTCGGCCAACTGTTCCGGATAGAACAGGTCGGCGATGCGAATGCCACGACGCGCGACCTTGTCCTCATACGCCGGACCGATGCCGCGACCGGTGGTGCCGATGGCCTTGGCGCCCGACGCTTTCTCGCGCGCCTGATCGATGGCGATGTGGTACGGCATGATCAGCGGCGTCGCCGGCGAAATCTTCAGGCGCGAACGCACGTCCACGCCTTGTTCTTCCAGCTCGGCGATTTCGGTCTGCAGTGCGGCCGGCGACAGCACCACGCCGTTGCCGATCAGGCACAAGGCGTCGTCGCGCAGGATGCCGGACGGAATCAGGTGCAACACCGTCTTCTTGCCACCGATGACCAGCGTATGGCCAGCATTGTGGCCGCCCTGGAAACGCGCGACCGCACCGACCTGTTCGGTCAGCAGGTCGACGATCTTGCCCTTGCCTTCGTCGCCCCACTGCGCGCCGAGAATGACGACCGACTTGCCCATTGCGGTATCCCCGAGATCAAGAAACTTCAGTGCGCCAGCAGCTTGATGCCGACCAGCCCGACCAGCATGGCACCGACGCCGATCCAGCGCAGTTTCGCCGGATCGAGGGTCGCCATCTGGCTCATCATCTTCTGCCAGCCCGCCGGCATCGCCGCGAGCATCAGGCCTTCGAACACGAACACGAGGCAGCCCGCGACCCAGAGGGTATCGACAAGGCTGCCGTCGCTCACGGCTTGCCACCTTCGCCGAAGTACTGGAAGAACTCCGACTTCGGATCCAGCACCAGCACCGAGCCCGGTTCGGCGAACGAGGCGCGATAAGCCTCGAGGCTGCGCCAGAACGCATAGAACTCGGGATCGCGGTTGTAGGCCTCGGCATAGATCTTGGCCGCTTCGGCATCACCCTGGCCGCGCATCTGCTGTGCGTCGCGTTGCGCCTCGGCCATCGCGATCTGCGCGTCGCGTTCGGCGCTGGCACGGATCTTCTCGGCGGCCTCGGTGCCCTGCGAGCGCAACTTGTTCGCGACCGCCTTGCGTTCCGAGGTCATGCGGTCGAACACCTTCTGGCTGACTTCATCCGGCAAGTCGATGCGCATCACGCGCAGATCGACGACTTCGATGCCGAGCTCCTTGACCGCCTCGCTGATGTTGTCGCGCAGTTCCACCATCAACGCCGAGCGCTGGTCGGAGACCACCTCCTGCAACGAACGCTTCACGATTTCCTTGCCGAGTGCATTGCGGGTGGTCGAATCAAGCCGGCTCTCCGCGAGTCGTTCATCGCCCGACGAAGCCTTGTAGAACTCTGCGACGTCCTTGATCTTCCACTTCACGAAGAAGTCGACCAGGACGTCCTTGCGTTCGGAGGTCAGGTAGCGCTGCGGTTCCTTGTCGAGCGTGATGATGCGACGCTCGAACTTGCGCACGCTCTGCAGGCCCGGAACCTTCCAGTGCAAGCCTGGCGCATAGTCGGAACGCACGACGCGACCGAACTGCAGCAGCACGGCGTGCTCGTTCTCGCGCACGACAAAGGCCGAATTGCCGAGCGCCAGTGCAGCGATGGCGAGCAGGATCAGGATCAGATTCTTCATTGGCGCGGCTCCCGCGCGACGCGCATCGGGTCGAAGGCTTCACGCTCCGGCGCGACGGCCCGGACCGACGGCGCCGGTGTGGCGGTCACGGTCTCGCCATGCAGGTTCGGGAGCGCGGGCAACACGGCGTTCTGCATCAGCTTTTCGAGCGGCAGCACCATCATGTTGTTGCTGCCACCGGCATCGACCATCACCTTGGGATTGCGCGACAGGACGTCCTGCATCGTTTCCAGGAACAGCCGTTTGCGCGTGACCTGCGGTGCCTTCTGGTACTGCTCGACCAGCAGCTTGAAACGCGCGGCCTCACCGGTCGCCTTGGCGATGGCGCTCTGGCGTTCGCCTTCGGCCAGTGCCTTGTTGCGTTCGGCCAGGCCGCGCGCTTCCGGCACGATTTTCTGGGCGTAGGCCTCGGCCTCGTTCTTGATGCGCTGGTTGTCTTCGCGGGCAGCGATGGCGTCGTCGAAGGCTTCCTTCACTTCGGCCGGCGGGCGCAGATTCTGGAAGTTCAATTCGGTGACGATGATGCCGGTGTTGTAGCGTTCCAGCGTCTTCTGCAGTTCTTCCTTGGCCGTGTTCGCGAGCTCGGTGCGCTTCTCGCTGAACACGTCGTCCAGGGTCGAAGCGCCGATCACCTGACGAATCGCGCTTTCAGTGGTCTGGCGCAAGGTGTCTTCCGGCGAGCGCCCACCGAACAGGAACAGGTACGGGTCGCTGGCGGTGTACTGCACGTTGAAATCGACCATGACCAGGGCTTCGTCCTTGGTCAGCATGCGCACTTCTGCCGAGTCCGAGCGGACACGCGTGGTCTCGACGATCTCGACGGTTTCGATCGGTCGCGGCCACTTCATGTTCAGGCCGGCGCCCATGACACGTTCGAACTTGCCGAAACGCAGCACGACGCCGCGCTCACGCTCGTCGATGGTCTGCCAGGAGTCCATCGCGAACCAGGCGCCGAGCACGCCGAGCACGATCAGCAAGGGACCAGGAAAACCGCCCCCCTTGCCGCCTCCGAAAAATCGTCCGAGACGATCCTTCATCTGCTTCATGGCTTCGTCGAGATCGCGATTTTCGCCATCCTGCCAGGGGTCGCGGCGCTTGTTGTTGTTGCCAGGTTCGTTCCAGGCCATGTCCAGCTCCGCGCCACCACGACGGCAGCGCTCCAGGGTTGTGCGGAAAAACGTTCGGTCAAAAATTCGGCGCGGCATTGTAGGGGAAGTGCCCGTCAAGGCCAGTACAAAATCCGGGCAGGACCGCGCGGTTCCTGCACGATTCAGGTGGGTTCGGACTCGGGCAGCTTCAAGTGGTCGCGCAAACGCGCACCATCGCCGTCCGGCAGGCCGAACAGGGGTTCGATGGCGGCACGCGGCGCGTCGATGTCGATGTGCCAGCCGTTGTCGTCCGCGGACTCGCCGGCGATGACGCCGGCCTTGAACAACTTGGCACGCAGCCGCGCCTGGTCGTGGCCGAGCACGATGGACTGGCGCACCCGCGTGCCGACAAACCGGTCGCTGATGGCATCGCGCAGCAGGTCCAGGCCCGCGCCCTGCATGGCGCTGACGAATACGCGTTCATGCCCGGCGTCGTCCACACGCTCGCGCCGCGGCGCAAGATCCGCGACGCGATCGATCTTGTTGAACACCAGCAGTTGCGGCACATCGCCGGCGCCGATGTCGGCGAGCACGGCATTGACCTGATCGATACGTTCGTTGCGGTTCGGATCCGACGCGTCGACGACGTGCAGCAGCAAGTCCGCGGTTTTCACCTCGGACAAGGTCGAACGGAACGCCGCGACCAGGTCGTGCGGCAGGTCGCGCACGAAACCGACGGTGTCCGCGAGGATGGCCGGGCCGCTGGCGAGGCCATCCAACTTGCGCAGCGTCGGGTCGAGCGTCGCGAACAACTGGTCGGCGGCGTAGACGCCAGCGCCGGTGATGGCGTTGAACAGGGTCGACTTGCCGGCATTGGTGTACCCGACCAGGGTCACCACCGGCAATTCGCCGCGTTCACGTTTGCGCCGCGCCTGCGCGCGTTGCACTTCGACCTTGTCGAGGCGCGTTTCCAGCGCCTTGACGCGGTTCGCGATCATGCGGCGGTCGAGTTCGAGCTGGGTTTCGCCCGGTCCGCGCAGGCCGATGGCGCCACCGCGCTGACGTTCGAGATGGGTCCAGCCGCGCACCAGGCGCGTGGACAGATGCTTGAGCTGGGCCAGCTCGACCTGCAATTTGCCCTCGTGGGTGCGGGCGCGGCTGGCGAAGATGTCGAGGATCAGACCGGTGCGATCGACCACACGGGCGCTCAACGCTTTTTCGAGATTGCGCTCCTGCACCGGACTGAGCGCGGCGTTCACCAGCACCAGATCGGCGCCATGCGCTTCCTTCAGTTCGCGCAATTGCTCGACCTTGCCGGTGCCGAGGTAGAACCGCGAATTCGGCGCATCGATGCGCGCCGTCAAGGTATCGAGGATGTCGGCGCCCGCCGAGCGCGCCAGCTCGGTGAACTCGGTCAAGGCTTCCGGGTCGATGCGCCCGGACGGATGCGGCTGAACGAGCAGGGCCCGTTCGCCACCTTTGTTTCTGCCGAAAAAGTCCAAGTCGGTTCAGCGTCCCGAATCAGCCTTCTGCGGCCGGTTCATGGTGGTCGTGGCCATGCGGACCATCACCGACCTTGACGTTGCGCGCCGGCACCACGGTCGAGATCGCATGTTTGTAGACCATCTGGCTGACGGTATTGCGCAGCAGGACCACGAACTGGTCGAAGGATTCGACCGTGCCCTGGAGCTTGATGCCGTTGACGAGGTAGATCGAGACCGGAATGCGTTCGCGGCGCAGGGCATTCAGGAAGGGATCTTGCAGGGACTGGGCTTTGGACATGTTGTGCTCCCGGGGGTACGACCAAGCATTCGCGCGACCACCACGTCGGCGGCGCGCCGGCCGGACGCGTGAGACACGCGCCGGTCTGAAAAGTGCGACGAGTGTAGCGGTTCTGCGGCCGCCATGGCCGGATTCAAGGCCGCCCGGAGACCATGACGAATGACCCAGCGATCAGCGCATCGCCTTTTCGATCAACAACTTGGATAACATCAACCCGTTCGCGTCAAGCGGATCACGGACGAACACATCGTGTTCCGAGCGGATCCAGGTGATCTGCCGCTTCGCCAGTTGCCGGGTCGCCTCGATCCCGGTGCGCCGGAAGGTCTCGGTATCGATCTCGCCGCGCAGGTGCTGCCAAGCCTGCCGATAACCGACACAACGCATCGACGGCAACTCCGGATGCAGGCCGGGGCGCTCGATCAAGCCACGCACTTCGTCGAGGAAACCGGCCGCCAGCATCAGGTCGAAGCGTTCGGCGATGCGCTGATGCAAGACCGCCCGATCCGGCAGCAGCGCGATCTTGAGCAACCGATACGGCAGATCGACCTGTGCCCGGCCCTGCAACGCCGACAATGGCTGGCCGGTCAGGCGGATCACTTCGAGCGCCCGGCCGATGCGCTGCGGATCATTGGGATGGATGCGCGCACCGGCCACCGGATCGCGCTGTTGCAGCTCGGCGTGCATCGCGACCCAGCCTCGCTCGTCCGCTTCCGCCTCGATCTGCACACGCAGTTCCGGTTCCGCCCGCGGCAGGTCGGACAAACCCCGTCCGAGCGCACGGAAATACAACCCGGTACCGCCAACCAGCAGCGGAATGCGGCCCGATGCCACGATCGCATCCATCGCCACGCGCGCATCACGACAAAACTCCGCAGCCGAATACGACTGCTCCGGATCGAGCACGTCGATCAGCGCATGCGGGTACTTCGCCAGCGTCGCCGCATCGGGTTTC
>JAKJFE010000103.1 GCA_022705045.1 Pseudomonadota bacterium | reverse complement strand
CTTCGTAGGAGCGGCTTCCAAGCCGCGATGCTTTCTTCTCCTAGACTGCACCGATGACCCTGCGCCTCAAACTGGTCCTGATCGCCCTGGTGACCTTGCTGTTGCCGTGGGCGGGTTTCCAGTTCATCAAACAGATGGAACTGCTGTTGCGCGAAGGCCAGGAGCGTGCGCAGCTGTCGTCGGCGCGTGCGCTGGCACAGGCCTTCGTCGCGACGGCACCGGCCTTGCCCGCGACCGGACGCGTCGCGGTACTGCCGGACGCGCCGCCGGTGCTGTTGCTCGACGGCAGCCCGGACGACTGGCAGAACGCGGCATTGCAGCCGTGGCCGGTGAAGGCACCGATCGGTCGCGTGCATCTCGCCGCGCGGGCCAGCACCTTGTATGGCCTGATCGAAGTGCAGGATCGCAGCCGTGTACGCGCCGATCCCGACCCGCTGGTCGGCGCCAGCGATCATGTCGAGTTGCGTCTGGGTGCCGGCGAGCGCCGTTACGTCTACGAACTCGGCAATGCCGCGCCCGGACCCTTGCAGGTGCGCGTCGACAGCGTCGATGCGCCGGCCCTGCAGGGCGAATGGGTGGAGACGCCGGAGGGTTATCGCGTCGAGTTCTCGCTGTTCCTGCCGCGCGACGGTTTGTCCTTGTCGGCGCAGGTCGTCGATGCCGGCGGCAGCGGCGGCACGCGCACTTATCCGGTGTTCGGTGATCCCGGTCGCGGCGAAGACAGCGTGCTGCTCTGGCTCAGCGATTCCGGCTTCACGCGCGCGCTGCAGCCGCTGGTGCCGCCGGGCGCGCGCCTGCGTGTGCTCGCCGCCGATGCGCGTGTGCTCGGCAAGGCCGGCAAGCTCGACGTCGGCGATATCGAATCGCGCACGCCGTGGCCGAACTCTTGGATCTATCGCGCATTGCTGGCTCCGCCGCTGGTCGATGCGCGCGACTACGCCTGGGACGTCGACAAGCTCGATATCGACGAAGTCTGGCAGGCCCTGTCCGGCATCGAGGCCAGCGTCTGGCGACCGTCGAACAATGAACGCACGGTCATCGTCGCGGCGGTGGTGCCGTTGCGCTGGGATGGTGCCGTGCGTGGCGCGCTGGTGATGGAGCAGTCGAGCGACGCCCTGCTCGTGATCGCGAACGATGCCGTCGCCAAACTGATGGCGACCAGCTTGATCGCGGTGCTGATCGCGAGCCTGGTGCTGTTCGGGTTCGCCGGCATCCTGTCGTTCCGCATCCGCCGCCTGCGCAACGCGACCGAACGCGCGTTGCGTCCGGATGGTCGTCTCGATCCGAAATTGCCGCACCTGAAGGCGGTCGACGAGGTCGGCGACCTGTCGCGCAGCTTCGCGCGTCTGCTCGACGAGATCGGCGGCTACAACGACTACCTGCGCACGCTGGCGACCAAGTTGTCGCATGAATTGAACACGCCGCTGGCGATCGTGCGTTCCTCGCTCGACAACCTCGACCACGAGCCGTTGCCGCCGGAAGCACGCGTCTATGCCGACCGCGCCCGCGCCGGTGCCGATCGGCTCTGGGGCATCCTGCGCACGATGAACGAAGCCAGCCGCATGGAGAAGGCGATCAAGGCCGCGGAAGCCGAAGACTTCGACCTGACGCGTGTCGTGCGCGGTTGTGCCGAGTCGTATCGCGGCATCGCCGGCAATCGCCAGGTGCATCTGATGGCGCCGGAATCTCCGATCGGCTTCCATGGTGCGCCCGACCTGATTGCGCAGGCCCTCGACAAGCTGTTCGACAACGCCAAGGGCTTCACGCCCGAAGGCGGATGGATCCGCCTCAAGCTCGCGCTCGATCCGGAAGGCGTCGAGATCAGCGTCGCGAACTCGGGCCCGCCGCTGCCAGCGAAGATGCAGGAACGCTTGTTCGACTCGCTGGTGTCGATGCGCGACGCCGGCTCGCTGCGCGCCGCGGGCGAAGTGCCGCATCTGGGATTGGGCTTGTACATCGTGCGCCTGATCGCCGAAGCGCACGACGGCAGCGCACTCGCCTACAACCTCGCCGGCGACGCCGGCGTCGAGTTCCGCCTGCGTCTCAAGGGCATGCCGCGCTGAACCGTCAGTCGGGGTTGGCCGCGCCAGGTGTGATCGAGGTGATCAATGCCCAGTCCGTCGCGGCATTGTCGGTATCGGTGCCATTCGGTCGTCGCGACAGACTGACATCGGTGGTGTTCGAGTCGGCCGATGCGAATGCCGTTCCCTCGACCAGGTTGAACGTGCCAGTGAAGCCGGTGATGGTCGCACTGGTGATCGAGCCTTCGTAGGACAGGGCATCGACCAGCGTGTTCGTGCCGATGTCCATGAGCGCGATGCCGTCCGGCGCGCCGTTCTGGATGCTGTCCTGCGACGCCGCGAAGTTGATCGTCAGCGCCCCTGGCGCCACCGCCACCGTACTGCTGCGCACGACGAGATACTCTCCTGCCGCCAACGTGCCCGCGCTCGACAGGTCGACCACGAGATAGGAGGCCGGGTTCGGCGCCGTCGCGCCATTGACCAAGGCCAGCCGGTAGTTCGCCAGCGACACCGGCGCACCGGTGCCGTTGTAGATCTCGATGAATTCGTTGACGTCGGTGCCGATCTGGTCGTAATCGACTTCGTTGATGACGAGGTGACTGACGGGCGCAGGCGCGCTGTTCGATGCGCCCGGCGTCAGGGTCGCCGTCAACGCGAAATCGGTGTTGGCATTGCCGTTGTCGATGCCATTCGGCAGTCGCGACAGGCTGGCGGTGCCGGTGCCATCGTCGAGCGCCGCGAGTGCGGTTCCTTCGACCAGGTTGACCGGATTGGCGAAGCCGTCGATCTGCGCGGCCACGATGCTGCCCTCGTAGGACAACGCATCGATCACGGTGACCGCGTCCGTGTCGACGATGGCGATGCCGTCCGGCGCACCGTTGTGGATCACCGAATCCGCGCCGATGTCGATGAAGGGCACGCCACCGGGCACGCTCAGCCCCGTGCTGCCAAGCACCAGATAGCCGCCGGGCGCCAGCGAGGCCGCCGCGTCGGCCAGATCGAAGCGGGCATACTCGGTGCTGTCGCTGCCGTTGACCAACACCACGGCCATGCCGTTCAGCGGCACGGTGTCAGGCGAGCGATTGTGGATCTCGATGAATTCGGTGCTGTCTGCTACCGGCTGGTCATAGTCGACCTCGTTGATCACCAGCTTGCCGATCGGTGATTGCTGGATGCTGGCCTGCGCCGCGGGTGTGCCGTCGGCGGAAGCGAATACGGTCGCGAATTCGGTGACGTTGTTGTCGGTGTACACGAAGCTTTTCGAGAAGCTGTTCGCAGCGACCGTGATCGGCGTGCTCAGCGTGCCGGCACCGAGCGGGGACACCGACAAATCGACCGCAGTCCCGGTGGAAATGCCCGGCAGGTCGAGCGTCGCGATCAACATGCGTTGGCCGCCCGGCGCAACACGCAGTGCGTCCGGTCGCAGCGAGACGACGCGGCGCGGTTCGTTGTCGTGGAAGACACGGACCGAGGCATACACCTGGTTGCCGAGACTGGCGCGCACCAGCACCGGCGTCGGATCGCTGGTCAGGCCGGTCATCGTGACTACGGCCGAATCCTCGCCCTGCAGCACGGTCACGCCGCCGTTCTCGACGGTCAGATGATCCGGCGCCAAGGACACGATCGGCACGAAGGTGTTGGCGGCCGCCGGCTCATCCAATTGCAGCAACAACGGACCGGCGAGTCCGGTGGAGGTTGCGAAGGACGGCACGAATACCAGTCCGGGCGACAGGCTGGCCGCGCCGGACTCGAATTGATGTGCGAACACGACGTCGGCCTGCTGCGCCGACGCCGACAGCGGCGCAGCGAGCAACAGGGCCATCGTGATTCGGAGGAAAGCTGGGCGCATGATCGGCTTCTCGAGTGGATCGGCCCATTCTACGCCCGGACTCAGCGCATCAAGATGCTCGCCAGATCGAGCCACCAGCCCTCTGAGGCGGCGATCCACAACATCACCAGCAGGAAGGCGATCACCTGCCACTGCACGCTTGCCCCTTGCTCGTCGACGACCAGCCCGCTGTCCCAGGGCGCTGCGCCCTTGTTCAAGGTCTGCGCGCCGGCGATGAGGATCGCGAACGGAGTGACGAAGAACAGACCGAATCCGAGGCCGCGTGCATACACCCAGAAGCTGCGCTTGAAGGCGCGCGGAATGCCCGGGGCCTCGCCGCGGGCATCGCGCACGCGCAGTCCCAGCAGCCACTTGCCCGGCGTGGTACCGAACAGTCCGATCAGCAGCGATTCGGCGACGAACCACACCGCCAGCGCCATGAACAGCAACAGCCAGAGATCCGCGGCGATCGCGGCTTCGACGCCCTTGCGGCCCTCGGTGGCGGCCCACCACGCGCTGGCGCCGAACAGGCCGAGCGAGAACACGTCGATGTAACGCGCCGCCAGTCGCTTGCCGACCCAGCCGAGCTTGCGCGCGGATTCGGTCGCGTTCTGCTGGGCATCGGCGGTCATGGCGCCTTTCTTCGCTTGGGCTTCGCGCAGCATGGCCTCGATCTGCGCACGGCTTTGCGGTGATCCCGGCATTGGCGGCGGCTTCGTCGTGCCCGAGATCGACTTCTTCTGCGACGGCTTCTGTTTCGGCGCGTGTTGTTGAACCGGCTTCGCCGTGGACCGCATCGGTTCGATCACCGGTGCGGCATTGGCCGCGCCCGCCGTGTGCCGCGACAAGGGCTGCCATTCGCCGAGATCGACCTGCCAGACCAGCGACCCGGGGACGAACTGCTTCGCCGCAGCGGCGCGCAACAAGTCTTGGAACGCATACGGTCCCCAGGTCTCGCCGTCGGGTTCGGCCACGTACCAGGCGTCGCTCATGCCCATCCCAAGAATGCAGTGCCTGCGAATGGCGGGATTCTGTCATGTCGCCGCGGCGCTTGGCGCGGCTTCTTCGGGACCGCAATAATCGGGTGTTGCCAAGGATTCGCATCATGCTGACGCAGGACCAGTTCAACGCGCTCGCCGCGCAAGGCTACAACCGCATTCCGATCGTGCGCGAGGTGTTCTCCGATCTCGACACGCCGCTGTCGGTGTACCTGAAGCTGGCCGACGGGCCGCACACCTATCTGTTCGAGTCGGTCGAGGGCGGCGAGAACTGGGGACGCTATTCGATCATCGGCCTGCCGGCGAAGACGACCTACACGTTGCGCGGCAATGGTTTGTCGATCGCGCAATATGGCGAGGTGATCGAGGAACGCGAACTGGCCGATCCGCTGGCCGCGCTCGACGCGATCCGAGAATCGTTCAAGGTGCCGAAGCTGCCCGACCTGCCGGCGTTCACCGGCGGACTGGTCGGTTACTGGGGCTTCGACACCATCCGCTACGTCGAAGCGAAACTGGCGCGCGACGACAAGCCCGATCCGATCGGTGCGCCCGACGTGTTGCTGATGCTGAGCGAGGAAGTCGCGGTCTTCGACAACCTCAAGGGTCGCCTGTACCTGATCGTGCACGCCGATCCGTCCGAGCCGCGGGCGTATGCGCGCGCGCAACGGCGACTCGACGAACTCGCGTTCCGGCTGCGTCGCTCCGGTCCGAGTTATCCGGAAGTGCTCGATCCGGCCAGCCTGACCGAAGCCGACTTCGTCTCGGGCTTCACGCGCGAAGGTTTCATCGCCGCGGTCGAGCAGTCCAAGGAATACATCCGCGCCGGCGACATCTTCCAGGTGGTGCTGTCGCAGCGACTGACGGTGCCGTTCCGCGCTCGACCGGTCGACGTGTATCGCGCGCTGCGGGCGCTGAATCCGTCGCCGTACATGTATTTCCTCGACCTTGGCGAACGCCAGATCGTCGGCTCGTCACCGGAAATTCTCGTGCGTTTGCAGGCTGGCCAAGTGACGGTGCGCCCGATCGCGGGAACGCGTCCGCGCGGCAAGACAAACGAACAGGATCAGGCGCTCGAAGCCGAATTGCTGGCCGATCCGAAGGAGCGCGCCGAACACCTGATGCTGATCGACCTTGGTCGCAACGATGTCGGTCGTGTCGCCGAAGCCGGCAGCGTGCGCGTGCCCGAGCGTTTCATCATCGAGCGTTATTCGCACGTGATGCACATCGTCTCGGAAGTGCAGGGCGCGCTGCGCCCCGACTTCAAGTTTGCCGATGTGCTGAAGGCGACGTTCCCGGCCGGCACGGTCAGCGGCGCCCCGAAGATCCGCGCGCTCGAAATCATCCAGGACCTGGAACCGATCAAGCGCGGCATCTACTCGGGCGCGGTCGGCTACGTCGGCTGGTGGGGCGACGCCGACACCGCCATCGCCATCCGCACCGCCGTCATCCAGGACCACCAGCTGCACGTGCAAGCCGGCGCCGGCATCGTCTACGACTCCGACCCCGAGAAGGAATGGGACGAAACCATGAACAAGGGCCGCGCCCTGTTCCGCGCCGTCGCGCAGGCGGCGGGGGGGTTGTAGCCGCGCCCATCCAGTTCTTTTTCCTCGGAGACCAAGCACACATGAAATCGCCGCGCTTCATTGTTGCTTTCTGCATCTCTCTTATCACTGGATCAGTCACCTGCAAGGCAAGTTCGGAGGCTCTGCAGAATGCCGAGTCTGGCCCGGATCGGATTTCGGGTGTGAGCTTGGAGCGAAGGGAAGTCAACCCGCTTGCGGAAGATGACCCCGCATATCTGTACGCATTAGCGGAAGAGCTTGATCGTCAGAATGATCAGAACAATCTGGCGCGAATTGTAGATCTGTTGAAGAAGTCCGCTTCGATGGGACACTCGGAGGCCCAGTATTCCCTTGGCGTCCATTACAAGACAGGCCGGGGTGTTGAGGTCAATCTTGCAGCCGCTGCGACATGGTTCCTCAAGGCAGCAGAGCAAGGAAACGCTGACGCCCAAGTCGCCATCGCTGTCGCGTACTTCATGGGAGGAGGCGTACCGCGAGACCCTCAATTGGGAATTCCATGGTTGCGCAAAGCCGCACGTCAGGGTCACGCACTCGCTCAAACAACCATGGGCACCATCTATGCCGAAGGAGAGTTGGTTGCCAAGGATCACGCCAAAGCCATCGACTGGTTCTCGAAGGCCGCAAGCAATGGTGAGCCGGATGCGCAAAACCACCTCGGTACCTACTGCGAGGCAGGATTGGGCGGCATGCCGGTTGACTATGACTGCGCTGTGGAGTGGTACCGCAAAGCCGCTATCCAAGGGAGTTCGATTGGCCAGTTCAATCTGGCCCGCCTCTATTGGTCAGGAGCGGGGGTCCCACAGTCTTGGGTGCTCGCCTACGTGTGGATGAATATTGCCGCCGCGAATGGAGATGAGGACGCACCCCAAGAACTCTCAACGATCGCAAAGCAACTTGATCCCGGTGAGCTCGAGCGAGCTCGAGAGCTTTCCCGCCGCTGGCGAATTGGACGAGATGTTGTCGATTCTGAGCCAATCCAGCCGAAGTTGGCCAGATGAGTCCATCCGCGAAACCCAGATGTCACCTTGGGTGCCGAGGTAGGCCCGGCCGAGGTCGCCGCCGAAGACGCTATGCCGCGACCTCGAGCAGCGCCTGCGGTGAGCGCAATGCGATGGCCAGCAGCGTGCGGGCCGCACCGGACGGCTGGGTGCGGCCTTGCTCCCAGCCTTGAAGGGTTCGCACGGAAACACCGAGCAGGGTCGCGAACTGCGCTTGCGACAGGCCGGTCTTTTCGCGCGCAGCTTTGGCAGGCACGTAGACAACATGCAGATCTTCGCGCTTCATCTGCCGCACGGATTCCAGCAACTCGGCGCCGATATCGCGTTTTGCATCGCGCGCCAGCAGCGCTTTTTCACTCAACTTGGCCATGTCACAACTCCTTCGCGATTTGTCGCAGGACGCTGGCAGGAATGTTTTCTAGCGCGCTCTTCGCGTAGATGAGCATCAGTACGATGCGTCCATCTGACAGTTGGTTGAAGTAGATCACCCGGACGCCACCGCGTTTGCCCATGCCGGGTCGAGTCCATCGAACTTTTCGACACCCGCCGCTCTGTGGAATCACGTCACCCATCTCTGGATGCTCGGCGAGATGGGTGACGAATTCCGAATGCTCGTCCAGGCTCCAATAGTCGGGCCAGAGTTTGGAGAACAGAGGGGTTTCGACGATCGTGTACACGCCGCAACTATACGCTTTAAGCGTATGGCGTCAAATCCGTTTGTCGTCCTTGATCGAATGGCCGGGAGTCTTCGCACGATCCAGCCAACGATAGACCGTCAGGCCAAGGATCGCCCCCAGCATCGCCATCGCTGAGTCCTTCTGCGCATCCCAGATGTCGCCTTGGGTGCCGAGGTAGGCCTGGCCGAGGTCGCCGCCGAAGACTTCGGCGGCTTGCCATTCGATGATCTCGTAGAGCTCCGAGTTCGACATGATGAACATGATCGGCACGAGCTGGCGCCAGATGCCGCGCAGCGGGCCGCGGGCGTCGATGAGTTCGGCGACGGCGGGCACGATCAGCAGGCCGTAGCTGAAGTGCACGACGCGGTCGAAGTGGTTGCGTTGCATGCCGAGCGACTGCATCGCGTCCCAGCCGGTCAGCGCCTTGAGCCACGCGTTCCACGGCACTTCCGAATACGTGTAGTGCGCGCCCACGGCGTGCAGACTGAAGAACACGAACAGCGCGGTCAGCGCATAGTGCGAGTAGCCGATGCGGCGCTGGCTCCAGACCAGCAGCGGCAGCGCGATCACGACGAGCACGTTTTCGAGCAGCCAGTCCTCGCGGTAATGCGGCGCGATCGCGAGTGCGCTCCACCACGCGAGATAGACACCCAGCAGGATCAGCGCGTAGCGCTGTCGACCATCGGTGTGCGGGTTGGACATGCGCTCACTCCGCGGCGGAACCATCGCCCGGTCGGCATTGTCGCCATGCCCGCCGCATTCGGGAAGTACGTTTGGCGGAGGGCGTTGGCGTTTTGGGTATCAGGGAACGCACTCCCGCCCGAGATCGATTCCTGTGCCCATGTCCATGCGACCGCTTTCCCGCCTTCCGTTGAGCCTCGCCGGCCTGTTGCTCGCGCCGCTGGCCGCGCACGCGCAGACGACCTTCTTCGGACCCTTGCCCTACACCAGCACCGCGGATCGCCCCGCCGAATTCGCGCCCATTGGCTTCGAAATCCACGTCGAGGATGCCGAGGACGGCGCCATCGATGCGCGCCTCAGCGTGAATGCGAGCGTGATCGGACCCGGCGGCCTCACCGATTCGGTCGATGCCGACGACGGCAACATCGACGGCTCCGGCAGCAACGGCCGCAGCCTGTTCGCGGGCGCACCCGTGGTCGTGACATTCTCCTCGCCCTTGCCGGTCGCGGCCGGTCTGGTCTGGACCGACGGCGGCACGCCGACCAGCGCCACCTTCGAGGCGTTCGATGCCGGCGGCGTATCGCTCGGAACTCTCGGCCCGATCGCAATCGGCGATCTCAGCAACCTGGGTGGCACCGACGAGGATCGGTTCTTCGGAATCGCCCATGCCGCCGGCATCTCGCGGATTCGCATCTCGCATACGTCCGGCGGCTACGAGGTGGACCACATCACCTGGGTCACGCTCTCCGATGGCATCTTCTCCGACGGCTTCGAAGCGCCCTGACCGACGATGGTGTCGGCCGACTGCGTTAGTCTCCGCGGCGACGCTGGAGGGCGCGCCATGGCCGAGCCGAGCACCGAGTTCCGCATCCTGTCGCTGGCCGGCGGTGGTTATCTGGGCCTGTACACCGCTTGCGTGCTGGCGCATCTCGAAGAACGCGCCGGCGAGCCGCTCGGGCGCCGCTTCGACCTGATCGCCGGCACCTCGGTTGGCGGCATCCTTGCCGTCGCGCTCGCCTTCGAGATCCCGATGGCGAAGATCAAGGACCTGTTCCTCGAACACGGCACCGCGATTTTCTCGTCGCGCGGTCTGCCGACCAATGCCGTGGCCAAGCTTCGTGACCTGAGCCGCGCCGTGCTCGGGCCGAAGTACAACGGCGTCGCGCTCGCGAAGGCGTTGGCGGTATATCTCGGCAAGCAGACGCTGGCGGATGCGAAACACGCCATCGTCGTGCCGGCGGTCGATGTCACGCGCAGCCGCACCAAGATCTTCAAGACGCCGCATGCCAGCGGTTCGCGTGGCGACGAGGACATCCGTGCCGCCAGCGTCGCGATGGCGACCTCGGCCGCGCCGGCCTATTTCCCGTCGGTGCGCGTCGCGGACGCGCTGTATGCCGATGGCGGCCTGTTCGCGGTCGCGCCGGACCAGGTCGCGATGCACGAGGCCACGCACTTCATGCGCGTTGCCGAATCTCGCATTCGTATGCTCTCGGTCGGCACGGCGACTGCCAACTATCGTCCTGCCGAGCCGGCCGAAATCGGAGACGGTGCGGTCGACTGGCTGTCCGACGGTCGCTTGATCCTGACGCTGATTTCGGTCCAGCAGCAGCACGTGCAGGCGATGATGGAAGACCGACTGAAGGACCGCTACCTGCACCTCGATGCCGACTGGCCGATCGGCGCAGACCTCGGCATCGACATCGCCACCGACAAGGCGGCGCAGATCCTCATTGGTCTCGCTGGCCAGACCCTCGCCGAACCGGCCATGCGCAAGGCTGAGCGCGCGTTCCTTGGGCGCTGACGAAGCGCGGGCAACATCGGCCCGGTGAAGACGCGGCGACGCCGCATTCGATAAGCTCGGGGGCCCACATCGACCGCGGCGCCCGCCTGCGGAGCCCGGGCTGACCATGCTGCTGATGATCGATAACTACGACAGCTTCACCTACAACCTCGTGCAGTACTTCGCCGAGTTGGGCGAGGACGTGAAGGTGATCCGCAACGACGAGTTGTCGGTGGCCGAAATCGAATCGCTG
>JAKJFE010000102.1 GCA_022705045.1 Pseudomonadota bacterium | reverse complement strand
GAGTTCCGTCGTCTCGGCAAGAAGCTGCTGCTGGTGCAACGGAACACGAAATTCTTCGCCGACAGTGCCGATGTCGACGAAGCGGCGTCCGCGCGCGATGCGTTTGCCGAAGCGGTGTTGTGGTCCGGCGACGTGATCAATCCGGACGATGCACGTGGCCCGTGGCGAGTGGATCTGTCATCGCTGGTCGCGAGCGATCTGCATGGCGTCGGTGGTCGCCTGAAGGGTTCGCAGCAGGGGCAGTACGCGCTGGATGCGGCACGCAGCGGCGTGTTGGCCGCGGCCGCGAAAGCCTATCCCGACAATGTCGAATTCGAGGCCTTGCTGACCTTCGCCGGTACCGGCGAGGGCGCGTTCGTGCAGCAGGCTGTAGCCGATCCGAAAGCGGTCACGCTGCGCCAGCAACTGAGCTTCATCCGCCTGCCGGACGACGGCTTTCGCAAACGTGTCTACCATCCGGCCTCGGGGGGCTGGAGCGTCGGTGGCTTCGATTTCGCGCAGCCGTTGACGCGCGATCTCGACACCCGCTGGCAAGCGCGCTTCCGCTTGCAGAAGACCGATCCGAAGGCGGCGCGCAGCACGGTGGTGAAACCGATCGTGTTCTATCTCGATCGCGGCACGCCGGAGCCGGTGCGCAGCGCTTTGCTTGACGGCGCACGCTGGTGGTCCGATGCCTTCGACGCCGCCGGTTTCATCGACGCGTTCAAGGTCGAACTCGCACCTGCGGGCATGGACCTCGCCGACGTGCGTTACAACGCCATCACCTGGACACACCGTGCCACCCGCGGCTGGTCGTATGGCGGCGGCATCATCGATCCGCGCAGCGGCGAGATCATCAAGGGCTACGTCAACCTTGGTTCGCAACGCGTGCGTCAGGATCTGCTGATCGCCGAAGGCCTGCTTGCCGCGCATGCAAGGGAAGCCGATCCGGCGCTGAAGCAGCAGGCGCTGGACATGGCGCTGGCGCGGCTGAGGCAGTTGGCGGCACACGAAGTCGGGCATGCGCTCGGCTTCGCGCACAACTTCGCGGCCAGTCGCACCGGCAATGGCTCGGTGCTCGACTATCCGCATCCGATCATCACTCTCGACGACGCCGGTCGCGTGCAGCTGGCGCAGCCCTACGGCGTCGGGGTCGGCGATTGGGACAAGTACGTCGTCGCACATGCCTATGGCGAATTCGCCGCGAAGGACGAAGGCGTGGCACTGGCGACACTGCGCCGTGATATCGCGGCCCGCGGCTATCGCTACGTCAGCGATGCCGACGCGCGTGCGCCCGGTGATTCGCATCCAGACGGTCTGCTCTGGGACTTCGGCGTCGATCCGCTGGCGAGTTTCGATCATCTGCTCAAGGTGCGGGCGGCGGCGCTGTCGCGCTTCGCCGACGGCGCACTCCCGCCGGACCGCCAGCTCGGCGAACTCGAACGCCGGCTGGTGCCGATCCATCTGCTGCATCGCTACCAGGCCGAGGCGGTCGCACGCCTGCTGGGCGGCGCCGAATACGACTATGGCTTTGGTGGCGATACCCAAGCGGGCACGCGTGCCGTCGCGAGCGCGCGTCAGCGTGAGGCATTGAAGACCTTGCAGCGGGCGCTGGCGGTCGAGACCCTAGCCTTGCCGGAATCGGTCGTCGCGGCGCTGACGCCGCCTTCGACCGAATACGCGCGCGGACCCGAATACTTCGCGACGCAGACGGGGCCGATCTTCGACGAAGCCGCCGCGACCGCTGCGGCCACGGCCATCGTCGTGCAATACGCATTCGCGCCGCAGCGCCTGAATCGGCTGGCTTGGCAACACGCGCGCGACGTCGCGAATCCCGCACCGCGCGATCTGTTTGACGCCCTGGTGGCGGCCTCGTGGCGCGACACCGGGAGCGATCACGCGCTGGTGCGCCGCACCCGCAACTGGGTGCTGCTCGATGCCGCGCTGAACCTGCTCGCGGAGGGACAGTTGCATGCGACCGTCGACGCCGACTGGCGCGCGCGCCTGCGATCGTTCGCCGACGAACTCGCCGCACAGCCGGCCGCGAATGCCGATGCACGCGAGGCGGCGCGGCTGATCCAGCGTTATCTCGATGCGCCGGAGACGGTGAAGCTGCGGCCGCTGCCGGCGATTCCGCCGGGAGCGCCGATCTAGGTCCCAACCTTCCCTTGAAACTTCCGGCGCGGGCACGCAGTCTATGCCGCATGTCCCGCGCCGCCGCCCTCGTCCGAAGCCTGCTGATCTTGCTGCTGCTCGCGCAGTCGTTCGCCGTGGGTGCGATGGAAGCGCGCGCGGCACTGACGGCTGACGCGGCAGCAAAGACGCAAGCCGCGGAGGATGACATGCCGCCCTGCCATCGCGCGGCGAAAGCGGACGAACCTTCGCCGGCTGCCGATTGCTGCAGCCATGGCGCCTGTCGTTGTCTCGGTTTGATGCTGGCATTGCCGCAGATCGAGATGCCGTCGCCGCGGGCCGAAGCACCGTCCGAAGTTGTGGCCGCGCCCGTGCTGTCGCCGCTGCCGCCGTTGCGTCCCGAACGTCCGCTGCGACCACCCAGCGTCTGATCGTCGAGCCAATCGCCGCGCCCGTTCGGGCGATGCTGTCGCGCCGTTGCGCGATCGACTGTCATGGACCATCCGATGAAACGTTTCTTCCTGCACGCGCCGCTGCTGGCTGGCGTCGTGTTCCTGCAAGCCTGCGCCAGCCTGCCGCGCGATCGTGGTGCCGATGAGGTGGACGAGATCGTTGCCCGTACCGTGGGAGCGGGCTCCGTCCCGCGATCTTTTTCTGGCCATTCGGAGCAAGAGCATCGCGAGCCGGGGCTCGCTCCTACAGGGGCGATGGGCGACGGCGACCTGATTGCTTACGCGCTGAACCACCATCCCGACTTCGTCCGTCTGCGTGCGGAATTGGGTCTGGCCGCAGTCGAGCGCTTCGATGCCGGGCGCCTCGCCAATCCCGGCATCGGTTATCGGGATCTCGATGTCGACGAGGCCGGTGCGCTGAACGTGCTGACCTGGTCCGTGCACGTCCCGCTGGCCGAATGGTTGCTGACGCCTGCGCGCTCGCGCATCGGTCGCGATCACTGGCAGGCGGCGGTGCATCGCGTTGCGGCGGCGGTCGGTGAGCGTGTGCTCGACGTGCGCGCCGCGCGCATCCGTGTCGCCGAGGCCGAGCGCGCGTTGAAAATCGCCGAAGCCGAAGCCGATGTCGCCGACGCCGCGCGTGCGTTGGCACGGCGCATGTACGAGGCCGGCACGATCGCGTTCAAGCAACTCGCGGCCGAGCGTGCCGCAGCGGCTGATGCGGCGCTCGAGGCCGTCGAAGCACGTGCGCAACGCGATAGCGCGAGACTGGCCTTGGCCGTGGCGATCGGGTGGGCCGACGTGGCGAGCTTGCCGGTCATCGACCAGCGTCTCGATCTGCCGTCGGGAGACGACACCGCACGCGATGCCCTCGTCGAACGCGCCATGCGCGAACATCCGGAGGTCATCGCCGCGCGTCACGAAGAGCAGGCGGCCTTGCGAGTCGCACGTATCGCGAGGCGGGCCTGGTGGTTGCTCGATCTGGATGCCGAATACGAACGCGAACGTGGCGACAGCGGCGTCATCGAACGTGGTCCGGGCTTCTCGTTGTCGCTGCCGCTGTTCCGCCAAGGGCAGGACACGCGCCTGGAAGCGCGGGTGATGGAAGAACGCGCCCAGGCGGATCGCGCCGAGCGCGAACTGCAGTTGCGCCACGACATCGATGCCGCGCTGGCCGAACGCCGCGCCGCGCGCGAACGCATCGATCTGCTGCGCGACGAGGTGCTGCCGGCGCACGAAAATCTGGTGCGCGAACACCAGCGCGAGTACGACTACATGCTGGCCGGTGCGTTCGAGCTGATCGAAGCGCGTCGCGACCAGTACCGCGCTTATCGCGACTATCTCGCCGCCGTCGCCGGGCACCTGCTCGCCGGCATCGATCTGTCGCGCGCCGTCGGCGCCGATCTCGGTGGCGATGGTGGCGATGCCCTGTCCGATCCCGACCTGCCCGGCGCCGCGCCCGCAAGCGACGCCGTCGATCATTCCTCGCACACCCATGGAGACACGCCATGACCCTGTCCCGACGCGACTGGCTGATGGGCGCAGGCGCAATCGCCGCCGGCACGCTGGTCAGCACCCCCGAAGCGCTGCGCGCCGCCGAAGCGGCCGCGACGCAACCCGCACGCAGCGGCCGCATCCACACGCCGAACGGCTGGACCCTGCCGTACCGCATGAACGAGGGCGTCAAGGAATTCCATCTCGTCGCCGAGGAGATCGAGCACGAATTCGCGCCCGGCTCGAAGGCGAAGTTGTGGGGCTACAACGGCAGCACGCCGGGCCCGACCATCGAGGCGGTGGAAGGCGACCGCGTGCGCATCTTCGTCACCAACCGTCTGCCCGAGCACACCTCGATCCACTGGCATGGCCTGCTGCTGCCCTGCGGCATGGACGGCGTCAGCGGACTGACGCAGCCGGCGATCAAGCCCGGCGAAACCTATGCCTACGAGTTCACGCTACGCCAGCACGGCACGCATCTGTATCACCCGCATGCGGACGAGATGGTGCAGCTGGCGCTCGGCATGATGGGATTCTTCATCATCCATCCGCGCGGCGCGGCCCAGGTCGACCGCGACTTCGCGGTGATGTTGCATCAGTTCGCCTTGCATCCCGGCACCACGCGCCCGGATCCAAACGTGATGCTCGACGCCTCGCAGTGGACGATGAATAGCAAGGTCTTCCCGGCCATCGAGCCGCTGATCTGCGCAGCCGGCGAACGCGTGCGCATCCGCGTCGCCAACCTGTCGATGTGGAATCACCCGATCCACCTGCACGGTCATCAGTTCGAAGTCACCGGTTCGGACGGTGGTCGCTGGCCGAAGACGATGTGGCGGCGCGAGGTCACCGAGATCGTTGGCGTCGGCCAGTGCCGCGACCTCGAGTTCGATGCGATCGCGGGCGACTGGGCCTTCCACTGCCACATGAGCCATCACACCATGGGCCCGATGGGCCACGACGTACCGAACACGCTCGGCGTGAACCAGCGCGGTGTCGAGGAACGCATCCGCGAACACCTGCCGGGTTACATGGCGATGGGCGAATCCGGCATGGCCGAACACCAGATGCACACCGACATGGGCCACATGCAAGGGCCGTACAACACGCTGCCGATGATGATGGGCAAGGGCCCGTTCGGACGCCTCGAAATGGGCGGCATGTTCAACGTCGTGAAGGTGCGCAAAGGACTCGCGGCGAACGACTTCCGCGATCCCGGCTGGTTCGAGCACCCGAAGCACACGGTCGCCGCCAAGGTCAGCAGCGATCCCGATTTCGGCAGCCCGGTGCGGCGCTGACGGCCCGGTGATTGCCGATGCCGAGTCTCGCGCCTGAAGGCGCTCCAACAGTGACTGTTGGAGCGGCTTCAGCCGCGATTCGTCGAAATCATTCGAAGCCGTTGCGATACACCGGATCGCCGCCGGAATCGTCGTCGACGATGGTGCCGACGGCCTGACCGTCAGCCAGTGTCGAGCTCGCGGTGGCGGCGAGGTTGACGGTGAACTGTTCGTCCCATTCGTCGACAGTGTCGCCGATGATCGGCACGCCGATGCTGGTGCTGGTGTTGCCGGCGGTGATGGTCGCGGTGCCGGTCACGGCGGTGTAGTCGCTGCCTGCGCTCGCGTCGATCGGACTGGTGCTGTACGTGACGCTGGTTGCCTGCGCCGCGGCTGCCGGAATGCTCACCGTGAACACCATGTTCGCCGAACCGGCGTTGCCTTCGGTCAGCGAAGCGTCGGCGATGGAGACGGCCGCCGCGGTGATGTCGTCGTCGAGGATCGTGCCGGTGGCACTGCCGTCGGACACGGTGGCGTTCGTCGGGCTGCCGAGATTGACGGTCATGGTCTCGTCGGCTTCGTCGACGGCGTCGCTGACGGTGTTGATGATGATCTGGCCGGTGGTATTGCCGGCGGTGATCTGGATGCTGCTGCTGGTCTGCAGGTAGTCGTTGTTGGCGACGGTGGCGGTGCCGTCGGCGGTGCTGAACGGCACCGTGACGGTACGACCGCTGACCGGCGTCAACGTGACCGTGAATTGCAGGTTGCCGCCTTCGGTGACCGAGGTGTCGGCGATCGCGATGCTGGGCAACGCATCATTGTCGTTGAGGCTGCCGGTGCCGCTGCTGGTGCCAAGCGTGGCATTGGTCGGCGCCGACAGGGTGGCGGTGAAGGTCTCGGTATCGGCTTCGTCGAGCGTGTCGTTGGTCGTGCTGACGTTGAAGGTCTTCGAGGTTTCGTCGGCGGCGAAGTTCAGGGTGCCGGTGGCATCGCTGAAGTCGCTGCCCTCGGTGGCGCCGCTGGCGCCGCCGCCACTCGCCGTGGTGTGGGCGACGCTGATCGCCTTGCCACTGGCCGCACTCAGGCTGACCGTGAACGTGATCGTCGCGCCTTCGGTGACGGCCGCGGGGCTGTTGATGCTCACGGTCGGCGCATTGTCGTTGTCGGTGATGGTGCCGGTGGCACTGCTGGGCGCGCCGAGCGAGAAGCCGGCGCTGGGTGCGCTCAGGGTGACGGTGAAGGTCTCGTTGTCCTCGTCGCGGGTGTCGCCATTGATCGTCACCGCGAAATTCTGGGTGCCGGCGGCGGCGAAGGTGAGCACCTGCGTCTTGGTCACGTAGTCGCTGATCGGCGCGGCGCCGGTCGCGGTGGCGGTGCCGTCCGAGGTCGTTGCCGTCACCGAGCCGCTGCCGGTGCCGCCGGTGCGCGTGACCACGAAGTTCAAGGTCTGCGTGCCGCTGTTGCCCTCGGTGATCGAGGCGTTGCCGATGGTGAACGTGCCGGGCGCGCCGCCGGTGGTGAAGCAGCCGCTGGTGACGTTGGCTGCGGCGGTGGCGGTCAGGTTGGTGACGTTGCGGGGATGGAAGACCTCCGATGAGCCGCAGCTGGCCGGGGTGATGTGGCAGTAACTCATCAGGGTGCCGCGCACATTGGTGACGCCATTGATGGTTTGCGCGGTCGGGCAGGTGGCTGTCCCCGAATAGCAACCGCTGCCCGATTCGCCGTTGTAGCACTGGTCGATGGTGCCCGAGCCGGTGGGCTGCGCGCCGGTGCTGGCATTGGTGCAATGCGTGTGGTTGATGCCGAAGTTGTGGCCGAGTTCGTGTGCGACCACGAGCACATCGTCGAAGCCGTCGGCGCCGGCGAACTTGAAGACCCGCGAGACGCTGTAGTGACCGGAGGTGCATTGACCATCCGTGCAGATCCCCGAGCTGAAGGTCGAGCCCTTCTGGGTGCACATGTTGCTGGCGCCGATCAGCCAGGCGATGCCGGCCGACGAGAAGTTGCTGCCGGACTTGCCCGAGATCTGGGCCGCGAACGCGCGGTTGACTGCGCTCTGGTTCGCGAACCATTCCTCGCCGAATTCGTCGAGCTGGTCGATGGTGCTGCTGGACGATGTAGTGCTGTACGGATCGCTGGCGGTGCGCAGCAGGGTCGTGCCGCGCTGCAGGGTCACGTCGACATCACGCTCGTAGATCGTGTTCATGCCGAGGAACAGCTGGTCGAGGTAGTTCGTGGCATTGGTGGTGTTGCCGCTGAATTTCAGCGACAGCAATTCGGTGTCGGTGTCGATCGCCACCGCGGCAGTGCGCGACGCGGCAGTCGTTGCCTTCGGAATCCCGGCGGCATCGAGCACGGCGTGGAACTCGTCGCGGCTCGGCAAGCCGAGGTCCTTGCTCAGGTCGAGCCCAGCATGGGCATCGAGTTCGCAGGCGAAATAGATCGGATTGCCGTCGGCATCGGTCTTCGGGCGCGGCGTGGCGACCAGGGCGAGGCCGTCACCGTCGCGTTCGCCACGCACGGCATAACGGTCGTCGCCGCCGAACAGCACGCCCTGCACGTCATTGCCATCGGCCGAGATCGACAACGCATACCGCGGTGCGCCAGATACCGACGCATCGGCGATGAAATGGTGGCGGTCCGACACCGGCACTTCATGCATGCCTGCGGCGTCGACGACATAGGTCTTCGCGCCAGGTGCGACGACGTCGATGCGGCGCATCTTCACCGGCGTGCTGACGAGTGCCGCTGGCGTTTCCGGCAACGGCAGTTCGACGAACTCGCCGACCTGGGCCTGCAGGGCGCGATCGACCGTGGCGGCGGTCAGTTCGGCGGCCACTGTGGTCCCGCTGGACAGCAGGACCATGGCGAACAAACAGGAATGGCGCAGCTTCATCGTCGGCTCCCTGCGACCACCCGCGGCCGCTCATCGGAATGCGCGGGAGTATAGGCAGCCGTGCGTTGCGATTCCGTGTGGCGGCCGGCAGTTGCCGGAACGGCGCGTCGGTGCCGATCCGTAGTGCTCAGAAGTCGAGCGTCTCGAAGCCGTTCTGCAGGATCACTTCGGCCAGCCCGCCGTACAGGGTGAAGGGGAAGGTGTTGTTGGCGAGATTGCTGTCCGGTGTCGCACCCGATGCGACCACGCCGCTCATCGTGCGGAAGCCGAGGTACTTGTCGAGGATGACCGAGCACACGATCGCGGAACCCGCGGCGAGGGTGGTCTGTGGACTGGTCGGGCTGCACACGGTGCTGGCATTCAATCCGCTCGGCACGTCGGCGAAGCTGCAGCTCACGTTGCTGGCGGCGTTCGGGCCATTGTTGGCGCAGCGGATGGTGTAGCTCACGCGACCGGGCGGCGGCGGAGGCGGCGGCAGTTGCTGCGACACCTGCAGGTCGGTGCTCGGCGTCGGGCTCGTGGCCGACACCAGCAGGCCGAGGTAGGGGAAGGCCCACGGATCGAGCCCGTCGCCCTGGACCGAACGCACGGTGCCGTAGAAGCGGTCGGCCTCGATGCCGTTGTTGCCGCTCATCGTGCGGTTCGCGACCAGCGGGATCAGGAATTCGTAACCAGCCTGGCTGCCAAGCGGCCACGCGGTCGCGCCGGGGTTGTTCGGATCGCGGCGGTCGAGCTGGTAGGCGTTGCCGCCCGGCACCGGAATGATGGTGTACGGGTTCGCGCCGGCCGCGGGTTGCGGGCAGCCTGTGATACGCAGGTTGGCGCCGAACGAGATGTCGGTGATGACCGTGTTGGTGAATTCGATCCAGCCGCCGGTCCCGCTCATCGCCCGGTAGAAACAACGCACCGGCGCGCTTGCATTGACGTAGACCGACGCTCCCGACGGCGGCACGAAGCCGACCGTCATCAGGCGCCCGACGCTGGGAGAGGCGATGCCTTCCATGCGCAGGCTGACGTAGAACGGCTGGTTCACGGTCGGCTGCGGCGGGCTCGGAATGTAGGCCTGCGAGACGAAATAGCCGGTGCCGTTCGGGGTGTAGCCGAGCGTGAAATCGTAGGCCGGCGTGTAGACAAGCGGCCCGGCGCGCCATTGCACCTGGGCGGCCAGCGGCATCGCGAAGAGCACGGTCAGTGCGGCGAGAAGACGGATCAGGCGAGACATGACGACACCATCGTGGTGGAGGTTGCGCACGGGTACGCAGGAGGGCGGCGAATGCTGTCATCGCGGCGGCATGGGGGAACATCGCGTTCCGGGCGTCATGACCGGGAATGCTCACCGAGGGGATTGCCATGCGCTGCGCCGCGATGCTTTTGCTGTGGGCCGCGCTCGTCGCGAATCCCGCGGCGGCTGCTGCGACGCCTACC
The DNA here is from genome assembly GCA_022705045.1 of Pseudomonadota bacterium. Classification (GTDB taxonomy): domain Bacteria; phylum Pseudomonadota; class Gammaproteobacteria; order Xanthomonadales; family Ahniellaceae; genus JADKHK01. Next base: position 1,254 of record JAKJFE010000102.1, on the reverse strand, counting down.
AGCGTGGTTGCATGGGTGGATCAGGACGGATTCTTCGACATTCCCGAGTTCTCGGTCGTCCTGCGCAGCCCGGGCCGCACCGAGCCGGTGCTGCGACGGCCGATGACCGCCCAAGCTGCGACGGCATTGTCGCGCGATCGCCAACGCGTGTTCGTGGTCTCGATGACGCTAGACAACCGGATGCAGGTCGACGAACTCGATGCCGCCGATCTGCGCCTGCGGTCGAGCAGGACGGTGCAAACGCCGTTCTTCTGGTCGGTCGAGACGACGCTGGCGCAGCATCCGACGCGGCCGCAGGTGCTGATGTGGTCGCGTTGCTGGTGGCTCGACCTCGGAACCGGTGAATGGGTGGAGACACCACAAACGCTCGGTGTCACGTGCAGCGCCTACGCCGGAAGTGACGGACTGTCGGCGAGCGGACGCCTGCTGTTGCTGGAAGATCAGGGTGATGCCGAGCGCGAACGCCAGATCGTGCTGGTCGATGTCGCGAATCCACGCGTGCCTCTGCGGGTCTTGCCCTGGGGTGCAGGTCCGGTGCTGGACGACGATAGCGGTGTGCTGGTGCGGATCGGAAGCCAGGTCGAACTGCATCCGATCACCGGGTCGGCGGCGACGCGCCAGTTCGCGATTCCATCACGCTGGACGGATCTGCAATGGCTCGGCGCGCACCGAGGTGCCGTCTATGGTCGCGGATTCGACTGGACCACACGGACGGCGGCGATCGTGCGTCTCGACGTGCAGTCGGGCGCGTGGACCACCCTGGCGGAACCCGTCGCGCTGGGTTTCGACGCGAATGTCGATTTTCTCGGGCACTGGGCGCTGTTTTCCTCACCCGCCGCCGTTGGCTGTTTTCTCGACTGCGTCTTCACCGATGGGAGCGAGTTGCTGCTGGATATCGACAGCGGCGCCATCGTCGAGGCCGCGTGGAGCACGGGCGGGACGATGGCGCGAGGTCGCAGCGTGCTGGCGCCAGTGCCGACCATTCCCGTCGCAACCGTATCGACGCCGCTCGCCGTCCTGCTGCTGATCGCGCTCGTCTGGATCGTGACGCGTCCACGATTCGCGGGTGCGGACGTGGCCTGACGCGATGGGTGCCGCGACGCGGCTGGGGGTGCCGGATCGCGGGCGCGTCCCATAGACCGATGCGATGCCTTTGGGGGGCGAACATGCGTGCAGTGCTGATGATCGGGTGGATGCTGGTCCTGTCGGGAGCGGCCAGTGCGGCGGCGCAGCCGCCGCTCAACGTGGTCGTGG
>JAKJFE010000238.1 GCA_022705045.1 Pseudomonadota bacterium | reverse complement strand
TATCTCGCGCTCGGCGTCGCGCCGGTCATCGCCGTCGTCATCGCCTTCCAGTCGATCCGGCGCATGGGCAATTTCGCGCTGACTCAACCGGCGCGCGAGAACCTGTATTTCCCGCTGCCGCGCGAGACGCGTTACAAGGCCAAGAACCTGATCGACACCTTCATGTTCCGTGCCGGCGACCAGATCGGCGCGTGGACGCACACCGGCCTCGGCCTGCTGGGCCTGACCGCCAGCGGCATCAGTTTCGTCGCGGCGCCGATCTCGGCGCTGTGGCTCCTGCTCGCGATTTGGCTGGGTCGCGCGCATCGTCGTCTCGTCGCGGCACAGGCCGCATCCACACCACTTCCGACCCAAGAGGCCAACCATGCACACCACGCGTCGTGATCTCCTGAAATTCGCCAGCATTGCCGCCGCGGGTGCGATGCTGACGCCGGCGCTACGCGCCTATGCCGACGAGCTGAAGCACATTCCGAAAGCGGCGAAGCCGTTGAACCTGCTGATCCTCGGCGGCACCGGTTTCACCGGTCCGTTCCAGGTGGCGTATGCGCTGGCGCGCGGCCACAAGGTGACGCTGTTCAATCGCGGCAAGCGGCCGTCGCCGGAATGGCCGGGCACGGTCGAACAACTGCTCGGCGATCGCAACAACGACCTGAAGTCGCTGGAAGGCGATCGCACCTGGGACGCCTGCATCGACAACCCGACCAGCGTGCCGGTGTGGGTGCGTGATGCCGGCAAGGTGCTGAAGGGCCGCGTCGGGCAATACGTCTTCATCTCGACGATTTCGGTCTATGCCGACAACAGCACGCCGGGCATGGACGAAGCTGCGGCGCTCGCCGTGTACAAGGGCAAGGACGCGATGGCCGAGACGCGCGAGACGCTGATCGCCGACATCGAGCATCTGTATGGACCGCTGAAGGCCCTCAGCGAAGCCGAGGCCGAGAAGTGGTTCCCGGGCAAGGCCACGATCATCCGCCCCGGCTACATCGTCGGTCCGCGCGATGATTCCGATCGCTTCACGTACTGGCCGCTGCGCATCCGCGAAGGCGGCGATGTGCTGGTACCGGGCGACGGTTCCGACCCGATGCAGGTGATCGACGCCCGCGACCTCGCCGAATGGACCATCCGCATGGTCGAGAACAAGACGTTCGGCATCTACAACGCCACCGGCCCGGACTTCGAACGCAGCACCGATGCCTCGCTCTACGGCATCCAGGCCGCGACCGGCGGCAACGCGAAACTCGTGCACGTGCCGATCGATTTCCTCGAAGCGCAGAAGGTCGTGGTCGGCGGCGACCTGCCAATCTTCGCGCCCGGCACCGGCGACACCGCCGGCTTCCATCGCGTCAGCGTCCAGCGCGCGATCGACAAGGGCCTCACCTACCGCCCGCTCGCGACCACCATCACCGATCTGCTCGACTGGTGGGACAAGCTGCCCGCCGAACGTCGCGCCAAGCCGAACGCCGGCATCACCCGTGAACGCCAGGACGAACTGCTGAAACTCTGGCGCGCGAAGAAGGCTTGATCGCACGCACACATCGCCTCGACATCAAGGGTGCAGACTCCACCTGTCCACGTGGAGTCCACCCATGCTCGACACGATCCGACTGACCTGTCCCTGGTGCGGCGAACGCTTCGAAACCGTCGCCGACACCTCCGGCGGCGACGCCGACTACATCGAAGACTGCCCGGTCTGCTGCAAACCCATCACCGTCCACCTCAGCACCGACCTCGACGGCGAACTGATGGACTGGCGCGCGGACGACGATCGCTGAATCGTTGCCGGCCCAGAAGCCGACGCAGATGACTTTTCAACGTTCACTGTCAATCTACCGTTGAATCGAGACCCCATATCTTTCGCCATCCTCGATATCCCAGCGCCACTCCCGGCACGTCAAGTCGATCCACGAAGTAGGTGACCTTGCATTCCTTGGTTCCACCGAATCGCGGGCCTCGAAGGCCACGACCAACCATTTGCTCGAACAAGACATGACTCACGGTCGGCCTCGCTATGACGACGTGAGTAACCAGAGGAGCATCGAAACCAGTGGTCAGAACCTCGCAGTTGCACAAGACCTTGATTTCACCCCTACGAAACTGCTGGACGAGCTTTCGACGTTGTGGACCCCTCGTGTTTCCAGATACGAAAGCTGCAGAAACCCCTATTGCCCTGAGCATCACTGCAATTGCTTCAGCGTCATGCACAGTAGGGCCGAAATAGAGAACACGAGAATCTGGATCCTCGGCGATGGGTCGTAATGATGTGAAAACCTTCGCACGCCGATCAGCCTCGTCAGCTAGTGGACTGTAACGATTGA
>JAKJFE010000006.1 GCA_022705045.1 Pseudomonadota bacterium | reverse complement strand
CAAACATCGTCGGCATCTACGAGGTCGGTCGCACCCGCGACGGTTCGCCGTACTACTCGATGGCCTATCTGCCGAACGGCGACCTGAGCCACGCCGCGATCACCGGCCGCGAAGAAACGATCGCTGCGGTGCTGCGCGCGATTGCGTCGGCACTGGGCTTCGCGCACGCACAAGGCGTCGTGCACCGTGACGTGAAGCCCGACAACGTGTTGTTCGACCGCGAGCAACGCGCACGCCTGGCCGACTTCGGCATCTCGCGCAGCCTGGGCAGCGTACGCGTGACCACCACCGGCGATGCCATGGGCTCGTCCGCCTACATGAGTCCGGAACAGGCGCGCGGACTGGAAGTCGACGCCCGTTCCGATCTCTACAGTCTTGGCGTGATGGCTTACGAACTGCTCACCGGCGAGTTGCCGTTCCGGGGCAACGACGCGGTGTCGATGGCCCTGGCCCATCACACCGATCCAGTGCCGCGGTTGCCGGCGAAGTTCGAACGCTGGCAGCCCCTGATCGACCGAGCACTCGCGAAGCTGCCGGACGACCGTATTCAGACGGCCGACGAATTCATCGCCGTGCTCGATCGTGCTCTTCAACCCGTTGCGCTGAATGAGACGGCGGTCGTGGCCAACATCGCCGCCGCAGCGCCCGTCATCGCGCGACCGCGCCCGGTTCGTCGCTGGACGCGATGGGCTGCTGCGGTTGCGGTCATCGCGTTGCTGGCATGGGTCGCTTGGTCCGGCCGCGAGGATGTCGTGCCGTCGATGCCGACCGGCACGTTGGTGACACCGGCCCGTGTGACCGATCCCGCGCTCGCGCTGATTGCCGATCGCATCGCTGCGCAGCGCTGGTTCGAACCCAAAGCCGGCAGCGCGTCGGTCCTGATCGCCGACGCACTGGCCGAGCAGCGCAACGACGAACGTCTGGATGCCGCGGACACCTTCATCGGCACCGTGCGTGGCGCGATCACGCGGGCGCTCGACGAGTCGAAGGACATCGAAGCGATCACCCTGATCCGGCATCTGCGCGACTTCATCGCGGCCCAGGATCTGAAGGATCGCGAAGCCGGTCGTGCGTTCGAAGCGGCGCTTGCGGCGGCCTTGTCGGCACGCCTGACGCAGGCGGAGCAGGGCGGCGATCCATTGCCGGTGGAGACGCTGGCAGCCCTGTTCGATGCCGATCCGGTGTTGTCCGCGCGTTGGCAGAAGCTCGCCGCGCTGCGCCAGGCCGGGCAGCCGCTGCGCGATCTCGCCGGTCCGCCGATGCGGCTGTTGCGCGTGGGCAATGCCTGGCTGGCCTTCGCCGAACACGAGGTCACGCGGACCGAATACGGCCGTTTCGTCGCGGCGACGCGGCGCGCATCGCAGCATTGCCGTCAACTCGGTGCGCCGCTCAGTCTGGTCAAGCCGCGCACCTGGCGCGAGCCGGGTTTTGCGCAGGATGGGGATCATCCGGTGGTCTGCGTCAGTTACGACGATGCGCGCGACTACACGCGCTGGCTGTCGCAGCAGACCGGACGCACGTATCGATTGCCGAGCGCCTCGGAATGGCGTGCCGCCGCCGCGGGCGTGGCGACTTCCGGTTCCGCCTGCCGGCTCGGCAATGTCTACGCCCGCGACGGTCGCGACCTGAACCTGCGCGAGCGCCACGATTGCACCGATGGCGCCGAGGACACGCGCGCCGTCGGCGCCTATCCGGCCAGCGCCCAAGGCGTGTTCGACCTCGCCGGCAATGTCGCCGAATGGGTCAGCGACTGCGCCGCGAAGGGCGCCTGCGACGAACGCAAGATCATGGGCAGTTCCTACCGCGACGGCGCGAACACGGCACTGCTCGATCTGCACGACACCCAGGACGGTGACAAGGCCGCCCTCGACGTCGGTTTCCGCGTCGTGCGCGAGCTGTGACTCAGCCGGCGGGTAGCGTCAGCACTGCTTTCAATCCCGGACGCGCAGACTCGAGGCGCAGGCTGCCGCCGTAACCTTCCGCCATCTGGCGCACGATCGCGAGTCCGAAACCGCTGCCGGGCATGCGTTCGTCGAGACGCACGCCACGTGCGAGCGCGTGCTCGATCTGTTCGGGCTGAAGTCCCGGACCATCGTCGACGATGTCGATCGTCCACATGCCGCCGTTGCGATGCGCGCGCAGCACGACCTGTGTCGTGGCCCACTTGCCGGCATTGTCGAGCAGGTTGCCGATCATCTCTTCGAGGTCGGCGGTTTCGCCGGCGAAGACGGCATCGCCTGGAATGTCGGCGTCGAAACGGATGCCGCGGCCGCCGTGGATCTTGCGCATCGCGTCGATCAAGGCCCGGCCGACCGCGCCGATATCGCTGCGCTGACGCGGATCGGCCGCGACTGCGCCCTGCAACTGGCGATCCACGATCGACGCGATCCGTGCGAGTTGCGCACGAATGGCGTCGCGTCGCGCGGGTTCGGCCTGTGCGGCTTCGATGGCAACCACGCTGAGCGGCGTCTTCAGCGCGTGCGCGAGATCCTGGGTCGCCGCACGCGCCTGCGCGAGTGCACGTTCGTGTTGTTCGAGCAGGTCGTTCAGATGCTGCGTCAGCGGCGCGATCTCGTTCGGCAGTTGCGTGTCGGGCAGGCGCGCGGCATCGCCGCGGCGAACGGCGGCGACCGACTGCGCGAGATGGCGCAGCGGCCTCAGCACGAAACGCATCTGGGTCCAGGCCAGTGCCAGCAGCGCGATGCTCAGTGCCGTTGCCACCAGGGCCACCCAGCCGCGGAAGGCGCGCGCCTCCTCGATCAGGTCGCTGCGATCGGCGGCGACGCTGAAATCGATGGCGCGCCCAGCGCGCGGCAGCCGCACATGACGCGACGCCATGCGCAATGGTTCGCCGCGGGGTCCTGCGATGTCGTGCCAATGCAGGAGGCCGGTGTCGCCCGCGATGGCGACATCGTCAAGTTGCGCGTCCCACAACGAGCGCGAGCGCAGCAGGCGTTCGCCATCGCGGATCTGCCAGTACTGCCCGGACAGCGGGCTCGCGTAACGGTCGTCGCCGGGTTCGCGCGACAGCGACAGCGCGCCGTCGCGATCGATCTCGGCCATGCCGATCAACAGCGCCAGTTCGGCGTCAATGCGGCGGTCGAAGCTGCGTGCATTCGCGTCATCATGGATGCGTCCCATCAGGCCCACGGCGACCGCCACCACGAGCGCAGTGCCGAGCATGCCTGCGGCGAGCAGGCGCGCACGCAGCGAACGCAGCCGTTTCAAGGCGCGGCCTCGATGCGGAAGCCGCGACCGCGTTCGGTCCGGATCAGGTCGATGCCGAGCTTGCGGCGGATGCGGCCAATCACCACGTCGATGGCGTTGGAATCCGGGTCGATGCCCTGTTCGTAGACATGTTCGCCGAGTTCGCCGCGGCTGACCACACGTCCGGCATGATGCATCAGGTAAGCAAGCACGCGCGATTCGTGTGCCGTCAGCGCCAGCGGCGCATCATTCAGCGCGAAGCGGTTGTGGTGGGCGTCGTAAATGAGCGGGCCGACGCGCAGCACCGGATGCGCATGCCCGGTGCTGCGACGGATCAGCGCGTGCAGGCGCAGGATGAGTTCTTCGGACTGGAAGGGTTTGGTCAGGAAGTCGTCGGCGCCGGCGCTGAATCCGGCCAGCTTGTCGTGCCAGCGCGAGCGCGCGGTCAGGATCAGGACCGGCAAGCTCATGCCGGCAGCGCGCCAGCGATCGAGCACGGTCAGGCCATCGAGGCCGGGCAGGCCGAGGTCGAGCACGGCGGCGTCGAAAGCCTCGGTCTGACCAGCGAATTCGGCGGCGCGACCTTCGCTGTAGTGATCGACCGTGAAGCCCGCGGCCTGCAGCAACGGAATCAGGCGTTCGGCGAGTGCGGCATCGTCTTCGGCAAGCAGGATGCGCATCAGTCGTCCTCGACTTCGGTCTTGCGCAGCTTGCCGCTACGGGCATCGTAGTCGAGTTCGACGATGGCGCCGTCGTCGCGCAGGATCTCGATCTCGTATTCGCCGTCCTCGTACTCCGCCTCGATCAGCCGGCCTGGATGGCGGCGCAGCGCGTCGGCCACGAGCGGCGCCAGTGCGACGCGTTCGCCGCGCGCCACGGCCGAACGCGCATCGTCGTGGTCGTGGTGGCGCGAACGACGTTCGTCCGCCGTCGCGGCCGACAGGACCACCAGCAGAAGCGTCGGCAGCAGCAGGACAGTGGTTCGCATGGGCGCAAGCATCGACGGAAACCATAACGCATTCGTGAACGGGCGCGTCATGCCGCCGTGAGTGGTGATGCGGACACTGCGTCGGCCGGCATGTGCCGGATCCAACCGAGGTTGCACCCATGAATATCTCTCGTCTTTGCGTGTTGCTGCTCTCTGCCACCACCCTGTCTGCGGCCGGTGCCGTTGCGGCGGCCGATGTGGTCGGTGATCGCGCTGCGGCCGAACAACGCCTGCTGGCCGCCGGTTATGCGCAGGTGCATGAACTGGAACGCGAACATGGTGTCTGGGAGGCCGATGTGCGCCATGCCGATGGCCGTCACGGCGAAGTCGCCTTGGATGCGGCGACCGGCGAGATCTTCGATGCACGCGATGCGCGTCCGCAGCTCGACGCCACGCGCATCCGCGAAGCCCTGACGGAGCAAGGCTATCGCGACGTGCGCGATCTCGACCGCGAAGGCGCACTCTGGGACGCCGATGCCACCGATCGTGATGGCGCCCGGGTCGAGCTGCGCGTGAGCGGCTTCGACGCCCGTGTGGTCAGCGTCGCCGTGGACGACGAGGGCGACGACGATTGATCGTCGGACGCGGCCGTTCAGTCCTTGCCGTCGCGATCCCGCGGCGGCAAGGCATCACGGAACTCGGCGAACGACTTCCAGGCCGGCACCGGTGGCGCGTAGTCCGGTCGCGGCGCATACGTCGAGTGTTCGATCAGTTGCATCTTGTGCAGGTAACGTGGGCAGTTCGGGAAGATCTGTCCCGCGACCACGCGCACGATGAAGACCGCGCCCGGAAAGCTGTCGCGCAACGGATCGCTGGCGCTGACGCTTGCCGTGCCGTTCACGCGCAACCGCTGCTGTCGCTCGAAATCCGGGAACAGCAGGCCGACATGCGGATTGACCAGCACATTGCCCCAGCTCCGGTACATGCCGTTGCCGTCGTAGTCCGGGATGACCAGCGTGCGCTCGTCGAGCACGCGGATGAAGCCAGGCAGGCCGCCCTTGTACGAACACTCCGGCTGGCCGCGTTCGTCCGCGGTCGCGACAAAGACCATCGCACTGCCGGCGATGAAAGCGCGGTCGTTGTCACTGAACGTGCTGTGCCACGTCATCTGCGCCAGGCGATCGGCGATACGCCGGGTGTCGCGGGCGTCTTGCAGCTGGCGCATGCCGTCGTGATAGATCGGATCGTCGGCCATGGGTGCTCTCCCGTGATGGCGCGGATCGGTGGACGCATCAGTCTGCTGCGAATGCCGCGAAACGCGTGACGAACTCGGCGAGCTGGCCGCGCGCCTTGTCGTCCTGCAGCAGGCCGTCGGCACCGATCAGCGTGTGTGCGCGTGACAGCATGAAGCGGCTGCCATGGAAGGTCCGTGTGCCGAGCGTATGCACCACCGGCCACCACGCATCCTGCGCGAGGATGGTGCCGAAGCCACCCGGCGACGCACCGATCACGGCGACCGGGCGATCGCCGAACACGCGGGCGATGTCATTCGCCGGGCGCGACAGCCAGTCGATGGCGTTCTTGAACACGCCGGGGATGCCGTTGTTGTATTCGGGTGTCGCCAGCAGCACGGCGTCGGCGTTCGCGACCTTGTCCTTCAGTGCCACGACCGCGGCCGGCAAACCGTCGCGCGCTTCAAGGTCACCGTCGTACAGCGGGATGCCGTGCAGCGTGACCAGATCGAGTTCGATACCGGGCAAGGCCATCGCTTCGATCGTGCGCAGCAGCGCGGTGTTGAGCGACGCGGTGCGCAAGCTGCCGGAAATTCCTAGGATGCGGGTCATCGATTGCTTCCGAAACAGATGGGTTCTGCCCCATGGATGGAGCGATGGCGTGTCGAACGCGATGCGTGGCGGTTCATTGCTCGGCGACGATGCGCACGATACTGGGTTGCACCTCGTTGGCCAGCGCTTCCAACGATCTGCTGTTCGATGCGGCATCGTCAGCGACATTGCGCAGCAGCCCGGTGACGTACAGCGACTTGATGGCGTAGTTGACGTTCTCGGTCAAGTCGCCGGTGGATTCGCGCATGCGTCCGGCATCCAGCTTGGCGGCAACGACGCCGACGACGCGGCCATCCATGTCGAGCAGTGGGCCGCCGCTGTTTCCAGCCTGCACCGGCACCGAGATCTGATACATCGCCTCGTCGTCGAGAATGCCGCTGGTGGCGCTGATCACGCCGTTGGCGAGCTTGGGGCGGACGCCCATCACCTCGGCATGCGGAAAGCCGATCGTGAATACCGCGGCACCGAGCGGCAACGCTTCGCTGCGCAGCGGCAACGGACGTACTTCACGCGGAGAAGTGGCGAGCACCGCGATGTCGTGTGCGCGGTCAGTCAGGGTGATGCGGGCGCTGGTTTCGCTGCCGTCGGAGAAATGCAGGCGGATGCGCTGCATGCCATCCACGACATGCAGACTGGTCACGACCTTGTCGGTCGAAACGAACCAGCCGGTGCCAGAACGACCCGCAACCGCAGAACCGTCCGCCCACGCGTCGGGTTTCTTCGACTTGCCCCGAACCATCGCGAAGTTTCCGCTCAGGCAGTTGTCTCGCGCCAGTTCCGAAACGCGATCCTCGGACAACTGGCGGCGCTGGAGGCCGGATTGCATGCCATAGACGAAAAACACGATCTGGCGGATGTCGGCGCGAGAGGCGCCAAGCGCGAGCAAGTCGTTCTCGATGGCCTCCGCCTGGGCCAGCAGGTCGTCCATCGGTCGTCCGGAATGGGCGGCGTAGGCGACCTTGCGTGCCGCGTTCTGTACCGCGACGCAATACTTCTGCAATGCCGGATCATCACGTCGGTCGCTGCCGCCGCGCACGTTTTCGGCAGCGACGCCCGGCGGCGGTGTCTGCGTGATGTGGACCTGCCCGTTCTTGTCAGTCCATTTGTAGATCTGGCCGGCATCGGCCGGTGCGTTGAGCAGGAAGACCAGCGCGAACATCAGACACAAGGCGATTCGCATGCAGGTTCTCCGGGGGCGGCGCAGTGTGTCGCCTGCATGCCTGCGGCGCAATCGGCGCTCAACGCCCCGGATGCGCGGCGTCGTGGAAGGCGTGGCAGTCGATGCAGGTGGTCGGCACGAGGTTGGTCGCGTGTTCGCCGCCATGGCACTGGCGGCAGTTGTCGATGTCCGGCAGCAACAGCACCTCGCTGGAGGCCGCGTTCGGGGCGTTGTGACAGTCGATGCATTGCATCGTCGTGTGTGAGCCGTGATCGAAACGGGACTTCGGGAACCAGGCGCCGGCCACGCGCACCGGTGCCACCGTCCATTCCTGCGCGGCATTGCGCGAGACGGCATGGCAGGTGCTGCAGGCCTTGTCCTCGAACAGGCGGTTGATGGCGGTGCGGGCCTGGTCGCGTGCCCAGCTCAAGGCCTCCGCGCGTTCCTGCGGCGTGATCGGTTGGCCGGGGCGGCGACGGACGCGCACCACGTTCGGGGCATTGGTTTCGTTGAAGCCGCCTTCCAGTGCTTCGCGTGCGAAGAACTCGGTGATCGTGTAGCCGACTTTCTCGACGCTGGCATGTGGCACTTCGCGGTCGGCTTCGCGGATCGAGAAGGTCAGCTTGTGGCAGCTCTGGCAATGCTGCTCGAAATCGATGGGCAACATGCGTGCACCGCCCGGCTCGGGCTGGTGGCAACTGGCGCAGTCGAGCACCTGGTCATCGCCGTCGGCGCCACGGATGCCGGCCGGATCGAGGTGCAGGTCGTGCGGAAACACCAGGCCACTCTGTTCCTTGATGCCGGCCGTGGCCAGTGCCGCGCGCACCGGCGTGAATTCGCCCTGCGCGTTCCATTGCGGCAACGACACCACGAAGCCATCGTGCTGCTTGCCAAAATCGGCGACGTCGGCATGGGCGTCGGCGTGGGCGATGCGGGTGTCGATGCCGGCATGGCAGTCGGCGCAGAGTTGCTGGTCGGACCGGATCAGGCCCTGGGCGCCGTTGTGGTCGCGATGGCAGTGGGCGCAACGATCATTGCCGGCGAGCGACAGGTCGAAGTCGGCCGATACATGGGCCGCAGTCTGCGCGTGGCAGGTTTCGCATTGTGCGTCACGCACCGAGACGAAGGCATCGACATGACACTGCTGGCAATCGCTGCCGAAAAAATGATGCGCCGAGGCCAGCGATCCGGTTTCCCACACCGCGCGGCCACCGAGCGGCAGGGATTCGACGGCATCACGCACGGGTGGCGCGTAATGCGATGCCAATGGCAATCCGAGTCCAAGCAACAGCATCAGCGCGAGCAGCGCCCACGACCAGCGCCGCTTGCCGAGTCCGGCCTCGGTCAAGGTCAGGCGCGGGACAACCCGGGCCGCTTCGATCTGGGCCTCGTCGAGCACGCTGATCTCGACCGCCGCTTCGAAGTCGTTGGGCGGTTCGATCAGGCGGATCCGCGTCGCGCCGATGTCGATGCTGCTGCCCGAGGCCACCGTCGCATTCATCTGCGAGGTGCCGTCGACGCGCACGCCGGCCGCGATCAGCGATTCGACGCGATAACGGCCGTTGCCCAGCGCCGTGACGCGGACATGCGCCAATGCGGCGCGCAGGTCGGTGATGTAGACGGCCTGGTCGGTGCCGCGACCGATGCTGAGCGTGTCGCCGAAGTGGATGTCGTCCTCGAAGACATCTCCGGAGGCCCGTTTCAGTACGCGTCGGATCAGCCAGCGCATCGTCGCCTCACCAGTAGAAAAAGACGCTGACGATGTGCGCGGTCAGCGCACCGAGCAGGGCGAAGGACAGCGGCACGTGCACGTACAGCCAGACTTCCATCAGCGCCTGCAACTGAAGGTCGCGAGCGAGGCGCGTGGTCACCGTCTTCTTGCGCGCCAGCACGTCCATCAGTTTGCGCAGGGCTTCGTTCTTGCTGTCGGCGGCGCGCGAGGACAGGAAATCGACCATCGCGAACATCGTCGGCATGTCGCGGGTCTGGCCGTCCTTGCGTTTCTCGGCGTCCTTCTGTTCGAGGAAGGCACGGACCTGGTCGATGGCCGAGTCGGTGTCCTCGCGCGGACGCAGCAGTCGCCAGGCCGAGCCGCCGAGCTGGGTGCGTTCGTTCGAACGCAGGATGGCGGCGTGGATCTTGGGATCGACCGCGTCCGCCAGGGCCAGCGCCTGCTGGTCGAGTTCGACGATTTCGTCGAGCATGGCGTCGCGCGTGGTGTTGTCGCGATTGCGTGTCATCAGCGCCGGATAGCGAAGATAGGCGAACACGCCGAACATGCCGCTGGCGATCACGAGCAGCATCAGCACCAGCGCCAGCGTGTGGATGTTCAATCCGACCTGGAAACCCGAATGCAGGAAGGCGATGGCGATCAGCGCGGTGCCCAGGTACACGTGTGCCGAGGCCCAGCCCAGCATCGTGCCGAAGCGATTGCCGTAGCGGCGCTTGCGGATGCCGAGCAGCATCAGCCAGACGATCAGCAGGGCGCCGATCGTGCCGAGCGTGTAGCCGAGCCAGGTGCCGCCATTGGGCACGCCGATCGGGTCGTGCCAGAGGTAGGCGACGACACTGGCCACGACCAGCACCAGCGCCACCCAGAGATAGCGGGCGCCGGCAAAACTCAGCATGGAATCGCGCATGCTCATCGGCGGGACTGCGCGTAGGCGATGAATTCATCCGGGCCGATGCGCAGCGCCGCGCCCGTCGGGCACGCACGCACGCAAGCCGGGCCGCCGCCGAGGTCCTTGCACATGTCGCACTTCACGGCTTTCTTCTCGGCCGGCGAGGGCGGCTTCAGCGGGTCGTAGGGCGATTCGCCAGGCCCCGGGCCGCGCCCGAACATCAGCCATTGCAGCAGCCCGGGCTTCTTCGGCGGCTTGGCGGCCATGTGGATCACGCCATACGGACAATTGCGTTCGCAGTTGCCGCAGCCGATGCAGTTGTCGGCGATGAAGACTTCGCCGTTCGGTGCACGATGGATGGCGTCCGGCGGGCAATCCTTCATGCAGTGCGGATGTTCGCAGTGCCGGCACGAGGTCGGCACGTGCACGTTGGCGAAGGTCGGTCCGGCCTCGCGGTCGAGACGCGAGGTGCCGTGGTGGGTCTCGGCGCAGGCTTTCTCGCAGTTGTCGCAACGCACGCACAGCGACTCGTCGATCAGCAGGATGTCGGTGGCTTCGCCCGCGCCCTGGGTGAGCAGGAAGGACACGATATCGCTGCCGGCGCCGATCTGCTGCATGGCCAGGTTGGCGGCGGTGCGCGTCGAATATTCGGCCTGCAGGCGCAGGCGCAGCAAGGGATCGCGGCCGACCGCGCGTTTGAAGGCTTCGCCGTCGACACGGATGGTCTCGGTTGCGATGGCCGCACGTGCCGTTGCGGAACGCTTGCTCTCGCCGAGCAGGGCCATTTCGCCGACGTAGTTGCCGGCCGGCACGTAGGACAGCACCACTTCCTTGCCGCCGAGGTCGCGCGAGATCGTCAGCGAACCGCGCCGCACCAGATGCAGGCAATCGCCGGCTTCGCCTTCCTTGAACAGCACGTCGCCGGCCTTGTACTGACGGATCTCGGCCGATTCGACCATCTCCTTCAGTTTCTCGATGCCGGACTCGGGCGTGAAGCGGCTCTGCAGGGCACGGGCAATGAAAACCTTGTCGACTTCCCGTTTCACCGCTTCGACCGACTGGATCAGCCGGTTCATCGATCGGCGCGGCGTTTCGATCAGCAGGCAGTTCGACTGGGCGACCACGCTCGCGGAACGGCGGCGACCGGAGATCAGGCCCATTTCCCCGAAGAATTCGCCGGCCTTGAGCGCGATGCGCTGCTTGCCGGCATCGTCGACGAGTACCGCGACTTCGCCGTCGACGATCGAGAAGAAGGTGTTGGTGTAGTCGTTGCGCTCGAAGATCCTGTCACCCGGACGCGGCGTGCGGATCTCCGAATCGATCAGGAATTCGCGCAGTTGCAGGGGCGTGATCTTGGACAACAAGGGCACGCGTTCCTGGATGCGTGCCAGCAAGGCATTGACCGAGGTGATGCCGGCGACGTTGCGGAACTTGGCCTTCAGCAGCGGCTCGTCGGCGGGTTCGACCGCACGGCCGAGGATGTATTCGACGACCTCATAGCCCTGGTTCATCGCCTGCTTGATCAGCGGGTAGCCGGCGAGCGCGCCGACGATGTAGAGGCCGGGTACGTTGGACTCGTATTTCTCCGAGATCGCCGGGACCGCGTTCGGGTCCTTGCTCGGGAAGACCACGCCGCAGGCTTCGACGAACGCGCGCGGTGCGGTGGCGCCGAGGCGGGCGATGACCCGGTCGCAGAGGATCTGCGCCTTGCCGTTCTGGGTCGCGACATGCATGCGCAGACGCTTGCGCCCGACACGCAGTTCCTCGACCGATTCCGGCGCCGCGTTGTACAGGCACTGGATCGTGCCTTCCTCGATGGCGCGCAGGATCAGGCGCAGGTTGCCCTCCTTGGCGCGCGCGAACTCGTCGCGACGATTGATGACGATGACCTGGTTGTTCTTCGCCAGCGCCAAGGCATTCTCGATGGCCGCGTCGCCGGCACCGACCACGACGATGGTTTCGCCGACGTAGGCATCGGGGTCGTCGAGCTGGTACTGCACCGTCGGCAGGTCTTCGCCGGTCACGCCGAGCTTGCGCAGGTTGCCCTGCATGCCGATGCCGAGCACGACGTGCTTCGCAACGACGGTCGCGCCGTTCGCGCACTGCAGCCGGAAGCCGTCGGCGTCGCGCGCGACCTGGGTCACTTCGTGGCCGTAGCGCACGTCCACCTTCAGTGTCGCGACGCCAGCGTTCCAGTCGCGCAGGATGTTTTCGCGGCTGCCGGCCTTGAAGGGCAGGGGCGAGCGCAAGGGCAGGATGCCCGGCTCGTCCATCACATGCTTGCCCTTCTGGTAGCGGAAGATCGTGTTCGACAGATGCGGCGCGGCCTCCAGCAGCACATGCGACACGCCCAGTTCGGCGGCGCGCGCGGCTGCGCTGAGTCCGCCCGGGCCGGATCCGACCACCGCGATGTCGACACGTTCGCCCATGTTCGTCCCGCTCGATGCCTGATCTTAGCCCGCGGTGCCGCGGGGTCGTAAGGCATCCTGCCACATTCCGTTGCGAATCGAGTGCGTACCGGGCTGTCAACCGGCAAGGCCCTGCATACAATGAACCCCCAAAGGGAGACGCGCCATGAGCGACTTGCATCAGCGGCTGGCAAATGGATTTCCGGATCGCGTCGCACCGACACGAGCTTCGATTCCAAGCGACGCCAAGGGGATTGCGCAATGGGTGGCGGCCTTGCCGCTGGCGAACGCGGTGTCGGCGTCGCGCGTGTTGCTGCAAGGCCTCCACGAGTTGAACGGATTGCGTCTGGATGCCGGTGCGCGCCTGTTCGCGCTCGAAACCTTGCGATCCCCGACCGTGCAGATCGTCGCGCAGGCCGATCGCCAGGTTATCGGTTCGTCGTTTCCGCTGCCGCAGGCGAAGCAGCAGCTCGGGTTGCAGTCGCGCGAATTCCACGAAGCCATGGCCCTGGGCTATCGCATGGTGCTGCACGATCTGTGCGTGCCCGGCGGCAAGCTGCCCTTCCTCAAGGGCGGCACGGCTGCGCAGGCGGCGGCCCGGGCGATCAGTCATGGCGGCGAATCGCTGCTGCGTGGGTACTTGCTGTATCAGGCACCGTCAGCGGGTGTGTGGCAGGCGTTGCATGACCTCTACCGCTTCACCGACGCCATCGGTGTCGTCGACAAGACCGTGGCCGATCCGCTGCTCGAGAAGGCGACGATCACCCCGAAGCTGACGTATGCGCATGTCCTGTTGCTGGCGATCAGCAATCCGTACCGGCTGGCGCAGAAGGAAATGGCCGATGCACACGAAGCGATGCGATCGTGGGCGGCCTATTGCGACCTGAGCACCGCGGGTGGCGCCAATGATTTCGACGTGGCTCAGGACCAGGACCGCGGCCCGGGCTATACCCCGGACGAACGTCGCGCGGCAGGCGCCCAGCGCGTGGCTTTCTCGGCGGCGCGCGTGCAGCAGTTTCTGGAACGCGAACTGGCGATCGGTGGCACCGCCTCCGGACCGCTGAGCTTTGGTCTCAAGGGCGGGCCACGCGTGGCGCTCGGGCAGGATCTGATCCGTCGCCTGTCCAGCACCTGGCGGACCCAATTCGACCGCAATCACTCGCGGCTGTCGGCCGGCCATGAGCTGGAAACCCTGATCGGCCTGCATGCCATCCATTTCCATCTGTCCGGGCGTCTCGATTTCGAGAACTTCGTGCGCGAGCTGCGCGGCCCCGGCATCAGCCTGAGCGAACGCGACAAGACCGCGTCTTGGGCGCAGGGCAGCGGCGACAGTTCGCGCGCCTTGCCGACGCGCGCGCGCGTGCTTGATCAGGGGCTGGGCGGCTATCGCCTGCAATGGAGTGCGGAAAGCGGCGCCAAGGCCCGTATCGGTGAACTGGTGGGCCTGGCCGCGCCGGACGACGACGAAGCCGCCGAGCGTGAATGGATGGTCGGCGTGATCCGGTGGTTGCGGTTCACCCTGGATGGACAGGTCGATGCCGGCGTCGAATTGCTCGCGCGCCAGGCCGAGCCTGCGGCGCTGCGCATTTCCGAATCCGGCGCCGGTTTCAAGACGCCGGTACGGGCCATCGAACTGGAGCCGCTGCATCCCGGGAATGGCGGCGGCAGCTTCCTGGCGCCGAGCATCGGCGAGCGTAGTTTCGCCCGCATCGAGGTCTCGATGCGCCCGGACCGTTACGCCGACACGCGCGAGCCGCGCGTCAGCGTCATCGCCGACATCGACCTGCTGGAAAACACCGGTGCCTACCTGAGGGTCGCGGCGAAGGCGAAAAACGCCGAAAATAGCGCCGCATGAGCGCTCACATTCCGTTTTCCGTGCCGATGCTTCGTCGGCCCTCCGTTCCTGTGCGTGTCGGTGGCGTTGCCGTGGGTGGCGATGCTCCGGTCGTCGTGCAGTCGATGACCAATACCGACACCGCCGACGTCAAGGCCACGACGCAGCAGGTCGCCGAACTCTGGCGCGCCGGTTCCGAGCTGGTTCGGGTGACGGTGAACAATGCCGAATCGGCGCGGGCCGTGCCCGAGATCCGCGACCGCCTCGCAATGATGGGCATTTCGGTGCCGATCGTTGGCGATTTCCACTACAACGGCCACCAGTTGCTGACCGATGAGCCGGCTTGCGCCGAGGCACTGGCGAAGTACCGCATCAATCCCGGCAACGTCGGCTTCGGACGCAAGAAGGACGCGCAGTTCGGTGCCATCGTCGAGATGGCGATCCGTTACGGCAAGCCGGTGCGTATCGGCGTCAACTGGGGCTCGCTCGACCAGGGCGTGCTCGCACAGATGATGGACGACAACCATGCGCGCGCCCAACCCTGGGATGCGACCACGGTGATGCGAGAGGCCTTGATCGTTTCCGCCATCGATTCAGCGCGCAAGGCCGAGGAGATCGGGCTCGGGCGCGACCGCATCGTGCTCAGCTGCAAGGTCAGCGGCGTGCAGGATCTGATTTCGGTCTATCGCTCGCTTGCGGCGCGCTGCGACTACGCCTTGCATCTCGGGCTCACCGAAGCCGGCATGGGCTCGAAGGGCATCGTTGCCTCGACCGCCGCATTGTCGGTGCTGCTGCAGGAAGGTATCGGCGACACCATCCGCATCTCGCTGACCCCGGAGCCGGGCGAATCGCGTACACGCGAGGTCATCGTCGCCCAGGAATTGCTGCAGACCATGGGCCTGCGCGCATTCACGCCGCTGGTCACGGCCTGTCCGGGTTGCGGTCGCACGACCAGCACCTTTTTCCAGGAATTGGCGAAGACGGTGCAGGACCACGTGCGCGCCAAGATGCCGGAATGGAAGATCCGTTACGACGGCGTCGAGAACATGACGCTGGCGGTGATGGGCTGCATCGTCAACGGACCGGGTGAGTCCAAACACGCCAACATCGGCATCTCGCTGCCCGGCACCGGCGAAGCGCCAACCGCCCCCGTGTTCATCGACGGCGAGAAAAAACGCACGCTGCGCGGCGAACGTATCGCCGAAGATTTCGTCGCCATCGTCGAGGACTACGTCGCCGCGAAATACGTCTCGCGCGGCGGCTGAGCTGGCTCAGGTCACCGGTTCCGCGCCCTTCAACGGTTCCTTGGTCTGGTGTCGTTTCGCCAGCACCGCTTCGCGATGCGAGATGTAGGCGCTGGAGGCGAGAATGATGAAGGTCCCGCCGACGGTCCAGCGATCGACGTGTTCGTCGAACAGCAGCCAGCCGGCCGTGGCGACGACCGGCAGCTGCATGAAACTGATCGGAGTCAGCGCCGAGACGTCGCCGAGCTTGAGCGCGCGCGTCCATAACATGTGCCCGCCGGTGCCGAGCAGGCCGGCCGCGACCACCCACAGCCAGACGATGCCCTCCGGCCAGCGCCATACGAGCAGGGCCGGGATCAGCGACATCGGCACCCAGATCAGGGTCGTGTAGAACACGATGCGGTCGGCCGGTTCGATCGCCGAAAGCTGCTTGATCTGGATCGAGACGAGACCGGTCATGAACGCCGAGATCACCGCGATCAGCATGCCGAAGCTGAAGTCGTTGCTGCCCGGTCGGGTGATGACGAGCACGCCGACGAAGCCGATCGCGACGGCGCTCCAGCGCCGCGCGTGCACGCGTTCGCCGAGGAACAGTGCGGCGGCGATGACGACGAAGATCGGCGACGAATACGACAACGACACCGCCTGGGCCAACGGCAGATGTCCGATGGCCCAGAAACCACACATCATGCCGGTGATGCCGATCAGGCAACGCAAGAGATACCGTGGAAAGTGCTGTGTGCGCAGCAGCGACGGGCCATGCCGGTACAGCAAGGGCAGGGTGGCGACGAGGCCAAAGAAGTTGCGGAAGAACGCCACCTCGAAGGTGTGCAGCGACTGCGAGGCAAGCCGGATGGCGACCGCCATCAAGCCGAACAGGACGGTACTGGCCAGCATCAGCAGGGCGGCTTGGCGATAGTGTTCGCGTGTCGACTTGGACATGAGCCGGGAAGTGTATCGGCGCGCGTTCCAGGCTTCGGCAGACGAGGCGCGTGCCCGGGATTTGCCTGCGCTTCGGTTACGCTCGCGTTCAAGTCCGCGACGAGGAAAGACACATGCGCCGATTCGTGATGATGATCGGATTGATCGTGTTGTCGGCCTGTTCGCGCGCGCCGGACGAACAGCGTCTGCGCGACACCGTCGCGGCGATGGAGACGGCCATCGAAGCCGGCGAACCGGGCGACTTCATCGATCACGTCGCCGAGGACTTCAGCGGCCAGGGCGGCAGCATGGATCAGCGCCAGCTGCGGGCGATGCTGGTGGCGCAGACATTGCGCCACCAGAACATCTCGGTCCTGCTCGGGCCGCTCGACGTGAAGCTGTACGGCGAGCGCGCCACGGTGAAACTGCGGGTCGTCGCCACCGGCGGCCAGTGGCTGCCCGAGACCGGCCGACAGTTCGACCTCGAATCACACTGGCGCATCGAAGACGGCGAATGGATCTGCTTCGGTGCCGAGTGGCAATAGGGCCGTGACTTACCAGGTGTAGCGGACGCTGTAGCGGATTTTCTGTTCGCCGTCGGCGGGAATGTTCACGACGAAGTCGACGGTGTTGGCGTCGCGCTTGTCGTGTTTCACGTTCTCGTCGGTGATCGCCCAGGTGCTCCAGCGATACAGGTATTCGCGGACACGGATGGTCGCCGCTTCCTTCTTGCGATTGCGCACGCTGATCTCGAAGGTTTCGTCGATACGTTTCGCCGAGGTGTCGATCTTGTAGTCGACCTGCTTGCGTTCGCCGACCACATCGAAGGCTTCGCCGAGCTTGATGCGCAGCGTTTCGTTGCGCGGCGTGTGCTTGATCACGTCCTCGCCGATGAATTCCAGACTCCCATCCTTGCTGGCCTGGTTGACGCGCACGCGCCCGGCCGGCAACGGGATGCCGAGGCCGTTCGCTTCCTTGTTCTCGAACTCGAGCCACGCACCGACCGTGCCGCTGCTGGTCGAGCCGTAACCCTGATCGCTGATCGGCGAACCCCAGAAACCGTAAGGCTGCGGCGAGGCCGTGAACACCAGTTCGCGCTTGCACTTCATGCCGACGGCAGATGGGAACAGTTCCAGCTGTTTGGTCGAGTTCTGCGGCAGTTCGGTGCGACGGCCCAGCGTGTACAGGTGGTATTCGAACAGTTCCGATTCCTCGAAGCCGGGCGCCGCGGCTTCCGCCACCATCGTGCGCTTGGCCATGCCCAGCGCCATCGGTGCCGGTGCCGCAGGTGCACGATTCACTTCGCCCGCCACCAGCTTCAATTGTGCGTTCGGATAACTCGCGCCGCTCTGGTTCACGACCGTCACCCAGGCCGCGAGGTCCATGCTGCAGGCATTCGCGTCGCCCTTGAGGATGACATTGTAGTCGCTCCACCAGGTCATGCCCTGAGTCTGATAAGAGACTTGCGCATCGTGCTTGCCGCCGCGTTTCGCTTCGACCAGCCAGACCAGGGTCGGCTTCGTGATCAGCCCGCCGGGCAGGGACGGGAAGGCGATGTTGGCGTAGTGCGACAAGGTCTGCACCTCGCCGTTCGGCTGCATCAGGATCAGGCCATTCGTGGCCGAAAGCAGTTTGCCGGTGACCTGCTCGACCTTGTCGCCGCGGACCTGGTCGACGCTGATGGTTTCGCCGATGTAGCGGCTCAGCAGTTTCTGGCCGTCGACCAGATCGAACTGGTAGTTCTGCTCGATCACGCGGGTGCCGTCCGGATCGGTCAGCGAGGCGAAGCTCACCGTGGTCGGATCGATACGTGTCGCGACGTCGCTGAAGCGCACTTCGCCGCTGCCGTTTGGCAACTCGAGTTCGCGGTGGTCACGTACCAGCGCGTAGCCCGGCAACTGCAGGCCGTAGTTCACGAGCTGTTCGGACGTGATCGCCCCCGGCGCGGCGGACGAATACACAGTCAGCGAAACATCCGGCGACGACGCGTGGGCGGTGGACATGGCGAGGGCGACTCCGGTGGCGATGAGGGTGCGGCGCATGGCAGTTCTCCTGACAGTGGATGGAAGCGTAGCCCGGAAACGTGCCCTGCGCCGCGCCGGGGTTACTTCAATCGCTCCCACAGGAAGACGTAACCGATCGCGTCCATGAAGGCGGCCTGCTGGTTGTTCGTGGAACCGCCATGACCACCTTCGATGTTCTCGTAGTAGGTCACGTTCTTGCCGAGATCGATCAGTTTCGCCGCCATCTTGCGGGCATGGCCCGGATGCACGCGGTCGTCACGCGTCGAGGTCGTGAACAGGATCGGCGGATAGGTTTTGGCCGCATCGATGTTCTGGTACGGCGAATACTTCGAGATGTAGGCCCACTCCTCGGCCACGTCCGGGTTGCCGTATTCGCCCATCCAGCTCGCGCCGGCAAGCAGCTTGTTGTAGCGCTTCATGTCGAGCAGCGGCACTTCGCACAGCACCGCACCCCACAGGTCCGGGCGTTGCGTGTACATCACGCCCATCAGCAGGCCGCCATTGCTGCCGCCCTGGATGCCGAGATGCTTGGGCGAGGTGATCTTACGCGCCACCAGGTCTTCGCCGATGGCGATGAAGTCGTCGTAGGCGCGCTGACGGTTGGCCTTCAATGCGGCCTGGTGCCAGGTGGGACCGAATTCGCCGCCGCCGCGGATGTTGGCGAGCACGAAGGCGCCGCCGCGCTCCAGCCAGCCGGCGCCGGCGCTGGCGTAGTAGCCCGGCGTCTGCGAGACCTCGAAGCCGCCGTAGCCGTAAAGCAGCGTCGGGATGGTGCCGTCGCGGGCGCGGTTCTTCGGCAACACGACGAAGTAGGGCACCTTGGTGCCGTCCTTCGAGGTGGCCTCGTACTGCTCGACAGCCAGTCCTTCCGACTTGAAGTGGGCGGCCTGGCGCTTCAGCGGCGTGATCTCGCGCTTGCCCACGGTGCCCATCAGCAGCGAGGTCGGCGTGAGGAAATCGGTCACGGTCATGAAGAAGTCGTCGCTCATGTCAGCGTTTTCCGCGAACAGGTTGACGTCGGCATTGAGCGGGAAGTTCAGGTACTTGTTCGACCACGTCTTGCCGTCGAGCAGCATGACCTGCGGGCGGCTCTTGACGTTGTCGAGGATGTTCAGCAGCACCGCATTGCGGGTCGTCGAATACCCCGACAGCGAGCGCTTCGCGGTCGGCACGAACAGCGCGGTGTAGGCGTCCTTGCCGGCGAACAGGTCGTCGACGCGGATCGCCACCAGACTGCCGGCCGAGAGCTTGTGCTTGCCCGGTTGCCAGTCGCTGCGCAACGTGATCAGCGCGTACTCGCGGAAGAAGCCGATTTCGGCATCATCGGGTTTCGGGACCTTCACCAGTTTGCCGTCGCGGACCAGATGGGTCTCGTTCTGGAAGAACGCCGGCACGCGCACCACGCCGTCGTAGCGTGTGCCCTGCGCGTAATCGCTGAAGCCGAAGGTGTAGACGTCGGTGGCCTTCGCCTCGAAGACCTGTTTCGCGTCCTTCCAGGGCGTGCTGCGCTTCCATTCATGCACGGTGCGCGGGTAACCGGATTCAGTCAGCGACCCGGCGCCGAAATCGGTGCCGATGTAGAGCGTGTCGCGATCCTTCCAGCCCACTGCCGACTTCGCTTCGGGCAACACGAAGCCGTCCTTGACGAAAGACTTGCTCTTGAGGTCGAATTCGCGCACTTCCACCGCATCGCCGCCGCCGCGCGACAGCGATACCAGGCAGCGATCCTGGTCCGGCTCGATGCAGTCGGCACCCTTCCAGACCCAGTTCGCGTTCTCGGCCTTGTTCAGTGCGTCGATGTCGAGCACGGTTTCCCACTTTGGCTGGGCCTTGTGGTATTCATCGAGCGAAGTGCTGCGCCAGATGCCGCGCACGTGCTGCTCGTCCTTCCAGAAGTTGTAGAAACGCGTGCCCAGCTTGTTGATGTAGGGGATGCGGTCGGTGGCGTTGTTGATCGCCAGCAGACGGTCGTAGAGCGGCTTGAACGTCGGATCGGCTTCCAGCGCCTTCTGGCTCTCGGCATTGCGGGCCTTGACCCAGTCCAGCGCCTTCGCGCCTTCCACGTCCTCCAGCCAAAGGTAGGGATCTTCGTCGGCTGCGTTCGCCATGGCGGCACCGGTCAACAGGGTCAGGGTCAGGATCGATTTCGTCAGGTTCATGGGTTCCTCCGGAACACCTGTTGTAGCAGCCCGATGCGGACCGAGGTAGCCGGTTCGTCCGCTTCGGCGAACGGCTTACACTGCGGAACGCATTCCGGAGCTCCGCATGCCCGCACGACGATTCAGCACCGCAACCACGTCCGCCCAGGCCAGCCTGTTTGGCGATGCGACGATGTCGCGCGAGATCCACCGGCTGTTTTTCGCACTGATGCCGGACGAGGCGGCCGCGGCACGTATTGCCGAGGTCGCGGCAGGGCTGCAGTCGGCACATCGGATGCAGGGCAAACCGATCCTGAAGTCGCGCTACCACGCCACGCTGAACTTCCTCGGCGACAACGACTGCTGCGTCCGGATTGGGTCGCGCGCGCCGGTCGCGCCGCCGAACGCGTTCGGGTCGGATCCTGTGAAGTCCGGCTGGACCATGCCGGCATCTTCCGGCGCGGACATGGGGCATCGCCTTGCGTGTTGACCGGTCCGGCCGGGGACGATTTGAAGGCCTTGTGGTCGACCTTGCGCCGTGAGCTGCTGGTCGAGGGCTTCGGCAAGGAACTCGACCATTCCTTCGTGCCACATGTGACCTGGATCTACAGCCGCGATGGCTACCCCGAACAGCCCATCGACCCGATCGTCTGGACCGTCCACGAATTCGTACTGGTGCACAGCATCGTCCGCAACCCGGATTACCGGATTCTGGGGCGGTGGGGGTTGGCGCCAGACAGATCGGTCTGATGTTGCGCTGCAGCATACGCAGGGTTAGCATCGCGTTTCCATTCGGGAGGACAGGTCATGGCGAAAGCCGGTTCGGGTGTGTTCAAGGACTGGGAAGCGTTGCACCAGCAGTGGTGGAATGCGGTCTCGGAAGGCGCGGGCAAGTTCGTGCAGGGTGATTGGCGCGATGGCACCAAGGCTTTCGGTGATCTGTTCGGCGGCAAGCTCGGCGACGGCACCGATGCCGCGACCGAACGCTTCGTCAGCGGCACCAAGCAGTATCTGGACTGGGTCGAGAAGTTCTCCGGCCAGCTCGCGCATGGCGCGCAGTTCCCGAAAGACGCGAGCGGCTGGATGAAGCTGTTCCAGGGTGCGCTCGGTCCGATGGGCGAGATGAAGAACCCGCTCCATGACCTGTTCGCGACGATGACCGGCGACGGTGCGCGCGGCTTCGAACAGTTCTTCAGCGGCTGGCCGAATCCGGCCGACTGGGCCAAGGGCGAAGTGCAGGGCCTGCTCGGCCTGCCGGCATTCGGCTACAACCGCGAGACTCAGGAACGCCAGCAGAAACTGGCCGCCGCATGGCTGCAGTACCAGGATGCGATGGGCACCTACAACCGCCTGATGCTCGAGGCGAGCAAGGGCGCGCTCGGCAAGTTCGAGTCGCTGCTCGCGGCGCGCGAGGAACAGGGCCGCAAGCTGGAAACCCTGCGCGAGGTCTACGACCTTTGGGTCGATGCAGCCGAGGACGGTTACGCCGAAGTGTCGCTGAGCCCCGAGTTCCGCGCCGCCTACGGCGACCTCGTCAACAAGCAGATGGTCGTGCGCAAGCTCGTGCAGACCGAAGTCGAGCGCTTCACCGGCCAGTTCGGCATGCCGACCCGCACCGAGGTCGATTCGACCGCACGGCGCATGCAGGAACTGCGTCGCGAGATGCGCGCACTGCAGGAACGCCTGTACGCGCTCGAAGCCGCTCCGTCCGCGCCCAAGGCTGCGAAGCCGGCCGTCGCCAAGTCCAAGTCCATTCCGAGCAAGGCACCGGCGAAGAAGGCCGCTGCCCGCCGTTCGCGCTGATCAGGGAGCTGAAGCATCATGGGTCCGATCCAACTCGAACCGAACAAGGTCGCCGCCGAGCTCAGCAAGCTTGGAGAAAAGCTCGCCAAGGGCATGAATGTCCTGAAGAATGTGCCGGACGTGCATTACGGCGCCAGCGAGAAAGAAGCGATCTACAAGGAAGACAAGCTCGTCGTCTACCGCTTCAAGAGCGCGCACAAGGTCACGCACAAGACGCCGCTGCTGATCGCCTACGCACTGGTGAATCGTCCGTACATGGTCGACCTGCAGGACGACCGTTCGATCGTGAAGAGCCTGCTCGCCGCCGGCCACGACGTGTATCTGATCGACTGGGGCTATCCTGATCCGTCCGATCGTTACGTCACGCTCGACGATTACATCAACGGCTACCTGCGCCGCTCGGTCAAGGCCGTGTCGAAGCATACGGGCGTCGACAAGATCAACCTGCTCGGCATTTGTCAGGGCGGCGCCTTCAGCCTGTGCTACGCCAGCCTGTATCCGGAGACCCTGCAGAACCTGATCACGATGGTCACGCCGGTCGACTTCCAGACCCCGGACAACATGCTCAGCCACTGGACCCAGGACATGGACGTGGACCTGTTCATCGACACCCTCGGCAACGTGCCGGCGGACCTGATGAACTGGTGCTACCTGACCCTGAAGCCGTTCCGCCTGCTGCAGCAGAAGTACGTCGGCATGACCGACATCCTCGACAATCCGGCCGAGATGGAAAACTTCCTGCGCATGGAGAAGTGGATCTTCGACTCGCCCGATCAGGCTGGCGAAGCCTTCCGTCAGTTCATCAAGGATTTCTACCAGGGCAACAAGCTGCTCAAAGGCGGCCTGAAGATCGGCGATAAAGCCATTGATCTGAAAGCGATCAAGCTGCCGATCCTGAACATCTACGCCGAGCAGGACCACCTGGTGCCGCCGAATGCCTCGCGTGCGCTCAAGGGCGCGACGAGCACGAAGGACTACACCGAGCTGTCGTTCAAGGGCGGCCATATCGGCATCTATGTGTCCGGTCGCGCCCAGCGCGAAGTGCCGCCCGCCATCGACCAGTGGTTGCGAAAGCGCGGCTGATCGCGTCACGCTAGAACAAGTTGTTTTGGGCCGGTTCGTCCGGCCCGTTTCTTTTTCAGGGGCAGCAATATGAATCGTCGTGTCGTGTTCCGGGTCTCGCTCTTCTTGTTGCTGTTCACGGCTTTCCTCGACCCGACTTCCGTCGCATTTGCATCGGACTGGATCAAGCCGGGCGAGAAGGTCGAGCTGGATGCGGACGAAGGGCTGGTCGCGTTCGTGGTCGATTCCGACGGCGAGGTACAGGCGATCACGCTCGACCGCATCGGTTCTGCCTTCAGCACGCCGAAGATGCCGAGCAATACCGGTGGCCGTCATCTGCGATTGATGAAGCTCAAACAGGGCGAGTATGTGTTCAATCGGCTCGTCGTCCGCTACTCCGGCTACTGGACCATGTCCTTCAAGCTACGCGACCAGCCGAACAGTCGGTTCAAGGTCGAACCGGGTCGCGTGAACTACGTCGGTGACCTGGTGGCGCGAGGCCAGTCATGGCTCCGCGCGATCAGCATCCAGAATTCGGGATTGGCAGCCGCCGAACTGGTCGATCGGGAATTCCCGGGTTTGACCGATCGTTTTGCCTGGAAATATGTCGGCGTGTATCCCGACGAATTTGTCGAGTTCAGGAATCAGCGTCGCAAGCAGGCCGCGCAGACGCAGGTTCCGGAACCGCAGCTGCCGGAACCATCGATCGACGCGCGTGATTGGTCCGAGCGTTTGTTTCGTGCTTCCGAGAACGAATACATCGAGCTCGATCCCAGCGGGCGCTTCGTATTCGAAGCACGCACGGTCAAAGGCACGATGTCATTGAAGATGGTCGATCTCGAGACCTCGCTGCGCCGTTCGCTCTATCTCGGTCCGGAGTCGCTGGCGGGAATCGTGTATGTGGGGAAGTCGGATGTCGTGTTGAACCTGCGCGCGAACGACGGCACCGTGCGCTCGGTGGGATTGTCGCTCGAGAATCCGGATCAGATGAATCCGGTCGAGTTCAAGTTCGGCGGGCGAATCGTCGACGTGGTTCCGGGGAGCGAACGCGAGGTCATCGTCGAAACGACGAATGATGGTTTGAGACTCTACCGGCTGGACTTGAGTCGCGCGACAGACGAGGACGCGCTCGACGATGCCGAGGAGTTGAATCGCAAGGTCAAGGACGATGCGTTCTGGTGGATCGACTCGCTGGGTGTTCCCAGGTTGATGCTTGTCCGCGATTCGGACAATGAAACCGCGAACTATCGCTTCTATCCGCTCGATGGCGGCAAGGTTGTCGAATTCTCTATTCCCATTCGGGAGAATGAATTCCTCTCGATTCAAGGCGTCGATGCGCAAGGTCGCATCCTCGCATTGACAGATTTCGATCGCGAGCAGAGCGATCTGGTCGAGATCGATCCCGCGACGGGCGCCATCAAGTCGACGGTCGTGACTCGGCCAGGACGGGATCTGTTCGGCGTCGGGTTCTCGCGCAAGGGCGAACTTGCCTGGATCTCCTATCTGGCCAAGGGCCGCGTCGAGCAGGAAATGCTGACTGCGCCGGAACTGGAACTCGCTCGCTCGATCGCCAATGCACTTCCAGGTCGCAGCGTGCTGAGCTACGGCGCCGCCCGCAATGGCAAGCGCATCGTGCTCGCCTATGGCGCATCCGATCCCGGGACGTATTACGTCTACGACGGCAACACGCGCAAGTTGACCTTGTACGCACACCGGATGCCGCAACTTGCCGGACGCAAGCTCGCAGACAGCGAACACTTCTCGGTTTCTTCCCCAGACGGCTTCGAGATCGAGGCCTTGTTGACCCGGTCTGCCGGCGGCACCGACTTGAAACCGCTGCTGGTGGTTCCGCATGGCGGACCGATGGGCGTGTTCGATTCCGCTTATTTCGATCCGGAAGTCCAGTTCTTCGCGCAGCTTGGCTATGCAGTGCTGCAAGTGAACTATCGCGGCTCGGGCGCTCGTGGCAAGACAGTGCGGGAACTCGGACATCGCCAACTCGGCGAGGCGATCGAGCGGGATATCGACGCGGCAGTGGACGAGGCGTTGAAGCGGGGCGGCATCGACTCGAACCGAATCGCCGGGCTCGGCACGAGTTATGGCGGCTATTCGGCCGTGATGCTCGGCATCCTCAAGCCGCAGCGCTACAAGGCATCGGTGGCGATCGCCGGCGCGTTCGACCTGACGTTGCAGTTCTCGGGCAGTGACGCTGCTGTGCGTCCGAAAGTACTCAAGAAGATGGAGGAAATCTTCGGCGATCCCAAGACGGAGTACGAACATTTGAAGCGCGTTTCTCCGGTATATCAGTTCGAGCGCATACAAAATCCGTTGCTGATCGTGCACGATCGCGGTGATCGCCGTGTTCCCTTCGAGCACGCGCGCCGGCTTCAGGAGATGCTTCGCTTGCGAGGACGCCCCGCATCGTTCATCGCCGTCAACGACGGCGTGCATGGCCTGGTCAATGCGGCGTCGGCGATCACCCAGTATCCGGTGATCGCTGCGTTCCTTGAAAAATCGCTCGCGTCGTCGAATTCGTCGGCGAATTGAGGCGGGCCGACTGAGGGCATCCCGCCAGTAACAAGCTAAGTGGGGGCGCGTGAGGGCCGGAGCGATACCGCTGCAGGCATTTGGCCGACAGCTCGGCCGATGCACCGCTGGCGGCAAGGAGCAGGGGCAGGAGAAGCCATCACATCGGCCTCATCGTTTCGGCGGCTTCTCCCGGCACAGCGCGCGCACGTTGAATCCGCGCCCGAGCGTCGTCTCCAGCATCCCGCGTTGTTCCATGACCAGTAGCGCCTCGCGCAATGGCGTGCGGCTGATGCCGAGCTCTTCGGCCAGCGCGGATTCGTTGATCCGGCCGGGAATGACTCAGCCATCCGTCCAGCTGGCGGTCACTTCGTCCAGAGTGTTGCTGCGCAGGTGGGTTCGGTCGATGGGAATCGAAACTGCATGCAGAATGCAGTTTCAACGGACCAGTCTGACCGATGGCACTGTTCCTCGAAAATGGATCGGGACAATCGATCTATCTTGTTGTTCAAGAATGGAATTGTTCAAAAATTACTGGCGTGTCCTTGGTGTATGCTCCGCGATCCGTTGCACGAGTTCGCTGCCCCATGACCCAGACGCTCCCTCCCACGCCTCCCAATGTCATGCGCATCCAGCGCGAATTGCGCCGTGCCCGCACGTATCTGGATGCCGGAAATCCGATGGCCGCGAGTGCGGTCGCGGAAAACCTGACGCAGCAGTTCCCGCGCCTCGGGCTCGGCTGGTTCTATCGATCATTGGCCGAGGCGGCCGAATCGCGCCTGCCGGCAGCCATCGCCAGCGCCGAGCGTGCAGCCGAGGTCGAGCCGGAGCGCGGCGAGATCCATGCCCATCTGGCGCGTTGCCACATGCTGCGCGGCGACGCCTTCAGGGCGCTGCAGGCCGCGCGTCGGGCCGCCGATCTGCCGATGGACGAGCCGGCGCTGCACGACCGCATCGGGGCGACTCTCACCCAGTTCGGCGACGCCGAAGCGGCCTTGCCGCTGTTCGCTCGTGCGATCGCGGCAGACGCGACCAACCCGATCTTCCATTTCAATCAGGGCACGGCGTTCAGGGCGCTGGGTCGTCGCGACGACGCTCGTGCAAGTTTCGAACGCGCGATAGCGATTGCGCCTGGGTTCGCGCTGGCGCACTGGTCGGTGGTCGAACTGGCTGGCGAAAATGAATCGTTGGATGCTGAACGCATCGCGGCCGCGCGTACCCTGCTGGGTCCCGACTCCGAACCTCTGGTCCAACTCGATTTCGCCGCCGCCAAGTTGGCCGACCGCGACGGTCGCGTCGCCGATGCGGCCGAGGCATGGGCGCGCGCGAATGATCTGATGCGCCGGCGTATCCGTTTCGATTCGTCCTGGGAAAGCGAGCTGTTCTCGACCCTCGAACGTCAGGCCGAATCCTTGTTCAGCGCAATTCCGCAAGACGTCGCATCCGAGGCGATCGGGGACGCGCCGGTGCCGATCTTCGTGCTCGGCATGCCGCGCTCCGGCACGACCCTGGTCGAGCGCCTGCTCGGCAATCATCCGGAAGTGCGTCTCGGCGGCGAGTTGCAGGATTTCAACGTCTGCATCAAACGTGAACTCGGTATCGAGACCGGTTCCTTCATGGACCAGGAGATCGCCACGCGACTCGGCGAGGTGGACTGGTCGCGCGTTGGTGCTGCCTACCGCGAACGTCTGCTCGAACGCTTCGGCGCAGGCGGCTATGTCACCGACAAGCTGCCCGGCAACAGCTTCTACGTGCACGCCATCGCCGCGGCGTTGCCGGAGGCGCGTATCGTGCACGTGGTCCGCGATCCGCTCGATACCTGCTTCGCGATCTGGACCGACCTGTTCGGCAGCATCTACCCGTATGCCTACGATCAGGAAGCCATTGCCGCGCATTGCGTGCGCTACGCGAACTGGATGCGTCGATGCGAATCGGCACTGCCCAAGCGCATCTTCCCGCTGCGTTACGAACAGCTGGTCAGTGTGCCGGCGCTGGTCACCAAGGCCTTGTACCGATTCTGCGGACTCGACTGGGTCGATGGTGCCGAAGACCCGACAGCCAACGACAAGCCGGTGGCCACCGCCAGCGCGGTGCTGGTGCGGGAGCGCATCCATGCGCGCGGTATCGGCGCATGGCAGCGTTATGCGCAGCACGTTGCGCCGATGCGCGAGAAGCTGATCGAGGCCGGATTGATGTCGCGCGACTGAGGTCGCGCGACCGTGCTTCCCGTCAGAAGCTGATGAACAGGCCGCCGTTGACCGGCAGGTTGACGCCGGTCAGGAAGCCGGCGTCGTCGGCCGCGAGGAAGTCGACGGCGCGGGCGATGTCGGACGGCTCGCCGATGCGGCCGACCGGAATCTGGCTGACGATCTGTTCGCGGATGTTGTCCGGGATCGACATGACCATCGCCGTGCGGCAATAACCCGGCGACACCGAATTCACGGTCACGCCCTTGCGAGCGACTTCGCGGGCGAGGGCCATCGTGAAGCCGTGCAGGCCGGCCTTAGAGGCCGAGTAATTGGTCTGTCCGAACTGGCCGGTCTGGCCGTTCACCGACGAGATGTTGACGATGCGGCCGAAGCCGCGGTCGCACATGCCTTCGACCACGGCGCGGCTCATGTAGAACACGCCATCGAGGTTCACGCGCATCAGGTCCTGCCATTGCGCCGTCGTCATCTTGCGCAGCGTGGTGTCGCGGGTAATGCCGGCGGCATTCACCAGCACGTCGACACGGCCATGTTTCGCGTTCACGCGTGCGACCAGGTCGTTGCAGGACTGCTCGTCGGCAACGTTCAGCGCCTCGAACTGGACGCGTTCGCCGAGATCGGCCATTTCCGACTTGAACTCGGCGATGCGGTCTTCACGCACGCCGAGGTCGGCGGCGATGACGGTACGGCCCGATTCGGCGAGCTTGCGGCAGATCGCCGAGCCGAGACCACCGATACCGCCCGTGACAATGGCGATGCGCTGCGACATGCGTTGAACCCCTGAACCGGAAAGAGAAACCGGAATTTATTGCTGCGGCGCAGAAAAAGCCATACGACGAAGGGACAGGGCCGGTGCCGGATTGAAAACCCACGCGCGGATCAGCGCTTCTTGTCGCCCGGTTTCGCCGAGGCCTTGGCGGCGGTGGCGTCGCCGACGAACTTCGACTGCATCTGCTTCCAAAGTTCGAGGTTGCGCTCGGTCATGTCGTTCAGCACCGACCACGGCGTCTGCCCGAGGATATTGTTCATCTGGCTGCGGAACTGGCCCTGCTGGTCGAGGAAGACCTGCATGCTGCGTTCCAGATAGCTGCCCATGAAGCCCTGCATCGAGTCGCCGTAGAAACGGATGAACTGCGACAGCAGCTTGGTGCTGAACAGCGGCTGGCCCTTGTCCTCGTGCTCGCTGATGATCTGCAGCAGCACGGTACGGGTCAGGTCTTCACCGGTCTTGGCATCGCGGACTTCGAAGTCTTCGCCGTCGACGACGAGCTGACGCACTTCGTCGACGGTGATGTAACTCGAGATCTCGGTGTCGTACAACCGGCGATTCGGGTACTTCTTGATGATGCGCGGGCTCTTGGTCATGGCCCGAAACTAGCAGAAGGCTTGTGCGGCGCACCAGATGCAGGTCAAGAAACCGGTGCACCGCCACAATGCTTTTGGGGCGATCACCAGCCCATGTAGTGACCACCATTGATGGACAGGTTCGCGCCGGTGATCCAAGCCGCTTCCTCGTTGATCAGGAAGGCGACCGCGTAGGCGATTTCCTCGGGCTTGCCCAGACGACCGGTCGGGATCTGGGCGACGATCTTGGCGCGCACTTCCTCGGGCACGGCCATCACCATGTCGGTGGCCACGTAACCGGGCGAGACCGTGTTCACGGTGATGCCGAACTTCGCGCTTTCCTGCGCCAGCGAGATCGTGAAGCCGTGCATGCCGGCCTTGGCGGCAGCGTAGTTCGCCTGGCCGTACTGGCCCTTCTGGCCGTTGATCGAGGAGATCTGAACGATGCGGCCCCACTGGCGCGCACGCATGCCGTCGATGACGGCGCGGGTCACGTTGTAGCAGGAGTTCAGATTGGTGTTGATCACTTCCTGCCATTGCAGCGCGGTCATGCGATGGAAGGTGGTGTCGCGGGTAATGCCGGCGTTGTTGACGAGGATGTCGACCGAGCCGAGTTGCGCTTCCACTGCCTTGATCATGTCCGCCGCCGACTCCGGGCTGGAGACATCGCCGGGGGCGATGGCGAAGTCGTAGCCGAGCCGCTTCTGTTCGTCCTGCCAGGCGCGGGCGCGGGCCTCGTCGCGATAATTGGTCGCGACGCGATGGCCGAGCTTGGCCAGGCGCTGGCAGATCGCGGTACCGATACCGCCGGTGCCGCCGGTGACGAGTGCAATGCGTTGCGTCATGTTCCCTCTCCATTGTCCGCGGGCGCGGTAACGGCAGGATTCTAGTCGCTGCCTTCGCCGATGCGGGAGGGTATGGACGCGGGAATTGCAGTGACGTCGAAGTGTGTTGTTGCGCGCTGCAACAACGCCGTCACGCTGCTGCAATCCGGATGATCGTGCTGGCCGAGGAACCGCAAGGCCGCACGCAGGGCAGGCAAGGGATCTTGCGCATCGACCGGAAGGCTGGTCAGCGACTTGCCGAGTTTGCGGCCATGTTCGTCGAGGACCAGGGGCAGGTGCAGATACCGCGGTGTCGGCAGGCCGAGCGCAGCTTGCAGCCAGATCTGGCGAGGCGTCGAATCGAGCAGATCGGCACCCCGCACGATCTCGGTGATGCCCTGCGCCGCGTCATCGACGACCACGGCGAGCTGGTACGCATACAGTCCGTCGTTGCGCTTGAGCACGAAGTCGCCGACTTCGCGTCGCAGTGACTGCGTGTAGTGGCCGACCACGGGATCGTCGAACGCGATGTCGATATCCGGCACGCGTGCGCGCCACGCGTGTGGCGTGCCGGCGGCAGGTGCGGCGCACGGGGCCAGATGCAGTCCGCCGCTGGCTTCGAGTTGCTTGCGGCTGCAGGCGCAGGGAAACGCGAGTCCGTCGTCGATCAGTCGTTGCAACGCGGCTTCGTAGTGCGCGTGACGTTCGCTCTGGCGAACGAGCGGCTCGTCCGACAGCAGGCCGAATGCGGCGAGGGTCGCGAGTTGTCGCTCCGCCGCGCCGACGACTTCGCGCGGTGGGTCGAGGTCTTCAATGCGGACCAGCCACGCGCCCCCCATCGCGCGCGCGCGCAACCAGCTGCCAAGCGCGGCGACCAGCGAACCGAAGTGCAGGTCGCCGGTGGGCGAGGGTGCGAAACGGCCGCGATACGGCGTCTCTTTCACGACCTCGTCACGATGCTGTCCAGCGTGTTCAGACATGGCTGCCTTGCGCTTGAAATTCCTGGTGAACGCCGCAGTATCGGGGTGCTGCCAACGTCGGCAGCGGATATCGGAATCCCCGCATGTTACGCATTGCGCTCTTCGTCGGCACCAACCTCGCGATCATGGTCCTGCTGGGCCTGGTCGGTTCGATCTTCGGGCTGAATCGCAACGGCAGCCTGGGCGGTCTTCTGGTGATGTCCGCCATCATCGGCATGACCGGCTCGTTCATTTCGCTGTTCCTGTCGAAGTGGATGGCCAAGCGCAGCACCGGCGCGCAAGTGATCACCGAACCACGCAACGAAGCCGAGGCATGGCTGCTCAATACCGTGCGCCGTCAGGCCGAACAGTCCGGCATCGGCATGCCGGAAGTGGCGGTCTACGAAGCGCCAGAAATGAATGCCTTCGCGACCGGCTGGAACCGCAACGACGCGCTCGTCGCGGTCAGCACCGGCCTGTTGCGCAGCATGAATCGCCGCGAAGTCGAGGCCGTGCTCGCGCACGAAGTCTCGCACGTGGCGAATGGCGACATGATCACGTTGACGCTGATCCAGGGCGTGCTCAATACCTTCGTGGTTTTCATCAGCAACATCGTCGCCTCGATCATCAGTTCGGCGCTGCGTCGCAATGATGACGACGGTCCGGGCGTGCTTGACTCGATCGCCCATACCGTCATCTACATGGTGCTGCAGATCGTGCTCGGCGTGCTCGCCTCGATCATCGTGATGTGGTTCTCGCGTCGCCGCGAGTTCCGCGCCGACGAGGGTGGCGCCAAGCTGGCGGGCCGCGACAGCATGATCTCGGCGCTGCGTCGCCTGGCCGGCGATCCCAACGATCATGTGCTGCCTGACGAAGTGAAGGCCTTCGGCATATCCGGCGGCAAGCCGGGTGGCCTGCGTTCGCTGTTCATGACCCATCCGCCGATCGCCGACCGCATCGCCGCGCTGGAACAGATGCCGCGCACCAACGTCGTCGCCTGATCGCTGTTGCACCATCGCTGGAAACGCAAACGGCCCGGGAAACCGGGCCGTTTGCACTTCCGGAATCAGCGCCGATCAACCGAAGTCGTACGACATCACCTTCTCGGGTTCCTGCAGGAAGTTGCCCTGCACAAAGTTGACGCCGCAGGAGAACAGGATCGACATCGATGCGGCGTCTTCGACGAATTCGGCCACGGTCAGCTTGTCCATGCCGCGGGCCTGGTCGGCGATTTCCTTGACCTTGGCCTGGTTGTCCTTGTTCTTCGGCAGTTCGGCCATGTAGGTGCGGTCGATCTTGAGGTACTTGGCGTCGACGTGCTTCAGCAACTGCATCGAATTCAGGCCCGAACCGAACTGTTCGATCGCGAAGTGCGCATGGAACTGTTCCAGTCCCTTCTGGAACGTGCGCGCCGCCTTGAGGTTGGTGACGACCTTGCTTTCCGGCGCCTCGAACACCAGGGCATCGCCGCGCAGTCGTGCTGCCTGCAATTGTGTCGCGATCCAGGGCAGGATGGCCGCATCTTCCATGGTTTGCGGCGTGGTCTTGATGAAGAAGGTGCACTTGCGGCCTTCGCGTTCGCGTTCGGCGACGGTACGGATGGCCTTGGAGATGACCCAGCGGTCGATCGCCGGCATCAGGCCGTGTTTCTCGGCGATCGGCAGGAAGTGCCCCGGGCTGATTTCGCCCTTCGGGCTGTTCAGGCGCAGCAGGATTTCGTAGAACTCGCCTTCTTCGCCCATCAGGCTGATGATGGGCTGGAAGTACAGCGTGAAGCCGTCGTGCGCGAGCGCATCCTTGACGAGATTGAGCCAGGCCCGCTGCTTTTCGGCATCCGCCTTGTCCTGCGCAGCCGGGTCGAACACGCTGTAGCGATTGCCGCCTTCACCTTGTGCGGACTTCAACACGGTGGTCGCTTCAGCCAGCATGTTCTGGGTGTTGGCGATCTTCTCGCCGATGAACAGCACGCCGTTGCTGATCGTCAGGTTCACCGACTTGCCGTTCAGTTCGAACACGTGCTCTTCGAAGGCCTTGCGCAGGCTTTCGGCGATTGTCTCCGCCTTCTCATGCGAGAGGCGCGACAGGATGGCGCCGAAGGTGAATTCGCCGATGCGTGCGGGAATGTCCTGCGGACGCAATTGCGACTTCAGCAATTTGGCCATGTCGGCCAGCAGCAGGTCGGCGTTGCCGATGCCGACCGTGTCGAGCACCTTGCGGAAATTGTCCGGTTCGATGAAGAACAGGGTGAGGTCGGACTTGCCCGAGGCGGCTTCCGCCGCGACCTTGTCCAGTTCGGCCAGAAAACTGACGCGGTTGTAGAGACCGGTGACCAGATCCTGCGAGCGCAGGCGATCCAGTTCCGCGGCCTGCTCGGCATTGATCTCCTGCTGGCGGAAGGTGATCTGCGTGCAGGGTTCGCCTTCGAACGTGGCTTCGTCGAACTGCATGATGGCGTCGAAGACCGCACCGTCGCTGCGGCTGGCCTTGATCTCCAGTCGCTCCGGCGGCTTCTCGCCCTTGGACATCTTCCTCAGCAGCGTCTTGAAGGAATCCGCATGATCGCTGGCGATCATGTCGAGCATCGGCGTGCCTTCGATTTCCTCGAAGTCCTCGAAGCCGAACATCTCGAGGTAGGCCTTGTTCGCGCGCACGTGCATGCCTTCGTGCACGAAGGCGATGGGTTCACGCGACGAATCGAGCAGGGCGTCGCAACGCTTCTCGACTTCGCGCAGGCTGTTTTCGAGGCGGCGCACGGCGCGACGCGTGGTGACGTCGGCGAATTCGCGCTTGACGATCATCTGCAGGTGGTCTGCGCGCGTCTGCAATGCGCATGCGCGGGCACCGGCCACGGTGGCGTCGATGACCGTTTTCTCGGTGACTTCGGCGATCAATGCGATCACCGGGATGTCCTTGCTCGACTTGCGTACGGCCGCAACCGTCTCCACCAGCGTCGGCGAGGTGTTCGAGGCATCGACGAGGATGACGTCGGGGGTGTGTTCGTCGATCTGTGCGGCAAGTTGCTGCGCATTTTCCGCGCGTACCGGGCGCACGGGGATGCCACCATTGCGCAGCGTGCTGATCAGCTGCTCGGCGGTCTCCATCGAGTCTTCGACGATCAGCAGTCGAACGACCTGATCCTTTGGCGCCATGACATCCCCGGGTGATTCTGGATGACCTTTTTACCGTATTCACGCCGCCCGAGGCCAGCATTTCGCCGATGGACGGGCTTGACGCGGTTCACAGGACCAGAGTTTTTGACGATTCGCCAACCATTTCGCGCACCAGCCGGGGGACCAGGTAACCGGGCATGCGAGCGCGCATCGCGGCCACGATGGCCTTGGCCGCGGTCTCGTCGACCTCGAAATGGGCCGCGCCCTGCACGCGGTCGAGCAGGTGCAGGTAGTAGGGCAACACGCCGGCGGAAAACAGGGTTTCGCCCAGTTCGCATTGGGCATCGACGCTGTCGTTGACGCCGGCCAGCAGCACCGCCTGGTTCAGCAAGGTCGTCCCGCAGGCACGCAGGCGTGCCAGTGCGGCAGCGACGTCCCGGTCGATTTCGCGGGCGTGGTTGGCATGGACGACCACGGCGACCGGCCAGGGCAGGCTGCGCAGCCAATCGCAGAGCTCCGTGTCGATCCGTTCCGGCAGCACGATCGGCAGGCGGGTATGGATGCGCAGTCGTTTCAGGTGCGGAATCGCCCGGAGCTGGTCGGTCAGTTCGCGCAGCTTGGCGGTGGACAGCGACCACGGATCACCGCCACTGAGCAGGACTTCATGGAGGCTCGGGTCCGCGGAAATCGTCGCCACGGCCTCGCGCCACTGGCCGCGGGCAGCCAATTCTTCGCCATAGGGGAAATGCCGGCGGAAACAATAACGGCAATGGATGGCGCAGCTGCCGGTGGTGATGAGCAGGGCCCGGCCGGCGTATTTGTGCAGCACGCCCGGGGCATCGCGCGCCTCAAGGTCGCCGACGGCATCGAGCACAAAACCGGGCACGATGCGGTCTTCCTCGTCCAGCGGCAGGACCTGACGCAGCAATGGATCGGTCGGATCGCCATGGCGCATGCGTCCGACATAGCCGCGCGGTACACGCAGCGGAAACGCCATCCCTTCGGTGGCCAATCGCGACTTGAGCGGGGCCAGTCCGAGCAGGTCCAGCAACTCGGCCGGGTCCGTCACGGCCTCGCGCCAGAGCTGCTGCCAGCCTGGTGGCTGCAAGGAAAGGGGGGTTGTCGGTATCATGCGCGCCCTGTCGCCGGGCGCCTCGCGTCCGGGTCTTCGGAATTTCTCGGGATTTCCCATTCTAGCCGCATTCCCGATGCGGCTCTTTGCACTTGGAGCTTTCGCATGGCCACCTATGGCATGAACGACGTCAAGAACGGCATGAAGATCATCGTCGACGGCGCACCTTGCGTCATCAGCGACACCGCCTACGTCAAGCCAGGCAAGGGTCAGGCCTTCACCCGCGTGAAGTACCGCAACATCAAGAACGGCCGCGTCCAGGAAATCACCATGAAGGCGACCGACTCGCTGGAAGGTGCGGACGTGATGGATACGGACATGGAATATCTGTATTCGGACGGCGAGTTCTGGCACTTCATGGACCCGACCAACCACGAACAGGTGAGCGCCGATGCCGCCGCGATGGCCGACGCCGAGAAGTGGCTGAAGGGCAACGAGATGTGCGTGATGACGCTGTGGAACGGCGCGCCGTTGGTGGTGACGCCGCCGACCTATGTCGAACTGACGATCACCGAAACCGATCCGGGCGTACGTGGTGACACCTCGGGCGGCGGCGGCAAGCCGGCCAAGCTCGAAACCGGCGCCGTCGTGCGCGTGCCGCTGTTCGTGCAGCAGGGTGAAGTGATCAAGTGCGACACCCGCACCGGCGAATACGTCTCGCGCGTCAAGTAAGTCCGTCTCGGGAGCCCACATGGACAAGGTCGCGATCGATCTGCTGATCGAAGCCGAGTGGGTGATCCCGGTGCAGCCGAGCGGCGTGGTGCTGGAGCATCATGCCGTCGCCGTCGACCAGGGCCGCATCGTCGCCATCCTTCCGAGCACCGACGCCCGCGCTCGTTATGCCGCACGCGAGATCATCTCGCGCCCCGGCCACGCGCTTATTCCCGGCCTCGTCAACATCCACTGCCATTCGGCGATGGTGCTGATGCGCGGTCTCGCCGACGACTTGCCGCTGATGTCCTGGCTGCAGGAACACATCTGGCCGACCGAAGCCAAGTTCGTCGGCGCCGAGATGGTCGCCGACGGTACGTTGATCGCCGCCGCCGAGCTGATTCGCGGCGGCGTCACCTGCGTCAACGAGATGTACTTCTTCCCGGAAGTCGCTGCGGCCACGCTCAAGCGGGTTGGCCTGCGCGCCGCGGTCGGGTTGACCGTCATCGAATTCCCTTCGGCCTGGGCCAGTCATGCCGACGAATACATCGACAAGGGCCTCGCGCTCGCCGATGAACTCAAGCACGAGACGATGCTGCGCGCCTGCTGGGCACCGCACGCGCCGTACACCGTGTCGGACGCGAGCTTCGAGAAGATCCGCATGTATTCGGACCAGCTCGACCTCCCGGTGCACGTGCACGTGCACGAGACCGCGTTCGAGGTCGAGGACGCGCTGCGCCAGCACAAGGAACGGCCGTTTTCGCGTCTCAAGCGGCTCGGCCTCGTGAATCGCAACCTGATCGCGGTGCACATGACGCAGCTCACCGAGTCCGAGATCGCGGCCTGCGCCGAAGCCGGCGTCAGCATCGCGCATTGCCCGGAATCGAATCTCAAGCTGGCCAGCGGCTTCGCGCCGATCGAGGCCTTGCGTCTTGCCGGCGCCAACATCGCGCTCGGCACTGACGGCGCCGCCAGCAACAACGATCTCGACCTGATCGGCGAAATGAAGACCGCGGCGCAACTGGCCAAGGCCGTCGCCAAGGACGCGGCTGCGCTGGACGCCGCCGCGGCCCTGCACATGGCCACGCTCGGCGGCGCGCGTGCACTCGGCTGGGACGAACGCATCGGCTCGATCGAAGTCGGCAAGGACGCAGACCTGACCACGATCGCACTGGACGAATTCGACACGCTGCCGGTCTACCACCCGATCTCGCAGGTCGTTTACGCCAGTAACCGTCGCGACGTGCGCGATGTCTGGGTACGCGGCGAACGCAAACTCGACGGCGGTCGCCTGACCGGATTCGATACCGAACAACTGGCCGCCACCGCCCGCAGCTGGGGCGCGCGCATGCGGAGGAAGGACTGAGATGCAGACCGCCGATCCGCGCGAAATCGCGAAGTTCAACGAACAGGCGCACCGCTGGTGGGACCCCGATGGTCCATCGCGTGCCTTGCATGAGCTGAATCCGCAGCGCGTCGCCTTCGTGCGCGAGCGCATGCCGCTCAAGGGCGCACGCGTGCTCGATCTCGGCTGCGGCGGCGGCATCCTGACCGAAGCCCTCGCCGCCGAAGGCGCCGACGTGCTCGGTATCGACGCCGCCGGCGAACAGATCGAAATCGCGAAATTGCACGCGCTCGAATCCGGGTCGAAGGCGCAGTATCGCCACGTCGACGCGGAACAACTCGCGGCCGAGATGCCGGGCCATTTCGATGCCATCTGCTGCATGGAGATGCTCGAACACGTCGAGCAACCGGAACGCATCCTCGCCGCCTGCGCGACCTTGCTGAAGCCGGGCGGACAGTTGTTCCTGTCGACGATCAATCGCAACACACGCAGTTTCGCGCTCGCCATCGTCGCCGCGGAACACGTGCTGAAGCTGCTGCCGAAGGGCACGCACCGGCATGCGATGTTCATCCGCCCCAGCGAGCTGGCGGCCGGGCTGCGTCAGGCCGGCTTCGAGCTGCGCACGCTCGAAGGCCTGCAGTACGACCCGTTCCGGCGCAAGGCCTGGCGCAACAGCGACGTCGGCGTGAACTATCTGGCGCATGCGGAGAAGGTCGTTGCCGGCTAGGACGCGCGCGCTGCTGTTCGATCTCGACGGCACCCTGCTCGATACCGCGCCCGACATGATCGCCGCGGCCAATGCGCTACGCGCTGACGCCGGACTCGATGCATTGCCGCTGCCGACCTTGCGACCCTTCGTGTCCAAGGGCGGGCGCGCGATCCTGCGTGCGGCGTTTCCGCACCTCGACGACGAAGCACGCGAAGCCTTGCTGCAACCCTTCCTTGATCGCTACCGCGCCGACATCGCGGTCACGACGCGGCCGTTCGACGGCATGCTGGATCTGCTGACGTTGTGCCGGGCGCAAGGCATCCAGCTCGGCATTGTCACCAACAAGCCCGGCTGGTTGACCGACGCGGTGCTGGACGCGCTCGACCTGCGTCGCGAGTTCGGTGCCGTCGTAAGCGGCGACACTTTGGCGGAGAAGAAACCGAATCCCGCACCCGTGCTGCACGCGCTGAAGCAGCTCGCGGTGCCGGCCATCGATGCGTGGATGTTCGGCGACGACCTGCGCGACATCGAAGCGGGCCGGGCCGCCGGCACGCGCACCGTAGCGGCCGCGTTCGGTTACATCGATGCCGGCGACGATCCGCGCACGTGGGGCGCCGATGTCATCGTGCGCAGCGCACTCGAACTGGTCGCCTACCTGGATTGACCGGATGGACCGCGACACGATCGAACGCGACGCCGAGAGTTTCTTCGCGAAATGGACCGAAGCCTGGCCAGCCGCGAACGCAGCCCGGCTGTTCGCCTCCGAGGGCGAATGGCCGCTGCTGCGGGCGCGTTTCGGAACCTTGTTCGAGGTTGCGGAAACCTGTTGGGTGCTGCGCGATGCCACGGTGCGCGAGCACAAGCTGGCTTGGTGGCTGGATGAATTCCGGCTGCACGAACGTGGTCAGGCACGGCATCCGTTGCTGCAAGCCGCGCCGGCCGCCGTGACGTCGACTCGGCCGGTGGAGCATGCGTTGGCGGCACTGCATGCCAGCGCGCCGTCGGATGCTTCGCAGGCGCTGACACGCATCCAGCAGTTGGCCGATCATCCGCGCGATGCGCCGGCGGGTGTCGCCGCGTCGCAGGCGGTGCTGGTTGCACTGTATCTGCTGTGTCTGCGCGAAGGGCAACCGAGTGCGTTTGCGCATGCGCCACTCGACG
Source organism: Pseudomonadota bacterium (assembly GCA_022705045.1). GTDB lineage: Bacteria > Pseudomonadota > Gammaproteobacteria > Xanthomonadales > Ahniellaceae > JADKHK01. The sequence goes on along the minus strand of JAKJFE010000006.1, from coordinate 5,413 downwards.
TGCGTGCGCGTCACGCGGTCGCCAGTGCCGAGTCCGGCGTTGCGCTCGACGCCTTGGTGGCCACGCTGGCGGCGCAATGGCGAGACGAGATCGCGGCGCGACAACGCAGTATCGCCCGCGCCGACTGGCAGGGGCGACGCGGCCTGCGCGTGTTCGGTCAGGCCGCGCTCGGCGTGATCGACGCGCTCGCGGCCGGACGTGGCGTGCCGGACCTGAATTGGCGCAGCACATTGTCGGCCTGGTGGGCCGTCGCCGGCCTGCGCTGAGCCGATACACTGTGACGATGCGTGACCGCGCGCTTGACGCGCCGGTCACGCGCCCCCATGGACGATGTTTCACCCGGCCCCTCCGGAACCGTTGCCGCGTCGCGGCGCAGACATTGAAGGACACTCGATGAGCATTTCCCAGAATACGGCGCGTTCGCTGCCCGACATCGCCAACGAGGCACGACCGGCCATCGCCGGCCAGCTTGATTGGGTCGGCATGGGCGACATCGAATTGCCGGTGCGCGTCGCCGGGCCGGACGGCACGCCGATTCACGCGCATGCACGTGTCACCGCCTATGTGAACCTGCAGAAGCCCGAAGCGCGCGGTATCCACATGTCGCGGCTGTACCTGCTGGTCGACCGCCTGCTCGGTTCGGAAGTGCTGACGCCGTGTTCGGTGCGCAAGGTGCTGCGCGAGTTCGTCGATTCACACACCGACCTGTCGAGCCGAGCGCTGCTGCGCGTCGCCTTCGACTACATGGTGCGGCGCCCGGCGCTGGTCAGCAGCAACAGCGGCTGGAAGTCGTATCCGGTGGTGATCTCGGGCTTGCTCGACCGCGGCCAGTTCACGATCGAAACCAGCTTCGAAGTCACCTATTCGAGCACCTGCCCGTGTTCGGCGGCGCTGGCGCGGCAGATCATCCAGGACCAGTTCAAGGCGGACTTCTCGGCGGACGACGGCCTCGACTACGACCGCGTGGTCGCCTGGCTCGGTTCCGAGCAGGGCATCGTGGCGACGCCGCACAGCCAGCGCTCCGGGGCCGAGGTACGCGTACGCTTGGTACCGAGCTTCGACTCGTTCCCGCTGGTCGCGCTGATTGACCGCGTCGAGGGCGCGCTCAAGACGCCGGTGCAGACCGCGGTGAAACGCGAGGACGAACAGGCCTTCGCCCGTCTCAACGGCGAGAACCTGATGTTCTGCGAAGACGCCGCACGCCGTATGCAGAAGGCCCTCGACGCTGACGAACGCATCGCCGACTTCTGGGTTCGCGCCAGTCATTACGAAAGCCTGCACCCGCACAATGCCGTTGCCATCGCCACCAAGGGTGTCGCCAACGGCTACAACGCAGGGATGGATTGGGTCGGCGATCTCAAGCGCTAGAAGAATCGCGGGGCAGAGCCTGCTCCTCCCACAAAAGCCCCGGATGTTCTGGCCTCGGCTCTTGTGGGAGCGGGCTCTACCCCGCGATGCTCTATTTCGGCATTGGCCCCACGACCAGTTGCGGATCCAACCGGGTGTCGAACCAGTTCATGCCCCAGTGCAGGTGCGGGCCGGTGGCGCGGCCGGTGGCGCCGACGGCACCGATGACCGCGCCCTGTTCGATGCGTTGTTCCGGCTTCACGTCGATGCGGCTCATGTGCACGAAGACGCTGGACAGGCCATGGCCGTGGTCGATGACGACGGTGCCGCCGGTCAGATAAAGATCCTTCGCGACGAAGCTGACGATGCCGCCTGCGGGCGCGTGGATCGGTGTGCCGGTGCCAACGGCAATATCGACGCCGTAGTGCGGGTTCTTCGGCGTGCCGTTGAGGATGCGCTGGCTGCCATACACCCCGCTGATGCGGCCCGTGTTCGGCCAGACGAAACCGAAGCGGTAATCCTGGCGTGCGTCGTCGCGCTCGCGCGCTTTCGTCACCTGCGTCTGTTCACGAGCGATGCGCTCGGCGAGTTTCGGGTCCGGGTTGACGGTCGATTCGGGCAGGCCGTTCACGCGTTCGATCGCGAATTTGCGCGGCTGGATCGGGATCGACAGCGCCTGCGCCGTGCCGTCGCGATAACGTACGGCGATCTCGGCCTGACCGCTGACATCGCGCCCGAGGCCGAACAGGAAACTGCCATCGTCCGCGACTCGCAGCGTCCGGCCGGAAAAGGTGACGACGCTGCCGGGTTCAGTGCGGCCGATGACCAGCGCACCGGGCGTGGTCGATGCGGGCAGTTCGGTACGTGGCATTGCCGCTGCGATCGTCGAAGCCGCCGCAAGCACGGTGGTCAGCAAGGTACGAAGCCTCATGCGACGGCAAATTCCAGACGCATCGCCCGCGGTGCCTGATCGAATCCGCCGTCGTGCCAGACGCGGCGGCCGTTGACGAAGGTCGAATGGATCGACGAACGGAACGTCTCGCCTTCGAACGGCGACCAGCCGCAACGCGACAGCGTGTCTTCGCGGCGCACGAACTGCGGGCGATTCGGATCGACCAACACCAGATCGGCGTAGCCGCCTTCGCGCAGGAATCCGCGGTCGCGGATGCGATAGCGTTTGGCCGATGCGTGCGCGAAGCGTTCGACCAGGGTCGTCACCGGGAAATCACCGTCGAACACACGCTCCAGTGCACACTGCAGCGCGTGTTGCACCAGCGGCAGGCCGGACGGTGCAGCGCCGTAATGCTGCGACTTCTCCTTCAGCGTATGCGGCGCATGGTCGGTGGCCAGAACATCGAGGCGGCCATCGGCCAGCGCCTGCACGATGGCGATGCGGTCTGCCGCATGCTTGATCGCCGGATTGCACTTGATGAAGTTGCCACGGCGCAGATAGTCGCGGCTGTCGAAATGCAGGAAATGCACGCAGGTTTCGGCGGTGATGCGCTTGCCTTCGATCGGGCCGGGCTGGAACAGCGCGAGTTCGTCGGCGGTCGAGATATGCAACACATGCAGGCTGCTGCCATGACGCTGCGCCAGTTCGATCGCGAGTCGCGTGGACTTGATGCAGGCTTCGCGCGAGCGCAGTTCCGGATGCAGTTCGACCGGAATGTCGTCGCCGTAGCGTGCCTTCGCGGCGGCTACATTGGCGTCGATCGTCGGCGTGTCCTCGCAGTGCGTGATGATGGTGCAGGGCGCTTCGCGGAAGATGGCGTCCAGCGTCTCCGGGTTGTCGACCAGCATGTTGCCGGTGGACGCGCCCATGAAGATCTTCAGGCCGGGTACGCGGCCCGGATCGACGCGACGGATCTCGTCGAGGTTGTCGTTGGTTGTGCCCATATAGAACGCATAATTCGCCGCCGACACTTCGCTGGCGCGGGTGTACTTCGCCTCGAGCGCGTCGATGGTGATCGCTGGCGGCTTGGTGTTCGGCATCTCCATGTAGCTGGTGATGCCGCCGGCCACCGCGGCGCGCGACTCGCTGGTCAGGTCGCCCTTGTGCGTGAGCCCCGGTTCGCGGAAATGCACCTGCGAATCGATCATGCCGGGCAGCAGCCACAGACCGCTGGCGTCGACGACGGTCTCGTCGTCACTGGCCGCGATACCCCGTTCGATCTTCGCGATGCGGCCATCACGAATACGCACGTCGGCGTGGAAAGCGCGCCCTTCGTTGACGAGCAGGGCGTTCGTGATCAGCCAGCGCGGTTCGCTCATGACGGGCTCGATTCGGAGATGCGCAATTCTAGCCGTCCGGCGCGTCCGGCGGCGGGTCGGCTTCGGGATTGCGTGCCCAGAAACGCGCGGTGAATCGGGCAGGGACCGGGTCGAAGCCGCCGTCGCACAGCGGCTGGCAGCGCAGCAGGCGCGTCGTCGTCATCAGGCTGCCACGGATCGCGCCATGGCGTTCGATGGCGGTCATCGCGTAGTGCGAGCAAGTGGGATGGAAGCGACAGCGCTGCCCCAGCAACGGGCTGATGAAACGCTTGTACCCGCGCAGCAGTTTGATCAACACTCGGTCCAGCATGCGCACATGCTAGCGCCGGCCCCGCGGTTGTGGGCATCGCTGGCATCGGCTATAAAGCCCGCCCTTTGGAATGTCGGGTTTTCCGGTATTCCGGTTGCAAGCAACAGGTTGGAGGTCGTCCGATCATGGCAAAACCCGCAAAAAAGCCCGCCGCCAAGGCGAAAGCCGCAAAGCCCGCTGCCAAGCCGGCGAAGAAACCGGCCGCCAAGAAGCCCGTTGCGAAGACCCCAGCCAAAAAGCCTGCCGCGAAACCGGCCGTGAAATCCGCGGCGAAGCCGGCTGCGAAGCCTGGTCTGGTCAGCAAGCTGAAGCAGGCGCTGCTCGGCAAGGGCAAGCCGGCTGCGAAGCCAGCCAAGCCCGTGGCGAAGAAAGCCGCGGCGAAGCCCGCCGCCAAACCCGCGGCCAAGAAAGTTGTCGCCAAGCCCGCCGCCAAGCCCGTCGCGAAGAAGGTTGCCGCGAAGCCTGCGCCCAAACCTGCGAGCAAGCCCGCCGCTAAGCCGGTCGCCAAGCCTGCGCCCAAACCGGTCGCGAAGCCGGCGGCCAAGCCGGTTGCGAAGCCGGCCACCAAGGCATCCGCACCGACCCCGGTCGCCAAACCCGTCGCCGCCAAGCCGGTGCCGCAACCCGTCAAGCCCGCGCCGACTCCCGCGCCCGCGCCCAAGCCTGCGTCGAATGTGCGCAAGGCCGTCGCCGTGGCTGCGAAGTCGGACAAGAATCCGAAGAAACAGCAGAGCCCGATGCAGCCAGTCAGAATTCCGGACAAGAAGAAACCCGTTCGCGTCAACCTTCCGGCCGGTTACAAGCCGGCCGCGAAAGAGCCGTACATGAACGACCTGCAGATCGAGTACTTCCGACAGAAGCTCCTGAAGTGGAAGGAAGAACTGGTCGAAGAATCGAAACAGACCATCGACAACCTGCGTGACGAAGTGCGCGATGTCGGCGACGAAGCCGAACGTGCGACCCGCGAGACCGAAAACTCGCTGGAACTGCGTACCCGCGATCGTTACCGCAAGCTGATCTCGAAGATCGACGACGGCCTGCGCCGCATCGATGATGGCGAATACGGCTACTGCATCGACAGCGGCGACGAGATCGGCCTGGACCGCCTCGAAGCCCGTCCGACTGCGGAACGCACGGTCGATGCCCAGGAGCGCTGGGAACACCGCCAGCGCCAGATCGGCGATTGATCCAATCGCGTTGCAGCCTTTGAAAACCCCGCTTCGGCGGGGTTTTCGGTTTTTATGGGGTTTTGTCCGGGGGATTATATAAGGAGGCAATTCGGAGTTTAGGAAACCGATTTCAAACACGGTTTCTTTGCTTTACATAATCAGTTGGGTGGGTTAAGCCCTAAAATGTCGAAACGCTTTTGCTTTTGGAATATTTTGTCGAAATCTACAGTATTATGACTACCATTTATTCCTTTTTATGGCATTTTTCTATTGCATTTTATAAAATGTTGTGGTAAAATGTGGTTAAATCAAATAG